>CAYNVT010000026.1:0-42470 GCA_964400685.1 uncultured Bacteriovoracaceae bacterium | reverse complement strand
AACATTTTATAAAGCTGGTTGAGATATTTTGCTGCTGCCCTTGTTGATTTTTCTAGATCTTTCCTCTCGTCGACCCAGCGGTCGATTTTAAGTCCGTAAAGCCTTGCCGTGCCGGGAAGAAACTGCCAGTAACCTCCGGCGCCCGATGGAGATAAGGCATTGGGATTACCGCCGCTCTCTACAAAGGCCAGGTATACAAGATCTTTCGGAATGCCCTGCTCCTCTAGAATAGCCTCCATCCTCGGCCTCACCTTTTCAAAGCGGTTGAGTACGCAGACATAATAAGCCTTGTTTTTCCCGAGTGCCTTGTCAATGTATTTTTTAGTTTCACTGCTGTTCATGCCTGGCAACTTATAGGTTGAAACCTTTGTATCAGTGCTTTCTTTCTCTTCAGTACCGTCTTCAGTCTTCTCTGTATATTCATTATCAATATTAGTGTTCTCTTGCTTTAATACCTGATTTTTATCGGATTCGGTTTGATTTGTTTCTGACGGTATCTGATTAATTTCATCGAGTGTAAAAGGCTCATTGCCTTGAGGTTGTTTCTTATCCTCATGCGCTTCTATATTGGGAGGGGGGTATGTCTGCGGCATGTGGGAACATGATAAAAAGACTAATGCGTAAAGCAGAAGCCATATTAGATTTCCCTTCAACTTCAGCATTTTAAGAGATTACCTCCCTGATGAACAGATTTACATAGGTTTATATTATCTACAAAAAATAAATGAATCTTTCAAGCTTAATATTTCGTCTATATTTTGCTTAGAAAAGGCGAGTATTGACGGTAAAACAAAGAAAATATAGGTTAAGAACTGGAGGATAAGGAAAAACATGAATCTGCCGGTAATAAGAAATAACAGTTCATCAGAGCTTATTAGAAGATTTGAAATGTTTCCTGTGATTTCCAGAGAAGAGGAGTATTCTCTGGCAAAACGGCTGAGGGATCAAAATGATGTTGATGCGGCACAAACACTTGTCACATCGAATCTGAGAAATGTTGTAAGAATAGCAATGGAATATGAGGGATATGGTCTACCGATTGAAGATATTATACAGGAAGGTACTATTGGTTTGATGATTGCCGTTAAGAAATATGATCCTGAAAAGGGCTACAGGCTCATGACCTATGCAGTATGGTGGGTAAAAGCCATGATACACGATTACATCCTGAAATTCTTCTCGAGTGTAAGAATCGGAACGACAAAGCTTCAGAAAAAGCTATTTTATGGTCTTAATAAACTCACCAGAGAGGAACACATGGAGGGCCAGAATATTGACAGAAGATCACAGGCAATTTCTGCAAGGCTTTCTGTTGATCAGAAGCAGATTGAGGATATTATCTCCAGGCTTTCTTCAAGGGACCAGTCTCTTGACACGCCGATAGCAACAGACAGCGACACCAGCTTCCTGGATTTTTTGGCAGATACAAGGTCAAATCCAGAAGACAAGTTTATTGAAAAAGAACGCAGTGAAAACGTTAAAAATCATATAGAAACTGCACTTTCAACGCTCTCGGAAAGAGAAAGGGATATTGCCGTACACAGGCTTATGGTTGACAGGCCGCTTACGCTGGAAGACTTGGGGAATAAATATAATATATCCAAAGAGCGTGTACGCCAGATAGAAAATGCAGTTAGGATTAAGCTTAAAGACGCTCTTAAAGGAAACACCGAATATATGACATTGTAAAGGAGAAGATATGCCTGTTTCTAAAAGACAATCTTTGAGGGATATTCTCTATTTGCAGGACAGGATGAACAAAATATTTGAAGATAGTCTTAAACCCGCCGCTTTCCAGGTAAGTCCCCAGGAACTTGTTCCTCCTGTCGATATATATGAAAATGATAAAAGCGTGACAATAAAGGCCGAACTCCCCGGTTTGAATAGAGATGAAATAATTGTTGATATAAGCGGCAACACTTTATCCATTGGGGGTCGCAAGATCAAAGCCCGGGATGACAAAATTGACAACTATCATGTTATTGAGAGGCAATACGGTTCATTCAAAAGAACTTTCAAATTACCGGAAGGGGTAGATATGGATAAGATATCTGCCAATTTTGAATATGGCGTACTTGAAATTAACCTGCCGAAGGAAAAGAGCACCTCTTCCCGCAGAATTTCTATTTCCAAGGATTGAACCTGTAGGTATAAATTCTCATTCCGTATGATGTACCGGGATCGATGCATTTTCCCGGCAGAAATCTGATATCCAGTGAAGGCTCCTCTGAGGCCATGTAATAAAATCTGCCATTGTTTTCCAGTATCTCCGAGGTAATCTTTATAAGAGACTCTTTCGGTGAAAATGCCCTTGATATAACTGCCGGAAATTTACCGACACTGCTGACAAGAGGATCTGTCTCAATAATTTCAACATTTTTTAATCCCATGCAGGAGATGGAATGTCTCAGAAAGGTGCATTTTTTTTCTGAACGTTCAATTAAAATGACTTTCGAATCGGGGTGCATAACTGCAAACGGAATTCCCGGGATGCCTGACCCAGTGCCGAGATCTGCCAGTATATCTTCATTTACAGGTTCGATAAGCTTCAGGCAGTTGCCGACTTCCGTCTCGATGTTTTTTAAAACCTGCGGTCCTACAAGGTGAAGCGATTTGTTGAAACGCCTGATCTCGCCTATCCAGATGTTTAAAGTGCTGTTCATTACTTGCCGACACAAAATCTGGAGAATATGTCATCCAGTATGTCCTGGTTCATCTCTTCACCCAGAATGGATTTTAAAGCCGTAATTGCCTCTTTGAGGTCCGTTACCGCTGCATCGGGTGTAACGGTTAAGAGCCCGTTTTTAAAAGCCTTGAGTGCGTCAAGTGCCCTGTTGACCAATACGCCATGCCTCTCAATGAAAAGGCAGGGAATCCCCTGGGGAAACTGATTCCGCATTGCCATCAGAAGCCTGTCGATCCCTGTATTGTATTTTGCTGATACGCTGACTGATAAGACATCATCTGGCATTTCAAGAGGTTCAGTGCAGAGGTCTGATTTATTGAGCACGGCTATTATATTATTCCTGCTTGAGAGCCAGTACCTGTCTTTTTCGGAAATTCCTTTTGAGGAGTCTATAACGTAAAGGACCATGTCCGCGTTATCCATTGTCTTTTTGGTCATTTCAATTCCAACCGCTTCAGGGCCTTTTCCGAGATCCCTTAATCCGGCAGTATCAAGAAAGATAAAGTCAAGGCCTTCAAATTCCAGATGCTCTTTAATCACGTCGCGGGTAGTACCTTCCTCCTCGTGAACGATTGCGCGGTCATATCCAAGTATTGCATTAAAAAGCGATGACTTGCCGGCATTAGGCAGTCCTGCTATTGCAGTTCGTATGCCGAAATAGGCATATCCGCCCTCATCATAGCTGGATTTATACACTTTAAGCATCTGTATTTTCTGTTCTATTTTCTGAAGAAAGCAGTCGGTATCAAGGTCTGATTCATCGAGAATAAAATCAGCCTCAAAATCAGAATATATCTGCTCAAGGTCGTTCTTTATCGATGTTATGCCCTCGGAGAGTTTGCCGTTCATGAGGGATTTTGCCATTTCAATTGCACAAAAACTCTTTGCACCTATCAGGGCACTGATAGCTTCAGCCTGGGCAATATCCATCTTCCCGTTCTGATATGCCCTTGAGGTGAATTCTCCTCTGTCCGCCTGCACTGCTAGACCTGTTGCTATTATGGTATCGTTAACAGCCTTAACCAGAAGTGGGTTCCCATGGCAGCTTATCTCGGCCGTATCCTCTCCGGTATAAGATGCCGGACCGGGGTGAAATACGACCATTGCCGTATCGATGAGGGTTCCTTTCGAATCTTTTATTCCAGTCTTTTTCTGAAAATGAGGAGGCCATTCATTTATACCTGTAATTATACGCAATATTTCAAATGTTTCCGGACCGGTAATCCTTATAATGCTTATAGCACCTGTTCCTCTTGGTGTTGATTCTGCGAAAACGGTTGAGGGTTTTATCGTAGCTGTTTCCTCGTTTTGGGTTGAATAATTACCTTTTTAAAAACCCCTTCTCCGATGCTTCTTGTGTTAAGGTCGGGTTCGCTTTTCAAGGTAAGGTGGATTATTCTGCGGTCATACGGATTCATCATTTCAAGTGATACCGATTTTCCCGTTTTTCTTGCCTTCTGACCCATCTTTATCGCCATTGATTTGAGACGTTCGATATGACGTTCCCTGTATTTTTCTGTGTCAATCGTTATGTGTACCATATCTTGTCTGTCTTTATTGGCGATTCGATTGATAATGAACTGCAGTGCATCAAGTGTCTGTCCATGCTTGCCGATTAGAAGCCCGCTTCCGTCACCCGTGATTTCAAGTACCCCGTCGCTTCTGAGCTTGACTTCATAGTTTTCAATCTGCATTTTCGCCAGAATCTCAGTAAGCACGATTTTCATTTCAATCAGGACCTGTTCAGGGACTTCTTTTAATGATGGTAAAATTTCTTCACCAGCTTGTGATTCCGGCATTTCAGAGTTGGTATCATCTATATCCACTGGTGAATCATTGTCGCTTGCTGTTGCCAGTCGCGCCTTTATTTTCGCATTCTTTCCGCCCATTCCGAGAAAGCCCTTTGAAGCCTCAACTAGAATCTGTATATCAAGATCTTCAAAGCTTACACGAAAGGCCCTCATAGCCTGAACTATTGCTTCATCAACTGATCTGCCTTCAAATTCTTTGTATTCCATTATGGCAGGTTCCTCCTTTATTCCGTTAAACGATTAATATAAACCTGCTGAATTATCGACAGGATATTGCTGATAAGCCAATAAATAACGAGTCCCGAAGGGAATGTCAGAAACATGAATGTAAAAATCAGCGGCATGAACATCATTATTTTCTGCTGCATCGCGTCCCCTGGTGTCGGGGTCATCTTCTGCTGAACAAACCAGCTTGCACCCATAAGAAGAGGGGTTATCAGGTACGGGTCGGGTGCAGAGAGGTCGGGAAGCCAGGTGCCAACAATATGAAAAGGTGTCTGACGCAATTCGATAGCCGACAGGAATACTTTATAAAGGGCAAACAGTATCGGGATCTGAAGCAGAAGCGGAAGACAACCGCCCATCGGATTTATTTTGTGGTCTTTATAAAGCTTCATTAATTCCTGGTTCTGACGCTGCCTGTCATCCTTGTATTTCGCCTGGATCTCCTTCATCAGCGGTTGTATTTTCTGAAGCCCTTTCATGGATTTGAAGCTCTTCAATGTAAGAGGATAAAGGATGATCTTTATAATGAAAGTCAGGATAATGATTGTCCATCCATAGCTGCCGACATACTTGTTTATCCAGTTCATGCTGATTAGCATCGGTTTGGCAACAATGTCAAAGAACCCGAAACTCAGTGCCGTATTAAGTCCGTATTTCGAATACAGTTTTAATGAATTATACTCTTTGGGGCCGATGTACATGCCCAGGTCCTGTTCAATGGCCTTCCCGGGCTGAACCTCATACTGAAGTGAATATGTGCTGGCAATGTACGTGCTGTCCAGCCTTGAAATATTAACTATGGCAACTGGTGCATTTATCGGGACTATTACATTCAGGAAGTATGTATCTTCATGACCGAACCATTTTATGTTGCCTGTAAACGGTCTGAACTGGCCAGTTTCTTTTATTTTGGATAGTTTGAATTCCTCGAGGTGTTTACCGTTTAACAGCGCAGGCCCGTTGAAAGTTGTTTTAGATAAATCGCCGTTTACGGGATATGATGCCTTTTGTGCAACATTAAGGCCCAATGTCTTCGGTTTATCTGTAGAGTTGAGGATTGTATTCCTGTAACCGATGAAATACGCCCTGGGGTCTATCGTAAATGTCTTTCTGAGAGTAATGCCGTCGGAAATCTCTGCATCGAATGAAAGAGCAAAGGACTCTTTGTCGATCTGTATAATGCCTGTTTTGCTTGCGGTAAATAGAAGGTTTTCATCGCTCGCACCACCTGTAAGGAAGACTCCAGGCATAGGCGTGTTTATCGCCTGGACAAGTTCAGGGGATTTTACCTGAGAGGCTCCCTTGCTGAACATTCTTTTAACGAGTTCGGTTATGCTGGGATTAGGTTTTTGTGCAAATTCATTGTATTTTTTAAGTTTCAGAGAAACGAGCCTTGCGCCTTTCGTGCTCCACTTCGCCTCGAACAAAGGGGTATTGGTTACGATAAACTCTTCCGGGCTTGAAACGGTTGCGGTAGCGGTAACAGGGGGTATCGATTCAGCTTTGGGAATGGCAGGAGACGGGCTGTCTTTAGCAACCATTTCATTTGTTGTTTGTTGCTTTGCGCTTTTCAGCCTCTGAGGTTTCAGCACGAAATAATCCCAGGCAAAAAGTATTGCAATTGATAACGCTATGGCAATTATTGTCTTTTTGTCCATATCTTCAAGTCTCCATAATTAATGTCAGGCAGGATCATACCCGCCAGGGTGAAAAGGATGGCATTTTAATATTCTCAGGCCGGCTTTAAGTATGCCCCTGGCCGCTCCGTATTTATTGATGGCGTCAATGGCATATTGCGAACATGTCGGATGGAATCTGCAGCTGGAAGGGAAAAAAGGAGATATTGCCAGTCTGTAGAACTTGATAAAAGTGAGAAATATTTTCTTCAGCATCACTTATTAAGGACTTTTTCAATTTCTAGAGAAATCCCAGTCAGATTGTCAATTCGACCGGACCTTGCAATGAGAACATAATCTTTTCCTGGTGCAAACCAAGGCTTGTTCAGTCGGAAAGCTTCGCGCAGTAATCGTTTAATTCTGTTTCTCCTTACTGCGTTACCTGTTTTCTTGCTTACCGTCAGACCGATGCGTGCAAGATTCAATGAATTAGGTGCAACAAGAATTATGAGATTTTTCGTAATCAGCCGCTCAGTTTTGCGTTCGTCTACCTTCTTGAACTCATGCCTTTTAGTAAGCCTTAATTCCTTGGGAAATCTCTCGTCTGACATCAAACGGCCAAACGCTTACGTCCCTTGGCCCTCCTTCTGTTGATAACCAGTTTTCCGCCACTAGTGCGCATACGAACGAGAAATCCGTGAGTGCGTTTCCGCCTCGTGTTGTGTGGCTGATAAGTCCGCTTCATTGCTCACCTCGAATCTAAAATTAGGGGGATACTATTTGCATATACGATTCTTTCTTGTCAAGAAATAAAAACTTGGTGCCAAAACGATAATTATCCAGCCATACGCCATAATAGTATTGTCCTTGACAATACTGATAACATCACGTAAGTCTTCCGCCCATCTGATATACGATGCAAATATACCGGAAAAATAAACCTTAAAGGAAGCCCTGGTTTACCTTGAAGTGTTTGCCGAAAGAATCGTGTTTCAGAAATAATAAAAAACAGGACCATCTCAATTGCCTGGGCGGGTCACTGGAAGAAGAGGTATTTAACATGGCAAAAGGAACAGTAAAGTGGTTTAACGAGAAGAAAGGATTTGGATTCATTACGGAAGAAGGCGGAACCGATGTATTTGTTCATTTTTCAGCAATCAAAAGTGACGGGTTCAGAACCCTTGAAGAAGGTGAAAGAGTAACATTTGATGTGACAAGCGGCCCCAAGGGCCCTCAGGCGTCAAACGTACTGAAAGCCTAATAGAATCAAGAACCGGGGGCGGCCAAAGCCGCCCTGTTTTGTTAATTTCAAGTTTTTTCCAAAAGTGATATACCTTCGTAAATGCTAGTGACTGAAAATAAGTCTGAAAGTTAATTCAAATGAATATCGGGTCTGCTTATAAGATTTATCTTATAGGAAATGCCCATCTGGACCCGGTCTGGCTCTGGAAAAGATCGCAGGGCCTTGCCGAGGTCAAGGCGACCTTTCTCTCCGTTCTCATGCGCATGAAGGAGTTCCCGGACTTCACCTTCACGTGCAGCAGCGCGCTTTACTACAAATGGGTGGAAGAAAACGCGCCTGTTATGTTCGAAGAAATAAGGCAAAGGGTGAGGGAAGGCAGGTGGAATATCGTGGGCGGCTGGTGGATACAGCCCGACTGCAACCTTCCCTGCGGCGAATCTTTCGTGCGGCACGGGCTTTACTCGCAAAGGCATTTCATGAGCAGGTTCGGTCTTATTGCAAAGACCGGCTATAACGTGGATTCATTCGGACACAGCGGCATGCTGCCTCAGATCTTAGCCAAAAGCGGGATGCAGAACTATGTTTTCATGAGGCCTTCCCATGACGAAAAGGACCTGCCCGGGCCGCTCTTCTGGTGGGAGAGCCCGGACGGCAGCCGCGTGCTTACGTTCAGGATTCCGTTCTGCTACAACCAGGAATGGGGAGACCCCAATGACGCCGCTCCCACGGAAAAACAGAAACTGATTGCGACAAGATCGCTGTCCTCTCAGCTCGAATATGAACTCATGGGCTTTTTCGGCGTCGGCAACCACGGAGGCGGACCTACAATATCGAATCTCAGAATGATCGAAGCCCTTAAAGAGGAATGGGGAGAAGACTCCCTTATAATGAGTTCACCCGACACCTATTTCAGTGACATGAAGCTCAAAAAGATCGATATTCCCGTCGTAAGAGACGACCTTCAGCACCACGCAAGCGGCGTCTACTGCGCACTCTCCGCCGTGAAGAAAATGAACAGACTTGCGGAGAACAGGCTTATGGCCGCGGAAAAAATATCGGCCTCGGCCATGCTGCTCACAGGCTCAGCCTTTCCAAACACGCGCTTTGAAAGGGCCTGGCAGCAGGTGCTGTTCTGTCAATTCCACGACGCAATTACGGGCTGCTGCATAAAGGATGCGTATGAAGATGTCTTCAGCGCCTATGGTGAGGCGTTGAACATCGCATCAGAGGAAACGAACTTCGCCATGCAGAAGATATCATGGTCGATAGACACCTCAGGTGGCGAAGACATCCCTTTGTCCAAAGATACGGACTGGATACTCTGGGAGCATGAAAACAGGGGAATCCCGCTTGTGGTTTTCAATACGCTATCTTGGGAGATAGAGACCCCCATACAGGTACACAGGCAGGTCAAGGCCGTTACAGACGATGCGGGCCGCGCCCTTATGATCCAGCATGCGCGCGCGCCTCAGATGAACCTCGACGACAAATGGGGCACCCTGTTCATGGGAAAAGTTCCTGCAATGGGCTACCGCGTTTTCACGATCTACAGAAATCTTGAACTCTCGCCTGCCGCATCTCCCGGTGCCCTCAGCATCACTGAAACCCATATCGAAAACGCATTCATAAGGCTCGACTTCGACCCGGCTTCAGGCTTTATCGCCAGGCTTTACGACAAACGCACCGGGCTGGACATGCTTTCAGGCTCAGGCGCAGTACCCGTCGTAATCGACGAACAGGATTCCGACACATGGGCGCATTTCATATTCAGGTTCGACAAGGTGGCGGGCCGCTTCGGCGACGCAGAGATAAAAGTGCTCGAGACGGGGCCGCTGAGGGCGATACTGAGGGTGACGAACCGCTTTGAAAAGTCCGTCATACAGCAGGATTATGTCCTTTACCATGACAGGCCGGATATCAATGTCAGGGTCAGGCTCGACTGGCAGGAAAGACACAAGATGCTCAAGATCGAATTCCCGGTGAACATAAGCGGCGCCTGTGCAACCTACGAGATACCGTACGGATTCATTGAAAGGCCCGCCGAAGGCCTGGAAGAGCCTGCCCTGCAGTGGGCCGACATTTCGGGGACACATATGAAAAGCAATCTTGCCTTTGGACTGAGCCTAATAACAGATGCGAAATACAGCTTCAGCGCCAGCCTCAATACTCTCAGTATGAGCGCGGTCAGGAGCCCTATATATGCCGATCATTACGGGTATGCCGAGAGGGACGAGTTCTGCGAGTTCATGGATCAGGGGATACAGGAGTTCAGCTATTCCATCATCCTGCATGAAGGCCCGTGGCAGCGCTCCGGCGCTCCCAAAAAGGCCTGTGAACTGAATACGCCACCCATTCAAATCATGGAGACATACCACAAGGGCCTGCTGGGTAATGTAATGCAGGGCATGGACATATCGGCCGGAAATGTCATAGCAACCGCATTCAAGCGGGCGGAAGACGGCGGCGGATATATCCTGCGCTGTTACGAGACCGAGAGCACCCCTGTTTCTGCAACTATAAGGCTGGGCATATGCAACAGGGAATGGACCGCAGAGTTCAAACCGTGCGAGATCAAAACATTCTTCATACCTGATTCGCCGGATACACCAGTATCAGAAACAAGCATGATAGAACTTGATCTGTGACGGTATCGAGGTATGTAAATCAAAATCCGGTCCTAAATAAATCATAAAAAAATACAAACTAAAACTGACACTAACCCTATGCCTTGAAACGTATCTGATGGCTTACGTGAGGGCAATAACCCATTTTCCATTTTGAAAAAAACGAAGAAAAGAGCGTAAAATACTCCCGAACCTGAGGAATTTAATGTTGTTATATAAGCAATGATAATGTATCATATGCAAAATAAATCATAGGAGGGGGTTATGAGACTGGGCTTTTGTACGATGGGATATCTTGATTACACAACCGTGGAAGAAGCCGTAAGAAGAATCGGCAGGATGGGATATGAAGTCGTGGACTTCTGGGCATACAGTCCACATCTCGGCCCTGATCTGTACGACAAGAAGGCCCGCAAACAGTTGATGAATATAGTAAAGGGTTCGGGGCTCAAAGCCGTGGCGCTTTCGGTCAACGGCGGCGGGCTGGCCCTGCATATAAATTTTTCTCATTCAATAGAGGCGATCAGAAAGAAGTCCGTCGAGTATTATATCGACTGCGTCGATATGGCCTCGGAAATGGGAATCCCCATAGTCAACATGATTTCCGGCCACATGATCCATGGAACAACGCGTGAGCAGGCATGGAAATGGAACCGCGAATGCATGCAGAAAGTGGTCAAACATGCAGAAAAAAAGGGTATAATGATGGCGATTCATACGCTCACATGGTGCGAATCACGGGTTGTGGTGACGCTGGACGATGCGCTTCAGATGATGAGGGAAATCAATTCTCCCAATTGTAAGGTCATGATCGACACAGCCGATCAGAACATCACCGATCCGAACCTGTCTGACGCCGTCAGAAAGGCGGGAAAAGACCTCGTTTATGTTCACTGCAATGACAATACCGGTGTAGGACAGGGTGACGCCCATCTTCCCCCGGGACACGGAACAGTAAACTGGAAGGTCTTCCTTTCCGCGCTCAAAGAGATCGGATATAAAGGCGATCTGACCGTGCAGGTGCATACAGGGCATCCGGTCGACATCGACGCATGGGCGATCGAATCGAAAGAGTATCTGGAAAACATATTGAAGCAGATTTAACCCTCAAACCTGTTATGGACCAAAACGATAAAAAGAGGATTGGTCTTATCGGCGCGGGAAACATCTGCAGGGTGGGCCACGGTCCGGCCATCACTGCCGACGGCAGGGCTTATATAGCGGCAATCAGCGATCCCGACCCGCACAACAGGGAGTTTTTTGCAAAAAAATATAATGTGAGCGGCGTCTACGAAGATCACCGCATCATGCTCGAACGTGAAAAGCTGGATGCCGTAGTCATATCTTCGCCGCCATGGCTTCACTCGCAACATGTTCAGGACTGCGCGGAAAAAGGGATTCCCATTCTGTGCGAAAAGCCTATGGCGACGACCCTTGACGATTGCCGGGCGATAATCGAGGCAGGCAAAAAACATAATGTCTATATCCTTATGGGCCACTGCAAACGCTTCGAACCCGGACACCAGAAAATCAGGGAACTGCTGATGAAAAACGCCCTGGGAAGGATATTCCAGGTCAGCATATTCTGGTACTTTTTCATTCCCGACTTTACCAGCGGCGCCCTGGGGGGCATAGTCCGCATTCTCAAAAAATTTGGATTCGATGTCGAACGGGATTTCGGTTTCTGGAGATACAGAGACATCAAGGCGGGCGGCGGCGATTTCTTCGACCATGCACCGCACTATATAGACATCATACGGTTCTACGGAATGGAGATCGAGCAGGTCTCATGCGAGACCAAAAGGTGCTACCCCGAAACACGTCCTTATGAGGATCTGGCAGTTGCCGCCTTCAAGCTGTCCAACGGCGCGGTCTTTCTCTATGACAAAAACGTCATCCGCACGGGAAGCCCCTATGGCTTCGAGCGCGGATACATATACGGAGAAAAAGGGAAGATCGCTTTCAGGGCCGCACACGCCTACCAGAAGCGCCGTGTGAAGGTGGGCATCTACCGTCTTTTAAACATACTCCATAATCACTATTTCCCCGCCATGCTTCCTTACGGCAGGGGTGAGACGATGTTTTACCGGCAAATGAAATTCTTCATCGACAAAGTGCGGAATGAGAATACAATAAGAAACGGCATCGAAGGCGTTTGGGGAGCCACGCCGGAAGACTCGTACCTCACCATCGCCTGGACACTTGCAGCATACAAGTCAGCCAGAGACGGGATAAAGATCACACGCGAAAACCTGTTCAGCGAGATAGAAGACTTTGAGACAGGCAAGCCTCATGACTGGTAGCATCCGCTTTCAGTCATAGCGCGTACGGTGTGACGGGGCGATTGATTATTGTAATACTATTAACAGGATTTATCATACAGGGCGTAAGAACAAAGCAGACCTGGGAGTAAAGAAGTATGTTTGAGATCCTCACATTAATATTAATTCCGCTTTGCATTCGAGATGTCGCCGAGGAGGCAAAGAGGAAGCGACGCAGACATACTTTTAGCGTATGTTGAGGAGCATTCCGATGCAGACGACGAAGGCGCCGCTTGAATGCGAAGTGGAATATTAGGGGGAGTGTTTAATGAATAATAAAAAACTGTCTGTCGGCGTCAAACTCGGATACGGCATCTGCGATTTTGGAGGCAACCTTTTTTTCACCGCGACCGCATTCGTTCTGATGATCTATTTAACCGACACTATGGGCCTTGCAGCAGGCCTTGCCGGAACCGCGCTTTTCATAGGCAGGATATGGGACGCCTTCTACGACACCATAATCGGCTACATCTCGGACAGGACATCCACCAGACTCGGCAGACGCAGGCCTTTCATGCTGGCAGGGTCTATACCGCTTTTCATAGCCATGGTGCTCATGTTCACCAACCCTGCGCTCTTCAAAGAAAATTTCAGCCAGACCGGATTGTTCATATTCACCGTATTCGTTTACATATTACTCAGCACGGCATATTCGACGGTCAACATCCCCTACTGCTCCATGACGCCTGAACTCACCGACGACTATCATGAAAGGACGTCGCTTTCGGGATACCGCTTCGGATTCGCCGCAATCGGCACGCTCACCGGGGCCGGCGCGGCCTGGCCGATAGTAGGTCTGGCGAAGGACAAGAACATGGGTTTCATCCTCCTCGGGATCATCTTCGGAGGTATAATGATGGTGTCCGCCCTGATCACGGTGTTCACCACAAAAGAGCCGGCACAGTTGAAACCGGCAAGATCCTTGGGGTTTTTTAAGACATATCTTGATGTCTTCAAGAACGGACCCTATCTCCTGATACTCTCCACCTACATTCTGCACATCATCGCGCTTACGATCGTAAGCCAGGTGGCGGCCTATTACTTCGACTATGTCCTGGCTGCGCGAAACGTGATGAACGCGAAAGACGAACTGACAAAGGCGATGCTGATATTGATCGGTACCGCCTTACTGTTCATCCCGGTAAGCGTTCTGATGAGCAAAAAATTCGGCAAGAAATTCGTCTATGGGGCGGGTTTCGCCATCTTCTCGGCCGGACTGATCGTCCTCTTCATGTTCGGCGACAAGAGGCCTGTCAGCTTCACGATGATCATGATGCTTATAATGGGCGTAGGGCTGGGTTTTCTATATGTACCGCCGTTCACGATTGTGGCCGATGCGATAGAATACGGCTATCTCCAGACAGGCGAACGCAGGGAAGGCTCGTTCTTCGGCATCTGGACATGGGGTTTCAAACTCGGCCAGGCGCTGGCCGCGCTTTCGATGGGCTGGATCCTTCAGCTTATGGGCTATGTCAAGGGCGTCCTGCCGCAGACTCCCAGCGCTGAACTGGGCATCAGGCTGCTGCTGGGCCCGATCTCGGCCGCTATATTCATATTGGCAATAGTGGTGCTTTGTTTCTACCCGATAACCGAAAAGCGCTATTCCGAGATACAGGCGCAGATAAAGGAGATGGAGGAGGCAAAGGAGAAATCAGCATAACGCCGCAATAAGGCATCCTGTTGCGGGACTGCTTCAGCATGCTTGACTCAGATGACTCTGATCAGTACGGGATTATAGAGAAGATCGTTTATCTAACAAGAAGGGATCAGACCGTACGCTAAAATTAGCAGGGGCGTTGCGATCGGTTGTAGCACCGGGTTAGGGCTTATTTTTTATGGTCGTGGATGACGAGGTCATGCCAAGCGTGAATGGGGCATGGGAGATCGACGCACGTTGATGTAGATCTAGGATGGCCGTCTTCACAGCCTCTCGTAGCCGTCTTACTTCAGGGCCATTGCAAAGAGGCTCCCAAAATGTAGGGGGACGTCGAGATATAATCTTTTCGATTGTCTCCGAAGTTTCGAATAATACATCTACCGCTTTTAACTCTCCGGGTTTTGGGTGAGCAAGGACATCTCGAAGGTCAAGCAATTCTTTGATTTCCTGATATGTTCTCGTTCCGAGATCGATCTCAGTATTGATTTTGTTTGCAATATGCTTCACTTTTTCCTTCGGATTTAGCTTTCGCTCTATTAAGCTCCAATCTGGGTCAACTAATGCACCGACTTGGTTGAGATATGCCTCCCAAGCGAAGGCTGTGAGTATAAGAACTGAATGAACATCCAGGTAGAACCTTTTGGATCTGCAGTCGCTTGAGATTCCAAGACGTTGCCCGCATGCCAAAGGTCTGCATATGGGCGATCTTCTCGCTCGCTAACAACTTCTGCATGTAGTTTGTCTTCTGTCATAGTGCGCCTAACAATTAATATACCCTACGGTCCTTCTTTAATATTTTATAAAATTGTACTTCAATTTACAGCAAATAAAAAGAGATACAATTTCATAAGAAAATAGAAAATGAGTCAGAGAGTAAAAGTATATAATGCTGAAAGCCATGTCTCCTGATGTTTGAATCCGATGCAACCGCCTCAGAAAAGCTTCTGTTCCAGGGCGCAGTGGCAGGTGCCAACGCTTCAGTTCGTTAACTAAACGGATTCAGGATCGTTCTCTTGACTGCCGGATTATATCTATTATTTCACTTCGGGAAATATTCTTACCCAGACACTCAACCTCAAATGGGGACTTGCCAGCTGGAGTTTTTGGAATAATTGTAAACAAATCCCCTTTCCTTCTTTTGATGACAACTTCATCAGTTTTGGACTCGTCCAATATTACTGAGAGTTTTTCCCTTGCTTGTGAATAAGTATATACTTTCATCAGTCAATCACCTCTATTTTCAAATCTGTTGCTGTCTCTCTCATTTTTCTGTCAAGACTTAAAAGGGGTAAGCTGTTTTCCAGGCAGCATTCCAGATAATAAGCATCGTAAGCGTATATGTTAAACCTGATAGCAATATTCAGGGCATTTGTGATGTCAACGTCAAGGAGGTGTACCTTAATCGTCTTGGATATTCTATAAGCTTTAATAATTTCATCTTTGTTTACTCTTTTGCGTCTGTATGATGCTATCAGGGCATTACCAATTTCGTATGGCAATATAACAGGAGACACTATTTCACAGTTCTTTGTTTTATTTATGACCCAGTTGCGCTCGTTCTCGGCAAGAAGAACTGCAATAAAAGAGCTTGCATCAGAAACGATCTTCATGAACAACTTGTACAACTTAAATTATGAGTTGTCAATTTAGATAACTCTGCTTAATCAGTTATTTGAATTGCAATCAGTTATAGCATGAAGAAATATGCAAAGAAGTCCCTTGCAAAAAGGCCAGGAAGCGGAAATGATCATAACCGTAAGAAATTGCCATATCAGAAAAGCTTCTGTTCCAGAACCCAGTGGTAGGTATCAACCAGGGCGGCAAGCGCCGTCTTCTTGGGTTCGTACCCGAGGATGTTCCTGGCCTTTGTTATGTCATAGTCTCCTCCTGTGAGCGAAAACGGCAGGAGCTCAGCCGGAGTATCTGTCATGGGCATGGAAATGTTGAATTTGACTGCAAGGTAAACAATGGGCGGCATTATCCAGTGCGGTATATGAGTGATCTTTGATGTTGAGCCCACCGTCTTTATAAAACGAGAGAAAAACTCACGCGTGGGTTCAGCAGGGCCTGCGGATATGTTGAAGGCCTCACCGTCGGCTTCTTTCGTTTCGTATGCGGCGATGAAGGCATCCGCCACATCGGTTGCTGCAACTATCGTAAAGGGGATTTCCGGGCCGCCCGGAAGCGGCAGCGGCTTGCCGTGGCACACCCTGCGCATCATTGAAAGCGCCGCCTTCTCATGATAGAAGCCCGCGCCCATGATCATGGGCATGCGCATAAACGAAACCTTCAGGCCGTGCTTCTTCCTGTATTCGAGAAGCATCTGTTCGCATTCCCACTTGTTTCGGCTGTAGGTCCCGGTGAAAAGTTTCGGTGATTCTTCATGGATGGGAAATTCTTTCTGAGCGCCGTAGATTTCGATGGTCGAAGCGAAGATAAGCGCAGGGACTTTGTGGCGCACGCAGCCTTCGGCCACGTTTTTCGTACCGCCCACATTAATCTGCCAGAAACCGTCTTCTGAAAGGCGGGCCTGCGGCATGCGGCCTGCCAGATGGAAGGCGACAGAGCAGCCGCGGCAGGCTTCCATGACCAATTCGGCTTCCGTGACACTGCCTTTTATGAAGTCAACAGGACCCAGATCTTCCGGAGGAGAGGAGAGGTCCATGACACGCACCTCCATTCCACGGTTCAACAGGGCTGAAACCAGATGACGGCCCAGCAGGCCGCTGCCTCCTGTAACCAGGGCCTTCCGTCCCTTCAGATCGCCATGAGCCATATTGCCCTCCATTGACTTGACCATATTCAAACACTTGAATTATATTGGCAGAAATCCGTTTTGTCAAAAAGGAGAATGCCATGTTCGATCATGTCTGGGCAGAGGAGCCGTTGAGCTTCATAATCGCACCGCAGGACAATATTCCCTCGCCGGATGTCCTGCAAAACGCCGAGCTTTATTTCGCCTGGGGCTATCTGATGAACCCCCGTTTTATAAAGAAACTCCTCGGCCATGCAATTCCGTTTGCGCCTGCAGTGCTCAAGGGATATCGTAGGGGGGAATTCTTGAATAACGGCAAGCGTGATTTCAATCTGATTCCTGATGAAAAGGGCGTGGTTATGGGGGTTGTTCTTATCGCTCCAAGTGAAGAGGACATAGAAAAACTCGACACCTTCGAGCAGGTCCCAAGGGTCATGGTCAAGCGCAGGATAGAGATCATGACAGGTGACCTTGTACGCGAGGCCAATACCTACATGAGGGTCTGAGCATCATTTAGATAAACCGGTAAAGCGGCTGATATTTGCACATCTGTCAATGTGTCGGAAA
Source organism: uncultured Bacteriovoracaceae bacterium (assembly GCA_964400685.1). Classification (GTDB taxonomy): domain Bacteria; phylum Desulfobacterota; class Desulfomonilia; order UBA1062; family UBA1062; genus DATCTV01. The sequence goes on along the minus strand of CAYNVT010000026.1, from coordinate 24,965 downwards.
GTATACAATTCAATATTAAATGGTGCGCAATGAGGCGTTATGCCTCTGTCTGGTATCATGAAAACATAACGTACAGATTGATAAATTTTTCATGGATACCCGGTAAAATAAAATTAATACGCATAAAGCTGTATAGTCGAGATTACCTCCTGTTACGAAACAGAATCCCTTCACCTGCTAAAGAACATGCTGAACAACATAACAATTACCGGCAGACTGACAATGCTGGCAAGAAAACTGGCAACCAGGAACTGGTTAGCAATTGCCCGGTTCCCTTCTTCGCGCTCGATAATTATCGGCGCTGCTGTAACAGGCGGAACAGCACTCTGTAAAATAAGAATTAAGGCAATTGAATATCCGGGTTTAATTAATACCAGCAGGCCGAGAACGATACCGGGCAAAATAAAGTTTTTGAATGCCACAAATTTTAGGGTTTCCATAATAAAGACTTTTTCCGTATTTTTAAAATCGAGAAATATGTTTCCACCAAGAACTATCATGAGCAAGGGGACAGCCATTTGGCCGGTGAGGCTTATACCCGATATTACAAATTGAGGGATATATGAATCAATACCGGCAATCTTAGTTAAAACGGCAATAACTGTCACAATCAAAACGGGGTTAAAGACCCTTTTAACATTGATCTTATAGCTTTTTCTTTTGTTAACATATGGGGCAACGTTGAAGAAAAATGCTGGATAGAACAGCGTCAATAAAAACAGGTCAACCAGGTAAGCTGAATCTGAGCCGAACATTGAAGAAATGATCGCCAGCGGGAAAAATATCCCGTTTTGAAAAAACAGGCATGTTATGAATTCCCTTCTTATCTCTCCTTTAACCGTCAATGAACTCAGATATGAAAATATTGCCGCGATAACGGTAAATCCCGCCCACCATAGAGGCAGTGTCCACCATAAAGGGTTGGCCGAAGGCTCGAACTTTGTCGTTATATTGACAAAAATAAAGCATGGTAATGCGATATCTATTGCAAGAAAAGACAGGGGAGGCAGAATGCTGCCCGTAATTATATTTCTCCTTAGCAGCCAGAAACCTAAAAGGCCTATTATTAACAGAGTGGCAACACCGGTAAATGTCACACTTAATATCTGCATAAAGCGGAATATATAATTGATATTCTTTTTGGTCGAGAAGAAATAGCGGTTGAGTTGAGGCCGGATGATTTTATCGGTCTCATTCGAAGATCATAGGTTTTCGGAAATCGGAAAAGCATTACTCCATCGCAGATATGTGCAGTCTGGCAGAATCATTGATGTCTTACAACTCAATTAAGATAAAGATATTAAAGAATCAGCGTTCTCCTCTGAGCCTGGAAATTTATTAAATATTTTTTGACACCTGGGCGCACTCACTTTATACTTTCTTAATTGTGTAGTGGCTTTATATCAATTGCAAATCAAGGAGGTAAACGATGGCTAAAAAGAGGACTTTCTACGAGCTTTCCATGGAACCCGAGTGGCGCGACGATACGAAGCGGGCGTATATCACGATAGAATCCATGGGCGAGTCGGTGCTTCTTCTAAAGGAGGACGACGTTCTCGAAGTGCTCGACGGCGCATACGACATGCACTGCCATGCATTTCCGGATCCGCTCATAGACACCGGCTGGGACCAGATCCAGGTCACGAAGGCAGCCACCGATATCGGAATGGGGGGCGTGGTCTTCAAGGCGCACACCTTCCCCTCGGCTGCCACCGTACCGTTTGTCAACCAGGCAGTGGAGGCGTATGCAAAGGCCCTCGATAAGAAGCCGGCTCATGCATACGGCGGCATTGTTCTCAATAATTATGTAGGCGGCCTCAATCCCGAATCGGTCGAAATGTGTGCAAGGCTGGGCGGAAAGGTCATCTGGCTCCCGAGCCATGACTCTGCGCACCATAACCGGGTAATAGGCGAGCCCGGCGGGATAGAACTTCTCGACAAAAACGACAAGCCCGTGAAGGCTCTTTACGAGATATTCGAGATAGCGGCCAGGCACGATATGATTGTGGACCCATGCCATGCCGGAACCAAGGAGCGGTTCATCGTCGTCGAGGAAGCCAAAAAGGTTGGCGTGAAAAGGTTCATGATCACACACCCCAACTGGAACGTCACAAAGATGACCCTTGAGCAGGAGCGTGAAATCGGTAAAATGGGCGGATATATAGGCCTCTTCTGCTATGGCGACATCCCTAACTTCAACAACCCGAATTGCGACCCCCTTTACATGATTGAATGCATTAAAAAAGTCGGGCCTGACCGCTGCTTCTTAGCATCCGATCTGGGAACCGTTGTCAATGTGCCGCCTGCGGAAGGCATGAAGCTGTTTGTGCGCATACTGCTCGCCATGGGTATGAAAAAGGCCGACATCCGCAAAATGTGCGTTGACAATCCCCGGTATCTGCTGGGTCTCGACTGATTAAAGGGGTTTTGACATGGACGGTAACGATCTGCTGAGAGATGTTATCAGGCGGCCAATGCTGCTTCCTCACCACCCGTTATATCGTTTCTACAACGGAGGCGGGCTCGTGAAGAAATTCCGCGGCCTGGCGGAAACGGACGACGGCTGGTGGTCTGAGGACTGGGTCGGCTCCTGCACGGTTGCAGGCAACAGAGGCCCGGACGGCTCCGAACAAGGCCTAAGTTTAGTTGAAGTAAAGGGCGTTGGTTCTGTTACACTCAAGAGCCTGGTTGAGAGTTTTCCCGAAGAAATGCTCGGCGCAAATTTTACCGAACGTTTTGGCCCTGAGATTGCCTTTCTGGTCAAGATACTTTCACCCACCGGTCCTGTTCCTCTTCACATCCACCCGGACAGGGCCTGGACCAGAAAACATCTCAAGTCCAGATTCAGCAAAGTGGAAGGGTGGATACTGCTGGATACGCCGGGCGACGGCCTAGAACCGGCTTATTTCGCTGCCGGCTTCAGGGAAGGTGTGAGCAGGGAATGGTTCCGCAAGATGGTTGACACCAAGAACGGTATGGCGATGCGTGAAATGCTTCACCGTACGGAAGTTCATCCCGGCGAGGTGTATGTAGCCTACCCGGGCGTGCCGCATTGCGTCGGCCCGCAGGTGCTTGCCATCGAGGTTCAGGAGCCGACCGACTACATGGTCATAGCCGAGTGGGAAGGCCTGGACGAGGCCGGGGCGACTATGGGCCTGGGATGGGATAAGACGCTGGAGTTTGTCGACTACACACCTGTCGATAAGGAGGCAGCTATTGCAAAGGCCCGCCAGCAGCCGAGCGTTCTTCGGGAGACAGGGGACAACCGCGAGACGCGGCTTGTCAATCCCGACGTGCTTGATTATTTCGACGTAACGCGACTTGATGTAACAGATGAAATTGCGGTTGAAGATAACCGTTTCTCAATTGATATCGTCACTGAAGGCGCCGGGATGATCGAGGGCGATTTCGGCACGATGCCTGTCCGAAGGGGCGAGGCATTCGCCTGCGCCGCATCTGTCGGACACCGTTTCCATGCAAAGGGTACACCGCTTACGGTCGTTCGCTGCATGGGCCCGCTGGTTTGAAAAAATATGTCTGGCATGAAGGGCGGTTATAAACTGGAAACAACTCACAGGAGGTTAATAATATGCCGGTAAAAAAGTTCAAGTCATCCATCAGCGAAGGAATCCTCAAACCTGAGTTTATTTACGTGAAAGACGGGGTAACGACCTTCGAGTGCAGGGAGCTCATATCGGAAGCGGCGACTGGCGCAAAGAATGTGTGCATTTTCAGGGCAGTTTTCGGCCCACGCGAAGAGCATTCAAAGCATGTCCATATGAACTGTGATGAGATCGTATATTGCATTAAGGGTCGCGGGGCCGAAGGAATAGAAGTCAGCAAGGGCGTATGGAAGGAATATGAATATGTGCCGGGAGTTATCATACATCTGCCTAAAGGGACCGCCCACTATACCAGGAACCCCGACTATTTCGAGAACCTGGAGCTGATAGGAATATTTCTCGATGTTCCAAACATGGACAAGAAGACGACAGGATACAAGTCAAAGGGAAAAGTCCTGAAGTCCGAGAAGACAATCGTTTAGAGATTTCCGCCAGCCGGTATTGTTCATAGCGAAATATATTTCAAACAGGGCATAAGAACAAGGAACGACAACGAAAAAGAATTAGCTGATAAGCTGAGGAGCTATTAAGATGATAAGTAAAATCAATGGTGGTAAAGGTTTTGCTTAACAGCTTAATAACTTAACAGCTTCTTACTACGCCGGAGTGACGAGCCTAGGAAGCGACAAATTTTGCATCACAAAATTGACGTACCGAAGGTACGCCCGAAGGGTGAGGGCTATCTGCCCGAATCAAGGAGATGTAAAGTTATCACGCCCTGTTGGACCTGTTGAACTGCGGCAGGTACTCTGCATGTGCCTCAAGCATTTCATCCAGGAGGCTTCCTGCTTCTTCTATTGTCAGCTTTCCCGCTACAAAGGGGTCGAGTTCGAATGCCTGCTGCGCAATCCTGCGGTCTCCCGTGAGTGCCGCATCAAGCGTCAGTTCCTGAACCGCAAGATGATGTCTCAGATGAGCCGCAAGGGCTTCAGGCAAAGCACCCACATGAACCGGGAGAACGCCATACCTGTTGACAAGAGTGGAAACTTCGACAATGGAATCATGCGGAAGGTTGTCGATGGCCCCGCGATTGGGAACGTTAAGTACATGGACCTCGCCCCGGTTAAGTACGATCGATTCCATCACATCCACAACCTGAACCGGTTCGATTTCCGGTATATCCTCAAGGCAGGCCTCTTCCTCGCCGCAAAGCCATCTGTTCACAAGGGCCTCCCACTCTCTAATCACATCCCGTTCGATTTCGAGATCGTGGACAGGATTGTCATACCTCATGTTGAGGTTTTGCACCCTGCCTTCATATGTGTCGTCCAGCCTGCATATTGATGGGAAAAATTCCGTCCAGTGAGGCCATGCGATGGGAAGGACGCCATATTTCTCGATGCACCAGCGGATGACCGGCTGGTCAGACTGTTCGAGTATCATAGGAATTGCGCTGCGGCCGTCCCTGAAGAGCAGCTCAGGGATGCATGCGCAGTGATTTATCCCGGCTGCCAGCGGCGGCAGCGCAAGCTCTTCAGGCTCCACCCCGGCCCAGCCCGCCAGAAAATCCGCATCGCGCACATAGACGCCGTTTGTGCATATGCTTATGGCATTGACCCGAGTTTCCCTGCGCATCGCCCGGCACAAAACCGTGGCCGGATTGGTATAATTGAACAGAATGGCGTCAGGAGATACTTCCTGCAGGTCTTTGCAGACTTCAACCAGCGGGATTACATGCCTGAATGCACGCATTATGCCTCCGGGCCCGACAGAGTCGCCGATGGGCTGGCAGATTCCGTACCTGGCCGGGATTTCAAGGTCTTTTTCCCAGGCGTCATATCCGCCAACAGAAATGGCTGCGATGACAAAATCAGCTCCCACAAGCGATTCGCGGCGGTTTGTCGTGCTTTCTATTTTAAGCTGAGCCCCGGTTTTTTCCACCAGAAGACTGCCAAGCGTTTGCATCAGTTCGAGGCGGTGAGGGTCTATATCCATCAGCATGATCGTACTTTTCTGAAAGGCTTCCGACTTGATGAAAAGGGAGATCAATTGAGGTGTAAAAATGCTGCTTCCTCCGCCGATAACTGTGATTTTATAGGCCATCAAATGCTCCTTGATTGAATTTTCAACAAATGCTTTTTCAGATTCCCGAAGTATAAGGAAGTGCATGCATGGTGTCAATTGACGAAGGCTTGCAGACGGATAATTTGATTCCGGTGGTATAACTTTAATGATGTAAAACTGGAACGAAGATTATTACTGGTGGAGCCGAAGGGGATCGAACCCTCGACCTCATGAATGCCATTCATGCGCTCTCCCAACTGAGCTACGGCCCCACACCGTTCGGATAGTGTCTGTGGGTAGCATATAAAAAACAGCATTTGCAACTATAAATTGTTTATTGAAGCGAGTATTCCTTTCAGAATAATAAGCCTTTGCGGTTGCTTCTTGTCATGAAAAATGGCCTATGATAGACAATTATAATATTAACAAATCAAGGGGGCGATATGTCCGGTCACAATAAGTGGAGCACCATCAAACACAAGAAAGGGGCGGCTGACGCTAAAAGAGGCCAGCTCTTCAGCAAACTGATCAAGGAAATCACTGTGGCTGCAAGGATGGGAGGTGGAGACCAGACGTCCAATGCCCGTTTGAGAACAGCCGTATTAACAGCAAGGGCTGCCAACATGCCCAAGGACAATATAGACAGGGCGATCAAAAAAGGTACAGGCGAACTCGAAGGCTTCAATCTCGAGGAATTCTCATACGAAGGATATGGTCCGGGCGGAGTTGCCATAATGCTGTCCGTCCTTACAGACAATAAAAACAGGGCTGTCGCAGACATAAGGCATCTTTTCGCAAAGTATAACGGGAACCTGGGCGAGAACGGATGCGTTGCCTGGATGTTCGACAAAAAGGGAGTGATAGTCGTAGAAAAAGAAGCAGTCGATGAAGATACGCTTTATGACATAGCGCTTGGCGTGGGGGCGGATGATATAAGCGACCAGGGTGACAGCTTTGAGATACTTACCGAACCTTCCATGCTCGAAGATGTAAGGGCAGCGCTTGAGGAAAAAAATATTGCATATACGAGCGCCGAGGTTTCGATGATTCCCAAAGACACCGTCAAGGTTACAGGCAAGAGCGCCCAGCAGGTGCTCAAGCTGATGAGTCTTCTCGAAGACCATGACGATATCCAGAATGTGTCTTCCAATTTCGATATCGACGACGAGGAAATGGCTCAATTCCAGGGATAGATGATTATCTGCGCCTTTGATCCGGGTACGCACTGCACAGGATACGGGGTTCTGGATATCGGGCGTAATTCGGTAAAACACATTGCTCACGGAACTATAAAACCAAAGGCCGTGGCGCTTTCGGAAAGACTTAAGGAAATCCATCTCTGTGCAAAGTCCATTCTCGAGGAATACAAGCCTGTAGAAGCGGCGATAGAAACATCTTTTTATGCGGTGAATGCTCAGACAGCGCTCAAACTCGGCCAGGCAAGGGGCGTTATCATACTGGCTGCAACTCTTATGGACCTGCCTGTTTTTGAATATACACCCACAGAGATTAAAAAGGCTACATGCGGTTATGGCCATGCAGGGAAGGATCAGATCAGCGATATGGTTGCTATGCTGCTCGGTATCAAAAAAAAATCCATCTCTTCAAAGGATGCGACAGACGCCCTTGCAGTGGGAATCTGCCATGGAGCATCCCGGAGAATAAGGAGTCTGACGCCGTGATAAGTTTACTGAAAGGTGAAGTACACAGCGTTTCACCGGGCAGTCTTACGGTATTAGCCGGCGGAGTTGGCTATCTCGTAAACATACCGGCCGGTGCTGAAATCAACCTTAAACCGGGGCACGAGATAACCATCTCGACAGTACTGATTTCAAGGGAAGATTCGCTTGAACTTTACGGTTTCCCGGACCCCAGGCAAAAGGAAATGTTCTCGCTTCTTATAGGCGTTTCTGGCGTTGGACCGAAAACTGCGATGAATATAATCTCGGGTACCGTGCCGAACAGGTTCCTTGACGAGGTCGTGAATGAGAATATCAATTATCTTTGTTCGCTGCCCGGCATCGGCAGAAAGAGCGCTCAGCGCATAGTGCTTGAACTGAAGGAAAAGATCATGAAAAATTATCCGCGCGTGACAAGAGGTGTTCAGGCGCCATCCGAAGACGCGGTCCAGGCGCTCATTGCGCTCGGTTATTCGGACAGCCAGGCCAGAAAGGCGGTCTCGGGGATAAAATCGGATAATGTCGAAGATATTATAAGGGCGGCACTTAAGGAAATGCTATGAGCAAGGATGAACTTACAGGAGTGGTTATGGACCGCGACGAGGCGGATTTCGAGTCGAACATAAGACCCAGATCGCTCAAGGAGTATGTCGGTCAGGATGCACTCAAGGCCAACCTTGACATATTCATAAAAGCCTCGCGCTCAAGGAATGAACCGCTTGACCATTGCCTTTTCTACGGTCCGCCGGGCCTAGGCAAGACCACACTCGCCTATATCATCGCAAACGAGCTTGAAGTGAACATCAAGGTGACCAGCGGCCCTGCTATTGAAAAGTCCGGCGACCTTGCCGCAATACTCACCAACCTTGAAAAGGGCGATGTGCTGTTCATCGATGAAATCCACAGGCTGGGTTCGGCAGTCGAGGAGATCCTTTATCCGGCAATGGAGGAATTCAAGCTCGATATCGTAATAGGGCAGGGACCGTCGGCAAGGTCGATAAGGATAGACCTGTGCCCGTTCACCCTGGTCGCGGCTACAACCCGGGCCGGCAGGATTACTTCACCGCTCAGGGACCGCTTCGGAATAATCGGGCATCTTGAATTTTATACAAGGGACGAACTTGCGCATATACTCAAAAGGTCGGCAAGGATACTGGGGATCGAGGCGGATGAAAAAGGGCTTGATGAAATTGCGCACAGGTCGCGCGGGACCCCGAGGATTGCTAACAGGCTTTTAAGGCGGGTACGTGACTTTGCAGATGTGATGGGCGACGGAATGATCATGCATGATATTGCAGACACGGCCCTGACCAGGCTCGATATTGATGCAACCGGTCTTGACAGGATGGACCGCAGGATTCTTGAAGTGATGATAAGACAGTTCGGCGGAGGACCAGTGGGCATCGATTCACTGGCTGCCGCAATCGGCGAAGACAAGGATACAATAGAGGATGTTTATGAGCCTTTCCTTATACAGAACGGCTATATTAACAGGACGCCCAGAGGCAGACAGGCGGCGGCCAAGGCATATAAACACCTTAATATAAAACGACCTAGACAGATGGAGGTTCTTGAAGATGAGTAACCCGATTACCGGGCCAATGAAGCCGGCTTTTCTGATACTTACGCCGGCCTGCGTGATGCTGGGTATTTCAACGGCGGTACTGAGCGGTACCGTGCCGGATGCGATTAGTATTATCATTGTTCTTGCAGGCGCAGTCTGCGCTCATATCAGCGTGAACGCGCTCAATGAATATCATGATTTTAAGAGCGGGCTTGATCTGGTGACGGTTCCGACTCCTTTTTCAGGCGGAAGCAAGGCCCTGCCAGAAAATCCTGACAAAGCATGGTATGGGCTGGCGACAGGCATAATATCTCTTGCCGTAACATGCGCCGTGGGCGTCTATTTTGTATATATCAGGGGGATCATGCTGCTGCCGCTTGGCATACTCGGTGTAATCATAATAGTGCTTTATACCAAATGGATTACGAGGTTTCCCGTTTTATGCCTTATGGCCTCCGGGCTTGGATTCGGCCCGCTTATGGTTATGGGTACGCACTTTGCGCTGACCGGCTCTTATAGCTGTGCGTCCTTCATTGTATCTCTTGTACCTTTTTTCCTTGTTAACGACCTTCTGCTTTTGAACCAGTTTCCCGATGCCGAAGCCGACAGTACGGTGGGAAGGAAGCACTTGCTGATCGATAAGGGCAGCAGGGTAAGCGCCAGGGTATATGTGATATTCCTCTTCGTTTCGTTCATCCCTGTTATTGCGGGCGTAGCTGCGGGCATCCTTCCTTTGATGAGCCTTATCGAACTTGTGTTTCTGATTCTGGCGATCGATATCGCCCGCGGGGTTCTCAAAAACTCAGAAAACCTTCCGGCATTGCTTCCTTATATGACAAAAAACGTTATTATGAATATAGGCGCTCCAGTTGTTTTATCAGCAGGCATTTTCTTAAGCCGCATACTCTGAAAACGATATGAAGCTGATACTTGTCGATGTCGATTACACGCTTTACCCCAAGGGAACCGGACCGTTCAAGCAGGTGAACCAGAGGATAGAAAGCTATGTAATGTCGTCGTTGAACATGGAAAGAGAACATGTAAAGCTTTTAAGAACAGATTACATAAAGAATTTCGGTTCTACGCTGGGCGGCATGATGCACCATCACAATACCGACCCATACGACTTTATAAGGGATGTGCATGATGTCCCTGTCGAGGAAATCCTTAATGAAGACGAAAGGCTTAAAGAGGCCCTGTCGGCAATCGGCCTGCCTATGATCGCTTTTACGAACGGGTCAAGGGCTTATGCGTCAAGGGTTCTCAATGCCCTTGGGGTGAATGAATATTTCATGGATGTATTTTCCATCGAGGATATGGATTTCATACCCAAACCTCTCCCGGAGCCATATGAAAAGGTTATCGAGAAATACGGCTGTGAAGCATCCGAAGTCATTTTTGTAGACGACAGGGCAGACAACGTGGAAACTGCACAATCGCTTGGCATGCACGGCATACTCCTGGGCATCGATCCCGGTGTTGATGCCGAAATGTATATCCGGAACATATATGAACTTCCCGATGCGGTTGAAAGGCTGACAGGCCTTTACGGATCAAGGAGACGCTGATGAAATTTTTTGTAACGGGCAGCGCAGGCTTCATAGGTTTTCATCTTTCTAAAAGGCTTCTGGAAGATGGCCATGAGGTCTTCGGAATCGACAATATCAACCATTATTACGACCCCCAGATAAAACTCGACCGCCTTGGGATACTCAAGGATTATGATGAATTCATATTTGAAAAGACAGACCTTGTTGAGAGGGAAAGAATTCTCGCAATCTTTAATGAGCGCGAATTTGACGTTGTGGTAAATCTGGCGGCCCAGGCAGGCGTCAGATACAGTCTCATTAACCCATTTGCATATATTGAATCGAACATTGCCGGGTTCATGAACATACTCGAGGGGTGTAAAAATGCCGGGACAAAACACCTGGTTTATGCGTCTTCGAGCTCGGTTTACGGCATCAATGAGAAGATGCCGTTTTCTGTGCATGACAACGTCGATCACCCGATCAGCCTTTATGCCGTTTCCAAAAAGACGAACGAACTCATGGCTCACTGTTATTCTTCACTGTATGGCCTTCCCACGACAGGGCTCAGGTTTTTTACCGTTTACGGTCCGTGGGGCAGGCCTGATATGGCGCTGTTCCTGTTTACAAAGGCCATTCTTGCAGGCGAGCCGATTGACATATACAACAACGGCAAGATGGTCCGTGATTTTACATATATTGACGACATTATTGAGGGGATCATCAGGGCTGTTAATCTCATACCTCAGCCGGACCCTTCCTGGGACAGGGTAAACCCAGACCCAGGGACGAGCTTTGCGCCGTACAGGGTCTTTAATATCGGCGGGTCCATTCCGGTTGAACTCATGCATTATATTGAAGTGCTTGAAGAAGCTCTTGGAAGAAAAGCAGTAAAGAACATGCTGCCGATGCAGCCCGGCGATGTAGCCGCCACCTGTGCCGATGCCGCAGGCCTTGAAGAGGCAACAGGCTTCCGCCCGCAGATTACGGTAGAAGAGGGAATAAAAAGATTTGTGAAGTGGTATAGGGAGTATTTTCGTATATAGTCAGCCATTCTGAGCATTACTGCATATCGCTAGAAAGAAAGTTCACCACGAAGGTCGCGTTGGATACGAAGAAAACACTGTCAAATCGCCAGAGAAAAAGTGACGATTTGACAGGCTGATCTTGAGGAATTCTTTCTGGATCCCTAATGATGGTTTGATTTAATTTTCTTCTCTTCATGTCCTTCTTGCTATTCGACTGGGGATCATATCCTGTTGACCTGTATTCAATGGCCCATACAATAATTTTACGGAATAAAGTCTTCAACCCCTGTTGCATTATGCGCGGAATGGGGTAAAGCTTGTAATAATTGTGTATAAGTTTTTGCCGGGAGGAGAAATCATGTCTGCCGAATCATCTTTCAGGAAGAATGAGCTTTTTGCCATTATACTGCTTGCCGTTATCAACCTCTTGATTTTTGCTGACCAGAACCTGATGGCCCCGAACCTTACACAGATTGCAAATGATTTCGGCTTCAATGCCGTCGAGAGGGATGTAAAACTGGGCGGCCAGATATCGCTCGTGTTCTGGGTGCTCGGCGCCCTGATCACGCTGGTTATCGGCTATTTCACGGACAGGGTGTCCCGCAAGCTGCTCTTCATTGCCGTGGTATTCGTCGGTTCAATACCATGCATACTGACGGGATTTGCCAAGAACTATGAGCAGCTGTTCTGGCTGAGAGCGTTGACCGGCATAGGCATAGGCGGCGCGATACCGATAACATTCTCGCTTATAGGTGACTACTTTTCGCATCGAAACAGGGCGACGGCGGCTGCCTGGATTACGCTCGTACAGGGCATGGGAGTTGCCGTTGGCCAGCTCATAGCCGGATTTATCGGTTCAAAATACGGCTGGCGCCTGCCTTTCATCCTGGTAGCTGCGCCTAACATGATACTGGTTTTCATATTCTGGATATTCGTCAAAGAGCCTCCGAGGGGTATAGCCGAAGAGAGCCTCAAAGAGCTTATCGAAAGCGGTGCGGTGTATACCGGAAAAATCAATCGCTCGCTTTATAAAAACTTATTCAGGATAAAGACCAACCTGCTTGTACTCATCCAGGGTATTCCCGGGTGCATACCCTGGGGTGTGTTCTTCATCTATCTGAACGATTTCTATGCACAGGACAAAGGCTTTTCGGTAGAGACCGCAACTCTCATAGTTATGGCCGGAGGGGCGGCTGTCCTTGCAGGCTCTTTCGTGGGCGGCCTCATAGGCAACAGGATATACAACAAAAATCCCAGATACCTCCCGGTTTTTGTAGGCTTTTCATGCATTGCGGGCGTCATACCGATGGCGTTCCTGATAAACTACCCTTCTCAGACGGGTGTACATAATCCGAGCGCAGTCGTACCAATTCTGCTCTCCGTCATAACGGGTTTTACCGTAATCCTCCCAGCGCCGAATATGAAGGCCATCACACTTAACGTAAATTCGCCGGAAACCAGGGGTTCGATACTCTCGCTTTCGAACCTTACCGACTCTCTCGGTCAGGGGTTCGGGCCTGCCGTAATCAGTCTTTTTATTGTTGCATTCGGAAGGACTATGGCATTCAATATTGCAAACTCGTTCTGGGTGCTCTGCGGACTGCTTCAGCTTCTAATGGTTTTCACGTTTCCGAAAGACGAGCAGGCTCTGAAGGTTATGATGGATGAAAAAGCCCTGGAAATGAGGCACTGATTACAACAAAGGAGCAGTCGGCGTGAAAAGGTTCTTTCGTGAAAAAGACATGACCGTGCTTAAATTCATATTCATCCTGACAGCGGTCGGTTTCATATTTAACGGCATTGCCTGGGGAACAGGGATTATAACATTTTCACCGCCTCCGGATGAGGTTTATGCATCAGAGAACAAGGCTGTTGTTTCCAGAAATACTACTGTGGCCATTAATGCGGACATAAGGAATGCGTCAATATATTATACGACAGACGGCACAATACCTACGGCAGCCGCCATGAAGTATACTGCTCCAATAACCATCACATCGGATACTACAATAATGGCAATGTCATTCAGTAACGGGAAAGGGGTAAGTCCTCTTTCAACAATCAGCTATATTGTCTATTCATCCCCTTATGACATTTCACCTATTATTTCAGAGCCTTCATTAACAGCAGATTTCATAGAAAGAGACAGCTCCCTCGAAACCAAGCCTGCAAGAAAAGACTGGTATAGAAAAAGGGCATTTTCAGTAAGGAGCAGATATTGGGGGCCAAAGGCAAAACAGTTTGCGGATATTAAAAATCCGCAACCCTCAGACAAGGAATGGCTGCGCAGGCGTATAATCGCCGTGGCTGCAAGATATATAAACGCACAATATCAGTACCATTATCTAATCAGCTGGGACCCTCCCCAATCCTGGCTCATGAATCCTTTGCTGCGGGTCAGACTGGGCCATCAGAGCCAGGGGACGGACAGTTCTAATTTCAGTTCATGGGTTTACAATTTCGGGCTAGGAATCGAATTTACAGGTTATATTGTAAAACAGGCCAAGATGTCTTCGGTAAGGATGCCTGACGGTTCTTCCACCAGAGTCCGGACAATAAAAGGCAAACTTTTCAAACCCGATTTCAGCAAGCTCACGAGCAAGCTAAAAATGGGTGACCTGATTTATATAAGCACAGACAAAGATAAAGATACTGCTGAACATGTCGCAATCTGGGTGGGCAAAGACCCGAAAACCGGAGAATGGCTTGTCATAGACTGTTACGACACGGTTTCCGATATGACGGATTCGGCCGGGAATTATATCCCGACAGGGGTACAGATACGGGCGTTCAGAAAGGACTCATGTTATTACAAGGGGTTTGTTGCTGCCTTGAGAATAATACCTGATTGAAACCAACATATTTTTTGGAGGGAATGATGGCAATATTTAATATCTGGAGTGCAAAGGCCAGGGCGGAACATATAAAACATGCGGCAATATGTAATTTCGACGCTGTCATTATCGGCGGCGGGATTACCGGGGCCGGAGTTGCGAGAGAACTGGCATTGAGGGGGATGTCTTTTTGCATGCTTGATAAGAACGACTTCGCCTTTGGAACTTCTTCCCGCTCATCCAAACTGGCGCACGGGGGTATTCGTTATCTGACGAACAGGGAGTTCAAACTGGTGCGCGAATCCACTACCGAAAGAAACTGGCTCAGGGCTCATTTCCCCAACATGGTAAGGCCGCTTGGCTTTTATTACAATTCGTTCGCCAAAGGAAAGGACAAGCCTGCGCACATAATCCTTTCAATGATTTTCTACAGCGCCTTGTCGGGTTTCAGATCAAAATTTAAAAATTACAGATTGCCAAAGATATATAATGCCTGGCTCATGAAAAGGGCCGAGCCGAATTTCACCCGGCACGAGGAGGCCCTTGGCAAATTTTTAATATCAGGTTTTTATTACGACACAAATATCGACGATGCCAGGCTGACGATAGAAACAATCAAAGAGAGCCTCAATTACTCAAAGGGGAATTCCTGCGCCCTGAACTATTCCGAGGTTACGGGTTTTTTAAAGGACGGCTCCGGAAAGGTCTGCGGCGTCGAAGTGAGCGATGCGCTTGACGGACATGAATATGAAATAAAAGGCAAACTTGTGATCGCCTGCGGCGGCATCTGGACTGATGAAATCATGAAGAAAGCAGACGCTGGAAGCCCGAAAATATACCCCACCAAAGGGGTGCATATCGTTGTCCCCAATAATAGGATAGGAAACAGGAACGGCCTGGGCCTGCGCTCTTTTGACGACAACCGGTTTTTCTTTGTATTGAGGAGGGGAAAGGTCTCTGTAATAGGAACAACGGATACCGACTATTTCAAAGAATCTAAAAACCTCGACGAACCCTGGTGCACGAAAGAGGACTGCGAATACCTTTTCAGGACAGTCAACAGGATGTTCCCGAAGGCCAATCTCACTTACAAGGATATAATAGGTACATATGCGGGCATAAGGCCCCTGATCAAACAGGAGGGTGCAGCAAGCGAATCTGCAGTATCGAGGGAGCATGAGATATTCTTCTCAAAAGACGGTGTCGTTGCCATGGCGGGAGGCAAATTGACAACCTTCAGGCTAATGGCCGAAGAACTTATCTTCAAGCTTATCGAAAAAGGCTATATGAGCGCTTTTGCAACTCCTGAGTACTCAATCCCCGGGTTTTCAAAGCAGCCCTTCGTCGTCGGCATGAAGCGTGCCGATTTCGACAAGATGGTAAAAACTAAAGCCCTGACAGGTTCTTCATGGCCCGACCAGCTTGAATATCTGTATACGCAGTACGGCAGGCAGGCGATTGACATCCTTGAGAAGATCAAATCAGACCCCGAGTCGGGAAAATCACTTCTGAAAGACTATCCGATATGCCGTGCCGAGATCGAATTCATCCTTGAATATGAAAACTGCCCGAGGCTTATCGATATCCTCTGCCGCAGGACAGAATCGCAGTGGATGATATGGCATTATCTCCAGGCCGAGCTTGCGGAAAAGACGGCGGGCATAATGGCGAAATATTACGGCTGGGATGATGCCAGGAAAGAGGCAGAAATCAGCCATTACAATGATTATATAAAGAAAACGATCTGGTTTTAGGTTTATAAACGCCGGTTCATTCGAAGCGTTTATAGTAGCGCCTGTCTGCCAGGGCCAGCATCTCGCGGTCACCGCTGCTGTCCCCGTAGGCATGGATGCATTCAAAGCTCTCAAGCGCGTATTTTTCCCGTATGCGTCTGGCCTTTTCCTCCTTGAAGCAATTGCGTGTGGAAAGGCCTATTTGCGTGCTTTTCAGGTCTATGCCGGTGGCTATCAGGTCAAGCCCCAGGCCGATGCACCAGTCAGACAGCAGTATCTCGAGAGACCCCGTTACAACTGCCACGGTGTGGCCCTGATTCCGGTGCCAGTTGATTCTGTTGAGCGCTTCCGGCCGGATTATCGAAGGCACGACATGCCGCGCATAACTCAGGGCTGCCTCGATGAATGCATCCTTTTCCCAGTCTCCGAAAAAATGTCTGATGAGAGCCTGTTTGGCGTCATGATGCTGGATGCGCTTCATGCTGTAGGCAATGGATACGGGGACCAGCCGTATGATGCCGCCGATAGCGCGCCTTTTGCCGCACGTGCGGAAGATGAAGTCCCATGTCGTATCCCTTGTGGATATGGTGCCATCGAAATCGAATAATGCCAGCTGCATGTCTGTCCCTCAACGTATTGGAATTTATTTTCAGTGCGACGCTTCTTCTATTACCTGTATCAGTTCGGCAGGCCTGGCATACTGGACCATATGGCCGGTGTCATCCAGCAGGGTGAGTTTCGAGCCGAGGGCGGCATTGTTAAGGATTATCGCATCTGTTACCGGCACCACCTTATCGCTCCTGCCATGGACGATGAATAGGGGCTTTTTTATGCCGCCGTAAAGTGGCGCCATTCTTACCACGTCGGGTCCCATGGATACAACCTCCGTGGACATGGTCTTTATCACCTTGGGCTGCATGAATATCATGCACCTTGTTTTTACATAATCAGCAGGCATGGCGTTTTCATTCGGGTGAAAGGCCTCTTCCGCCCCGTCTTCGATCATGCTGCATCCGGTAAACACCTTTGCAAGCCAGGCGCAGGCTGGCCCGATCACCGGTGTCTTTAAAATCTTGTATATGGTTTCCGGCTCTTCGTTCGTTGTGACGGCGCTCACCGCGACAAATGCCTTTACGCTGGACGGGTTACGCTCGGCCATTGTCACCACCGTGCTCCCGCCGTATGAATGTCCCACGACAACAGGGTTGTTAAGCTTGAGTGTTTCAATCAGAGCGAGCGCGATATCCGCATTCTGGTCAAGGTTGTACTTCAGCTTGTTTGCGCTGCTGAAGCCCTGGCCCGGCCTGTCATAAACAGTTACGCGGAATTTCTTAGAAAGTTCAGGAATTACGGTTTCCCAGTCTTCAATGGAGCCGGGCAGGCCGTGTATGAGAAGGAGATCGGGCCCCGAACCTTTCTGGTACACGCGCAACTGCTGACCCTGAACATCAACGAAGCCTCCCTTGAACCCGGCGGGTATAGTGTTGTTATCTGCACAAGCGGGCAGGGTGAAAAGAAAGGCAACGCACAGGATCATAAGAAGTCCGGATATTTTTCTCATAACCAACCTCCTTGCAACGAAATCTTTGAAAGATTATTCTTGCCAAAAATAACAGATGTTCAAAGACTCTGCATGAAAAAAATGGGGATACTATGTGCGGAAGATTCGTATTCACCGACCCTTCGAAGATAAAAAGGCTCATGCCTGATGCTGATACAGACCAGCTGAGGATCGAATTTGCACCGAACTATAATATCGCCCCCTCTCAGAATATCCCTGCAATTCTTAACGATGGCTCGAATAAAGTGCGGCTTATCAGGTGGGGGCTTGTTCCTTCATGGGCAAAGGACATCTCCATAGGATACAGGATGATAAACGCCCGAGCAGAGACGCTCACCGAAAAGCCCTCATTCAGAAAGCTGATAAAAGATAGGCGCTGCCTGATATTCGCCGAAGGGTTTTATGAATGGGAAAAACAGGGGAAAGCCAGAAAGCCCTATTTCATACACATGAAGGATTCCAGTGCATTCGCCTTTGCCGGACTGTGGGACATATGGGAAAAAGAAGGTAGTACCCTTGTCTCAGGGACAATTATAACTACAGAGGCGAATTCTCTTGTTTCAGGCATACACGAGAGGATGCCTGTGATCCTGCCTCCCGGTTCCTATGATCTATGGCTTGGCCATGACAGAGGTGATGTTATGAATTTTCTCAGGCCTTATCCAACCGAAGAAATGGAAGCCTATCCGGTTTCACCTCTTGTTAATTCGCCTTCGAACAACACCGTTGACTGTATAAAAATTCAAGCTGAATGATGCCTTGACATCATTTTCTATGATGCTATGATGCTTTCATGAGAACGACAATAGTGATAGACGAGGATGTGCTGGACAGGGCCAGAGCCGTAGCGGCAAAGAAGAGAAGGCCCTTCAGGTCAATAATCAACGAGGCCATGAGGGAAGGGCTTTCCCTGATCGAGTCGAAGCAGAAACAAAAGCTCTATCGCATGAAACCCCGCAACATGGGCCAGAAATCCGGCATTTCGATAGACAATATCCAGGAATTGTTGAGCCGGATAGAAGGCGAGGACTTTAAGTGATCTTTGTAGATGCCAATATCCTGCTTTATGCCGAGAACTCGGGTAGCCCGTTAAACAGGAAAGCCCTTCAATGGTGGAGTTCAGCGCTTTCAGGAGACGAGCCGGTATGTTTGTGCTGGGAAGTTATTAATGCATTTATAAGAATCGGCACCAATCCAAGGATTTTTAACAATCCCCTGACAATCAAAGAGGCGCTTGATAGGGTTCAGAGCTGGCTTGATCAGCCATGTGCCAGGATAGTCCATCCGACAGCAAGACACTGGGAGGTTTTTATGGATATGCTGGTTTCCGGCCAGGCAATCGCCAATCTGGTTTCCGACGCCCATCTTGCGGCTCTCGCAATCGAACATAACTGCACGCTATATTCAACGGATAAGGATTTCAAAAGGTTCCCTAAAATTAAATATAGGAACCCATTGGAATAAACAGGCAATCAAACAAAGTGTGTTGCTTGGCCTTTAATCTTGAAAGGTTATTTATAATATCAAAGATAAAGGTCATACCTAATACTCTTAGATGATATCTGTGATCCTGTCTGCCGATTCCTATGGTTTATGGCCAGGCCATGACAGAGGCGATGTGATGAATTTTCTCAGACCTTATCCAGCAGAAGAAATAGAAGCCTATCCGGTTTCATCCCTTGTAGGTTCTCCTGCCGGAAACTCTCCCGAGTTCATTAAACCCGTATAACTGCACAACGGAATTCTGATAATAGGTCAGGATTCAACCAGGATTTTTACAACCTCCTTTTCTCCATAATAAGTACCGAAGAGAAGGTTACTTACAGAAATTTCTAGTTTTGCATAAGCGGTGGTTAGTAAAGGTTTTGTGTAGCACTATGTGGTTTTTAATTGTCATTTCGGACCCCATGAGGGGTGAGAAATCTTGCTTCTGAATTTTGAAATTTCAATGCAAGATTCCTCCGCTTCGCGTTCGGAATGACAATAAAAGAAAATTGTAATATCATCTTGATAAATTCATTTTTTGAAGCTTAAGAGGATCAATGAAGAATAAATTATCAATGGTATGTATCTTAACAATCGCCCTCACTAGCATATTTTTTGGTTGTACAAAACAGAAGGCTCCCTCAATGGTTTCAAAAGAGAGTTCCCAATATAACTTCTACTCTTTTCTTAATAAGATAGATCATTTTCCTTATGAGGCGTCCAAGGCCAGGCAAGATAAGGTAATAAATGGCTTCTCAAGATTATCCTTAGAAATGAATAAACAAACAGTAAAAGAACTTATGGGAGATCCTGATGCTGAGTTCCTCGATTACCAAATTAAAAAAGGACGTGAGAGATTTATTTGCTCCACTTGGGGATATTATATCCATAGACATGACAAAGAAATTGCAAATAAAGATTTTGACAAAGATATTTTTTTACATTTTGACAAAGAGGATAAATTATATTGGGCATATTGGTCTGTACCGAATATGCATGAAAATGAATTCTATAAACAAATTGGTAACCCACTCCCAAAGAAAATTAAAAAATCACTTGACGAAGGCTTTCAAACGGATGTGGATTATCCTAAGAACCGCTAATGCTGGCCTTATCATCTCCAGAAGAACATTATACACATAAATGGAAAAGTAAAAGTCCATATAATATCACGTTATCTGTAGTTAAGTTCTAGAAAAGCGGGAATCATAAAACCTTGATCTCCAGAATCCTGTCCATATTGAACACCCTTATTTCACCCCTTGTCCGGCAGAAGGCTTCAAGGCCTGTGAAGGGATGTCCTTTATATTCCATCTGCCTGACATCAAGGGGTTTCACTGTCCTACGGGACTTTTCATCCTTTGCCTTCAGATAGAGGATTTCAATCTGATTTTTTCCTGAGATTGCGTTTTTAATAAGGCGAAGCTTGTCATCATGGTTAAGATTTCTTTCGGCAAGGGCGTACTGGTGCTGCGTGAGGAACTTTACGACCTCCCAGTCAAGAAGTATATGCCCCTTTTTTACCGGCGTTTTAAGCACTATGCCCTCGAGGCTTATGCACCTTGAAAGCGCGACATAAAGCTGGCCGTGTGCAAATGTGCCCCGGCCAATGTCGATTATCACTTTGCTGAATGTCTTTCCCTGGCTCTTGTGGATGGTAACTGCGAATGCAGGTCTTATGGGGTATTGCGTAAATGTCCCGACAACCTCTGATGCAAGCTGGGAGCCTTCGATGAAAAACCTGTAAATGCTCCATGTATAAGGGCTGATAAAGACATCCTCTCCCATATCAAGCCTGGCTTTGATGAGGATATTCCCATCGTCATCTTTTGTTGTCCCGGTCATGACTCCTATCGTGCCGTTTACCCAACGTCCCATCTGGTCATTATTCAGCATCATGATCTGGGAACCCTTTTTGAGCCTCAGTTCTTTTGTTGTGGGCATGTATTCCTTCCCGAAGTCGCCGTCGATCATGGCTCTGAATTTATGAACCTTTCCCGGCAGCTTGGCCATTTCGGTTTCGTTGATCCTGTCCGCCATGTCATTGGTGCTTGTAAGCTGGATGTAAAATTCATCCACGGGCGCCTCGAAATCAGGGTCAAGCCTTTGGTTTATAATTGCAAGGTCATGATCCGTAACCGAGCGGTTCCTTATGGCGTTAAGAAGCCTTATGAATTCATCGTCATGCTGGCGGTAGACCTTTTCCAGTTCAATGAATTCCATGTCCATGGATTTGAAAGAACGCGCGCTGAAAAAATAGGGGCTCTGATAGTGCAGTTTGTATATCTCTTTTTCCGCAGAAGAAACTACGGGGGGCAGCTGATAGAGGTCACCAATGAAAACCATCTGCACACCGCCGAAAGGCTTTTTCTCATCCGGGCCGTTCAATCTCATAAACTTTTCGACGCAGTCGAGAAGGTCCGCCCTGACCATGGATATCTCGTCGATTATGATGGTGTCTATTTTTTTGTAAATGCTTCTTGAACTGAGAGATTTGATTTTTTTTACCGATTTTTCCGTTACATCCGGCCCAAAGCCGAAAAATGAATGTATGGTCTGGCCGCCTACATTTATTGCGGCAACGCCGGTAGGCGCAAGTACGATATGCCTCTTCGCAGTTGTCCTCTGGAAATAATTGAGAAGGGTCGATTTGCCGGTGCCAGCCCTGCCTGTTATGAAAAGGCTCTGTTTTCTGTTCTCCAACAGCTCAATCGCGGCCCTGAACTGGGGATTAAAATCAAGACCGGTTTGTTCCGTCATTTCTGATGCAGCGGAAATTTCTTTTGTCATTATTAATGATTGCCAAATGCGCTCGATGTTGTCCAGTTTGTTTTCAAGTGCTATAAAGCATTGCATCAATTACCGAGAGGTGACAGATGACCAGCCTTTTTAAAGAACCCGTAAATGAAATAATCAAACGCCGATGCTCATGGAGAAGCTATACCGGCGAACCTGTCGACAAAGACACCATCAGAAAGCTCGAAGGGTTCATCGCGGGACTTTCTTTACCGCCGTCAGATTCAAAGACCAGGTTCAGGATAATCACAACGCCTGATAAAAAGGAGGGCGTGAAAGGTACATATGGGGTTATAAGGGGCGCCTCGACTTTCATAGCAGGTGCGGTGAATGACAACCCAAGGGCAATGGAGGACTTCGGCTATCAGTTTGAAAAAATAATCCTTTTCGCAACATCTCTTAACCTTGGCACCTGCTGGCTGGGCGGCTCCTTCAAAAGAACGGTATATGCCGAGAAAATAGGCCTTGAAGAGGGCGAGATCATACCGGCCGTAACACCGGTAGGTTATGCTGCCGGCAGACGCACTATTATCGATAATGCCTTCAGATTTATTGCAGGCTCAAAGAAACGAAAGGCCTTCAGTGAACTCTTTTTTATGAAATCTTTCGATGCTCCCTTAACCGGGTCCGTTGCCGGGAAATATGCCGCCCCGCTCGAGATGGTCAGGCTCGGGCCATCGGCATCCAACAAGCAGCCCTGGCGGATGATTATAGACGGCGATTCCGTCCACCTCATTCTGCAGCGGACTGAGAATTACGCAAAGGTGCTGCCTATTGACATCCAGAAGATTGATATGGGCATAGCCATGTGCCACTTTGAGCTCAGCGCAAAGGAATCGGGAATTATCGGACAATGGGTCGAGGCGAATCCCGGCATCATGCTCCCCGAACTTAGCGAATACAGTTCAACCTGGATACCGGAGGGTTAGGTGGAAATAATCTACGGGTTCAATCCGGTAGAAGAGGCCCTTAGGGCGCAAAAAAGGAAATTCTTTGAAATTCTTGTTGCACGTGAAAGCCATGATAAAATCTCATCTTTGGCCAAAGGTGTTTCTTTAAGCACCTTAAGCCGTCATGAGCTTGACCGCATTACAGGCGTGAAGAACCACCAGGGAATAGCAGCCCGGGTATCCCCCTTCCGTTATGCAGCGATCGAAGATACAGCAGAACTGGATTTCATCGTCCTTCTCGATTCGGTCGAAGATCCGCAGAACCTGGGCTCTATCATACGAAGTGTTTATGCTCTTGCTGGTGGCGCCGTAATCATTCCCGAAGACAGGGCGGCATCGGTGACACCGGCAGTGGTAAAGGCTTCGGCAGGCGCAACAGAAAAGGCCGTAGTGGCAAAGGTCGTCAATCTGAGAAATGCCATAAAAGGGCTCAAGAAAAACGGCTTCTGGTTTGTGGGTCTTGATGCTAAGGCAAAAGAGCCTTTATACAATATGCCTCATTTTAATAAGATTGCAGTCGTGATGGGAGGCGAGGATTCCGGAATCAGGCCCGTCATAGCTGGGGAACTGGACTTTCTGGCCCATATCCCCATGAAAGGCCCGTTCAATTCACTTAATGTCTCCCAGTCGGCGGCTATAGCCGCTTACGAACTTGCAGTGAGAAGAGGCTAGACCGTCTGAAGGTCCATTGAAACGACTTTTGTCACACCCGGCACGTCGAATGTCACACCATATATGATATCCGCCATTTCCATGGTGTTTTTGTTGTGCGTGACTACCAGGAACTGGGAGTCTCTTGAGAATGTCCGTATAAGGCGGTTGATGCGTTCGGTGTTCGAATCATCGAGGGGCGCATCCACTTCATCGAGTATACAGAAAGGAGACGGCCTCACCTTGAAAAGGGCGAAGATGAACGATATTGCGGTGAGCGTTTTTTCTCCTTCGGATAAGAGGCTCATTACCTTGAGCTTCTTGAAAGGGGGGCATGCGTATATTTCTACGCCGGCATCCATGCCGCCTTCCTGAAGGACGATATCAGCCTGCCCGCCTCCGAACATTGTGCTGAATATCTCCTGGAAATTTGCCCTTACTTTGGCGAATGTCGAGGTGAATTCCTTCTGGCTTTCTCTTTCTATACTGCCTATAAGTTCCCTTAATCTTTCACTTGCAAGTATGAGGTCCTGATACTGGGCATGATAATCATCATATCTTGCCTGCGTCTCGTCATATGACTCTATTGAAGCAAAGTTTATCTGCCCCAGTATCTCAACCCTGCCTTGGAGCTTCGCAACCTCTTCCCTTGATGCCTCCATATCGAAATCGTCCGGTATCAGGGGCAGTGTCTCATCACCGAACCTTCCCGTATAGCGTTCCATCATCATTCTTTCGGCGATCTCCTGCTCCTTTGCCTCAAGTATGAGCATGTTCCTCTTTTCTTCCAGGGCGGAAAGACCGGACTTGAGAGCCTGCTCGCGTTCGCTGATCTCTCCCGCTTCCTGACAGAACTTTGTATACTCAGGCATAATCTCTTCAAGCTCGACTTCTTTTGTCTTGATGTCGGCCAGGGTGTTTATTACAACCTCCTCTGCATTTTCGAGCATTGATGTTATCTCTTTTTCCTTGATGGTAATTTCAGCAGCCCTCTGTCTGTCGGCTTCCATTTCCAGCTGCCTTTTCTGGGCCTGCAGGGTAAGCCCTTTTATTCTCTCCAGAACTGAAGCCATATCTACCCTCAGCCTGCCGAACTTATCCATTACAGCATTCTTTTCTTCCTGCGCCTTGCTCAGAACGTTCACAGCCTCAAATTTCTTTACTTCAAGCCTCTTGAGTTTTTCCTTGAGCTCGGTAAGCAGATTTTCAGCACTTTCTTTTTCTTCTACCGCCGCTTTTATTTCATCTTTTACGCCTGAGGTCATGTCATCCCAGGATTTTATATCTTTTATAAAATCAAGGGTGCGCTTTTCATTTGTGTCTATTTTGTCCGACAGAGACTGCTTTGATAAGATCTCGGACTGGCGCTCTTTTTCAATATCGGACAGCTTCTCGCTCAGGTTGATTATCTCTGCATTCTGACCGGACAGCTGATCCCCCAGAGTTGTTATAATTTCTCTTGCCTTTTCCATTTCAATTTCGAATTCAGCCTTAAGCTTGTTCTGTATTTCAATCTCGGCCCTGGCCT
>CAYNVT010000025.1:922-43142 GCA_964400685.1 uncultured Bacteriovoracaceae bacterium | reverse complement strand
GCCTTCAATACGGTATGGACATATGATATCTACCAGAGCTACATAAATCCCGGAAAATCGGACAGGCACTACTTCCTGATGGGAAGGGCCGCGACTGTTGCAGGCATACTGCTCAGCGTCGTCGCTGCATATGTGGCGGCGAGCTTCAACAACATAAACGATATGCTCCAGCTCGTCTGCGCCTTTGT
The DNA here is from genome assembly GCA_964400685.1 of uncultured Bacteriovoracaceae bacterium. Lineage (GTDB taxonomy): Bacteria > Desulfobacterota > Desulfomonilia > UBA1062 > UBA1062 > DATCTV01. Next base: position 42,954 of record CAYNVT010000025.1, on the reverse strand, counting down.
CAATGCGCCTCTGTTTGCGACGTTCATGCTTGGCATGTTCTGGAAGAGGACGACCGGCCACGGCGCCTTTTTCGGCCTGCTCTCGGGTACGCTGGCCGCGGCCCTAAACCACGGGTTGACGCTGCCCATGTATTCTCATCCGGGCATAAAGGGGGGATGGCTGGGCACCGTCATCACTGAATACCACAGCGAGATGGCCCAGAACTTCTGGACCGCGATCTATGCATTCCTTGTATGCCTGAGTGTGACCATTATAATCTCGCTTCTGACCGAGCGGAAAAAGACCGACGAGGAACTCAAAGGGCTCGTGTATTCGCTTACGGAAAAGATTAAGGAGACAGGCATTGCCTGGTACAACAGGCCAGCCGTATTAGCAGTGATAGTGCTTATTTGTGCCGTGGCTCTCAATATCATCTTCTGGTGATTTCCGCTTTGCATTCAGGCGCTTCCTTTGTCGTCTGCGTCGGAATGCTCCTCGCCATACGGCAAAGAGTATGGCTGCGTCGCTCCCTCCTTGACTTCGCGGAATCATCCAGAATGCATAGCGGAAATAATAAGGCGCTATAACTTCTCATACCGTTGTCACATCCTTGGTTCGTCACTGCGGCGTACGTAACAGAGTACGCCTCATTCCTCGCCTGCGTCGTTCCTAGGTCTGCTTTGTTATAACGCCTTACACTCGATGCTGATTCAGATGGATCATCCTGAATGCACAGCGGAAATAGAAAGGCGCTATAACTTCACATGCCGGTGTCGCAATAAAATAGTTCTAAGCTGTTGAGCTGTTAAGCAAAACCTTTTTAGCTTTTGATTCAGCTCATCAGCTATCAGCTCACCAGCTAATCTGATGCCATGTATCTATAAAAATTAACTATTTATATTGATAATCATCGTTTTATTTAGTTATAATAAGACATTGCTTTTGAATTAATTTGAGGAGGAACATATGGGCATTAGAAACGGTTTTATCGTATTGTTGCTTTGTATTGCCGTACTTTCCCCTGTTTCATCCGTTCAAGCCGCAAAATATCCAATCAAAGTGACACAGCACTGGATAACCACTTATGACGGCTTCAAGCTCGACTGCGATGTGTATGCGCCTAAGTCCGGCGTCAATCTTCCTGTAATTATCTTTTCACCCAGCTGGGGGCTGCCCAAGATTGAATATCTATTCCCGTCAAGAAAGATGGCGGCAGAGGGCTATATCGCCGTATCATATTCGGCGAGGGGATGGTTCGACTCGACAGGAAAGATAAATGTCGGTGAAGAAAACGACATGCGCGATATCTCGACCATCATCGATTTCGTGCTTGCAAATTATCCCGCCGATGCCCGCAACATAGGTGTAGCCGGTATTTCAATGGGAGCCTGCCGGTCTCTTCAGATCGGCATATTTGACAGCAGGGTCAAGGCTGTCGCATCGCTCAGCGGGACTTCCGACATGCATGACGCCCTGTATCCGCAGGACACTCCGAACAAATCCTGGGCTTCGACCGAAACCGGTGGAGATACAAACATGATCGGAGACAGAGTCAATGACCTGGAGCAGGGACGCAACGTCGAAGACATCCTTGAATGGCTCGACGATATCTCACCTTTCAGACTGATAGACGATTATGCCAGGACTAACGGAAGGCTCAGCGTTTACATCTCCAACTATTATTCAGACCCGCTTTTTTCACCGAACAGCGTTCTGGATTTTTATTCGATCCTTGAAATACCTGATAAGATAATCGACCTTAATGACGGGATGCATGTATTCCCTGTCGGGTTTGGATGCCTGTCCATACCTGAAACGACATGGGATACGGTTTACAGATGGTTCGACTTCTACCTCAAAGGCATTGATTCGGGCATTTCGGACAGACTCACAAAAACACCGGTCAGCTTCGGTCTCAAGGATGAAAAGACAAGGCTTTATTTCCCGTCATGGCCCACAGATCAGATTAAATACAGGAATTATTACCTCAATATGGGTGGACTCAGAAGCCTTTCAACCGGACGCGGCACTCTTGACAGTTCATCTAAATTTACCCTGTTATCACGTGAAATAAAAAGCGGCAAAGGCTCCAAGGCATCTATGGGGCCTGATGATCTCGTCTCACAGGTTCTAAACGTCGATACCGGGGTCAACATCTTCATGCTCGACAAAGACTATGCCCTTACGCATATCTCGGCCCCTGAAACAAGCGAGAGCATCATTGCAGGTATTCCGATGCTCGACATCTCGGTCACACCATCGAAGAAAGACGCCCAGGTGATTGCATACCTGTATGATGTAAATCCGCTCGGTTACGGAAAACTGATAAGCCACAGCGCGTGGACGCTCTGGAACGCGAAGCCCTGGGTGAGAAAAAGGCTGTCATTCGAGTTCCAGGCAATTGGGTGGAGACTCAAAAAGAACCACAGGCTGGCAGTGGTTTTCGACACCTATGATAAGCGCTGCGGTTTCCCAGACAGGCCTGATTACAAAGTCAGATTTGATTATTGCGACAAGCCGGTGCTGAAAGTCCCGTTTGTAAAGTAAATGAGCAATGTATGATTAAAGGATATTTTTAATATTCCACATTCTCGCAAACCTCATTACAAGCACAAGCTTGTATTTGTTGGGCACATGACTGCCTGTTTTTTCGCATGCATAACCGCAGGAGGCAGTGTGGATTTCTTTCCTTTGAAAGTGGGTTGTCCCGATATCAGTGGTTAAGAAGACGGTTTTGTGATATAAAAAATCATGCAGAAAAAGCTTTCAATAACAACGCATAAAAGGCTTGCCGAAAAAACCCGCAGATACTGGAAAAGCCAGTCACCGGAAGCCAGGTTGAATGAGGTGGAAATATTAAGGATCGAGGCAGGTAAATTTTTATATGAATATCCAGCCGGATTTCGAAGAGTTCTTAGGGTTACTGGAAAAGCATCAGGTTGATTATATGATTGTTGGGGGCTACGCAGTGGCTTTCCATGGTCATCCTCGTTTTACAAAAGAAATCGATATTTTTTTTGCCGTTGACAAGAATAACATTTCTAAAATCAGGAATGTCTTAATCGAATTTGGTTATGGTGAGGATAACCTTAACGATGAACTTTTTATTAATGAGCGGAATGTCATTACACTTGGTGCAGAACCCAACAGGATAGACCTGATCAACAATATTGATGGTTTGACATTTGATGAAGCCAGAGCAAATACCGTTAAGGGCAAGTATGGCAAATTCGAAGTTGTGTTTATCGGTCTCAAAGACCTTATCCGGAACAAACAGTCAACAAAGAGAACAAAAGACAAGGCTGACGCAGAAGAGCTGACATAGAACTTTTTTTAGGAACATCAGACAAATTAAAGATTTTCAACCCCTGTGCCTTGTTATGTTTATACCTGTATCTGCATACCTGCGGAAATGAGCCCCCTGATGCCGGCAACGATATTCTCAACCGAGAGCGCCGCAAGGATAAGCCCCATTATCCTGCTCAAGATGTCGGTACCATCGCGCTTTAAAAGCTTGATTATGGGCTCGGACAGCCTAAGGCAGAGCCATGTGACGGTCAGCATGACAATGACAAGGAAACCGGTGGCCATAAGGTCGGGTATGCTGTTTCTGTTGCTGTCGGAAAGTACCATGACCGCCATAATAGACGCCGGACCCGCTATCATGGGCATGGCGAGGGGAAAAATGGCCATATCGCCTTCGGATTTGCCGTCTTCTTCGCCACCCCATCCAGCGTGCGTATCATAGAGCACCATCCTCAGAGCAATTATGAAAAGTATTATGCCGCCCGCTATCTTGAACGAATCCATGCCGATCCCCAGCGAGTTGAGCAGTACCTGCCCCAGAACCATGAAGCCTAGAAGGAGCACGCCGCTTACCAGCACCGCCTTGACCGATATGCGCGCCCTCTGCTTATCGTCGAGTCTGCCCGCAAGAGCCAGAAAAACGGGTATAAGACCGACGGGATCTATTACCACGAACAGTGTTATGAACTGCTGCAAAAGAGTCTGTCTCATAAAATTCCTTTCGGTACGTTACACCTTTAAGTTGACGGGTAAATTCTTAGTTCCTATATTATACTCATGCACGAACCTGAACAACTGGTAATAAGACCGCCGAGTGAAGCACGGAGCCTTCTCGTGAGGCTTACGCGCGGATGCAACTGGAACAGATGCCTCTTCTGCGGCATATACGACCTCTTCGGGACACCCTATTCGACGCGGACTGCGGAAGAGGTGAAGCTCGACATCGACGCCCTTGCAGCAAGGCATTACAGCTGGTTCAAGACGGCCTTTCTGGGTGACGCCAACCCGCTCGACATGCCTGCTGGTGATCTTGTGGACATACTCACACACCTGAAGAAGAAGTTTCCCGGTCTAGAAAGGATTACCGCCTATGGCAGGGCCTCAAGCATCTGGAAAAAAACCGATGAAGAACTGAGGGCGATCAGGGAGGCCGGGCTTGACAGGCTCCATGTAGGCATGGAAAGCGGCTCGGATGAAGTCCTCAGACTACAGAAAAAGGGGACGAGTTCAAGCCAGTTGATTGAAACAGGCCGAAAGGCTCGTGCAGCCGGTTTTGAGGTGAGTTTTTACCTCCTTCTCGGTCTTGGGGGCCAGGCACTGAGCAAAGCTCATGTGGAGGGTTCGGTCAGGGTGATAAACGAGGCCAGGCCTGATTTTGTAAGGGTGCGCAGGCTCTGGGTGCATCCTGCATCGCGTCTGAGTGCACTGATTGAATCGGGCGAATTCTATGAGCAGACACCTGAAGGAACTGTTCTTGAGTTAAGGGATATTCTTTCCGGGCTGACGTGCGACGGCACATATTTCACATGCGATCATGCAAACAACTATATCCAGGTCCATGGAGAACTTATGAAGGATAAACCCGCCATGCTGGGTGTCATAGACAGTTTCCTATCGCTTCCGGAAGCTGACAGGCAGAGGCATTACGACAGCATGCCATCAGTGATCTGAGAATTGAAGAATTGTTGCAGCAGGTCATTTACGTCGTTAACACGTGATTCAGTTCTTCTCTTACCGGCCTGCAGTGACAGACAGGCCGGTAAATGAATATCCGGAATTACTCAAATTTCATCACAGTGGCCTTGAGCGAGTTTCCCTGATCCTGGTAAGCGACATAAGGCGTGCCATCATATACGAAAAGGGATGTGTAAGACGCTCTCCATGCTGAAAATCCTGTGTTACCGACCGGCCCCCAGTCTGAGCCGTTAAATTTCATCACAGTAGCCTTGTCGGAGTTTGCCCTGTCCCTGTACGCGACATAAGGCGTGCCGTCATACACAAAAAGGGATGTGTTCCATGCCTGCCCTGCCGAGAACCCGGCGCTGCCAACTGTCACCCAGCTTGAGCCGTCAAATTTCATAACACTGGCCTTGCCTGAGTTTTCCTGATCCTCATATGCGACATAAGGTGTGCCGTCATAAACGAAAAGGGATGGGAAGATTACTTCCCCTGCCGAGAACCCTGCGATGCCTACCGGCACCCAGTCTGAGCCGTCATATTTCATTACGGTTGCCTTGTAGGAGTTTGCCCCATCCTGGTATGCTACATAAGGCGTGCCGTCATAAATGAAAAGGGATGTGTAAAACGCATCCCCTGCCGAGAACCCGGCGATGCCGACCGGCGCCCAGTCTGAGCCGTCATATTTCATCACGGTAGCCTTGAAGGAGTCTCCTCCATCCTGGTACGCGACATAAGGCGTTCCGTTATCTATGTAAAGGGATATGGTAAACGCTTCGTTTGCCGAGAACCCGGCGCTGCCGACTGTCTCCCAGCTTGCGCCGTCAAATTTCATCACGGTGGTCTTGAAGGAGTTTGTCCCATCTTTGTATGCTACATAAGGTGTGCCGTCATAAACGAAAAGGGATATGCTCCATGCTTCCCCTGCCGAGAACCCGATGTTGCCTACCGGTTCCCAGTCTGTGCCGTCATATTTCATCACAGTGGCTTTGCCGGAATTTTCATCATCCTGGTACGCGATATAAGGCGTGCCGTCATAAATGAAAAGGGATGTGAAGTTCGCGGTCCCTTCAGATAGACCTGCGCTGCCGACTGACTGCCATTGCTGAGCCCTTACGGTGACCGTATATTCTTTTGTAGTCAAATCGGCTGCAGTCACGGTGTATGTCACCGGGTTTGTGAAGTCCTGCGATACTCCGGAAGAAGGGTCAACGCTTGCACCTGTGATGGTTATGTCTGGTATAAGCGATGTGACGTCAGTGTCGTATGGGACCGTAAGCTCTATTGTATCATCGCCTATCGTACCGGCGACTCCCAGAATCTTAAATTCCGCTATGTCCTTATCCGATGACAAAGCGCCGCCCGAATTACTGCTGCTGTCCGAACATGCCTGAAACATAAAAACTGTAAGCATCAATGATAGAAATAAACCCGAAAATCCTGCCTTTTTCACAATAACTCTCCTTGAATTGTTTTAAAAGTTTCTTTTTATTTATGAGCACTTAAAAACATGAAGATGCATTACTGATTTCAAGATGACTTATCGGTTCTAAGTGGTTCATTCATTAGAATCTTAAAAAAGCATGATTGTGTGGCAATTCTGGATTTCGGGGCCATTAACGCGCAGATGGCGGCAAAAGCCGTGCGTCAGCTCAATATTTACTGCGAGGTTATTCCATCCGAGATAACAGGCCGCCAGCCCTTTCCGGGTCCCGGCCTTGCTGTGCGATGCCTGGGTGAGCTCACGAGGGAAAAGCTTGATGTACTCAGGGAAGCCGATGCTGTTTTCCGTGCCGCCATGGAAGCAAAGGGCCATGCTTCGCAATCAGGCCAGTTTTTTGCGATTCTTACAAATGTGCAGTCTGTGGGTGTTCACAATGACGAGCGAACCTACGGGCATGTCATCTGCCTGATGGCTGTCCAGACGCTTGACTTCATGACGGCAAAAGTCGTGCCGCTGCCTGCGGACTTCCTGATAGAGACAGCCGGCGAAATTGCATCAAAAGTTTCAGGCGTCAATCGCGTGGTTTATGACATAACGAACAAACCCCCGGCCACCATTGAGTGGGAGTGACGAACTAAGGGAAGGGACAGCTGTCTGGACTTGCCTTTAAGCGTAAGGTGCAACTGACCGTACAGGCCTGATAATCATTATGGTTCCAGTGGCTCTGCTATCATCTGAAAGAGCGGCTCAAAATCACCGAAGCGTTCCATGCGAAAGGCCTCGGCGAGATACATCCCGGTATCCCAGCCTGCGGCCTGGGCCAGACCCTTTGCCTGTTCCTTCAGAAACAGCCCGATAAGCGGTTTAAGGTCGCCGTTCTTCGATTCCTCAAGCCAGGGCACCTGACTGCCCCAGGTTTTAAGCTGCAGCTGGTACTGGTTGATGGTGTTTCTCATCATCTCGCGGTGCGCGCAGACCGCACTTATTTTCTGTTCGATGGTCTTCGCCACTTCTTCGTAATGCGTCACCCTGGGCAATTGCCTTGCGAAGTACCAGCGCTCACAGACCGAAAACGGCTCAAGCCCTTCCTTGAAATGTTCAGGATAATGCTTATCGAAGCATGAAACCCAGAAGGACTCATCCACAGCCTGAGCCACACGGACATGGTCCTGATTGTTCTCGTAAAGTCCGAACGGGTCGAAGGAAAAAACCGTATAGGGCCGATGCCTTCGGAATAGGTATACGAACCTTTCGCGCAAAGAACCGAGCGGAACATCCGCCAGAGTATCCGTTTCAAATCCCAGCTCGATTACTTCACTCACACCTAGAATCTTTGCCGCTTTGTGCAACTCTTCTGTATTACGCTCGATTGTCTCCTCTATGCTCAGCCCGACAGAATCCTTGCGGTCATCGGTCACGCGCACCAGGATAATCTTCCAACCCTCGAGGGCAAATTTTACAAGCGTTGCTCCGCAGAACGCCGCGGCGTCATCGGCATGCGGGGAAATAACCATCGCGGTTTTCATAAGGTTTCTCCTTTCAGCTCCATGGAATCTTATACAATGTACGTGTGAGCTGTCGTTGATCCCCCCTTGCCGGTCCAGTGGGTGTGAAAGAACTCGCCGCGTTTCCTGTCGATGCGCTCGTAGGTGTGGGCGCCGAAGTAATCGCGCTGTGCCTGCAAAAGATTTGCGGGCAGCAGGGCATGGCGGTAGCCGTCATAATAGGCCAGCGCCGAACTGATTGCCGGCATAGGGATTCCCATTTCGAAGGCGGCTACAACCACCCGGCGCCATGACTTTTGAGCCTTCTCAATCGCCGCCTTGAAGAACGGGTCGAGCAGCAGATTGACAAGTGCCGGATTCCTGTCGAATGCCTCTTTTATCTTGCCCAGAAACACCGAGCGGATAATGCAGCCGCCGCGCCACATGAGAGCGATGCCGCCGTTATTGAGATTCCATCCGTATTCCCCGGCAGCGGCACGCATAAGCTGATAGCCCTGTGCATAGCTGACGATCTTCGAGGCATAGAGAGCCGCACGCAGGTCTTTTACAAAGGCTTTTCTGTTGCCGGTGAATTTTGGCCTTGGTCCCTTGAGTATTTTAGATGCGGCGACGCGTTCGTCTTTCAAGGCTGAGAGGCAGCGGGAAGATACCGCTTCACCTATCAGCGTCAGCGGCATGCCGGTATCAAGGGCGGCTATTACAGTCCACTTGCCGGTGCCTTTCTGGCCGGCGGTGTCGAGGATAAGGTCTACTACCTCGTTGCCGTCTTCATCCCGGTAGCCGAGGATATCCCGGGTGATCTCGATAAGATACGAATCAAGCTCGCCCCTGTTCCAATCAGCGAACACCTTGTGCATTTCGGCATTCGACATGCCGAGGCCTTCCTTCATCATCTGATACGTTTCACAAATCATCTGCATGTCGCCGTATTCGATGCCGTTGTGAATCATCTTCACAAAGTGGCCTGCGCCGTTTTCACCGACCCAGTCGCAGCAGGGTTCGCCGCCTGATGTCTTTGCTGCTATCTTCTGGAAAACCGGCTTGAGAAATTTCCATGCCTCAGGCGAGCCTCCTGGCATTATCGACGGGCCGGTCAGCGCACCTTCCTCGCCGCCGGAAACGCCGGTGCCGATGTAGAGCTTGCCCTTGCTTTCTACATACGCCGTGCGGCGGATTGTATCGGGAAAGTGAGAATTGCCGCCGTCGATAATGATGTCGCCGTCTTTAAGATTCGGCAGCACCTGTTCAATGAAATCATCAACCGCCGGACCGGCCTTGACCATAAGCATAACCTTGCGCGGAGTTTTAAGGCTTGCGCACAGCTCCTTGATTGAATGACAGCCGATGATTTTTTTGCCCTTCGCCCGGCCGCTGATGAAATCATCGACCTTCGAGGTTGTGCGGTTAAAACACGCGACAGTAAAACCCCTGCTTTCCATGTTGAGTATGAGGTTTTCGCCCATCACTGCGAGACCTATAAGGCCGATATCAGCTTTTGTTTCTTTTGCCATTTAATGCTCCTTGTTTCTGATATATTTGTCCTGTCGCGAAAGTCAGCGCTGGACTCTGGCGTTGCCTTTCCAGATGCTCCAGATCTGCTCCTCATCGGCGGGCTGTGCATAATCCGTCAGCATCGTTACAGCAAGCGCGCCGCAGGCCCAGCCGAATCTGGCGCATCTATGCACATCCCAGCCCTTGAGTATGCCGTAGAGCAATCCGCCCACAAAACCGTCGCCGCCTCCGATACGGTCAATCACGCCAATCTCGCGTGGCTTTATGATTTCCCATGTTTTGCTGTCGGTTACCAGCGCACCCCACAGGTGGCTGTTTGCCGACAGGACCTCACGAAGCGTGGTTCCGAAATAGCCCGCATTGGGATAGGCGGCCTGCACCTTGCCGATCATCTCTTTGAAGATGTCGATTTTTTCGTCAAGTCCCTGACCTCCGGCCTCAGGCCCTTTGAAGCCCAGGCTAAGCTGGAAGTCTTCTTCGTTGCCAATGAGAATATCGCTGAGGGATGCGATATCGGCAAATGCCTGCGAGAGTTCCTTTTCCCTGCCCTTCCAGAAACTGGCGCGATGGTTCAGATCGAACGATATGAGAGAGCCGTTTTCCTTGGCCGTTCGGGCAATGTCAAGACAGAACCTGCTGGTTTTTGGCGACAATGACGCAATAAGGCCCGAAAGATGTACAATCGTTGCACCTTCTTTCGAGAATATCCTGTCAAGATCGAAATGCTCTGTACTCAGCTCGCGGCCGACTTCGCCGGCTCTGTCATTATGCACTCGCGGCCCGCGCGCGCCAAGGCCGCTGTCGGCCATATTGATCTGATGACGGTAACCCCACGGGCCGCCCTGATCAAACTCGGGGCCTTCAAAATCCATTCCCCGGCTTTTGAGGCTGTCCCTGATAAAACGCGAGACAGGGCTGTCTTTAACAAAGGCCGTCAGAATTTTGGTCGGCATGCCAAGATATGAAGCAACGCTCGCGACATTGCTTTCGGCGCTTGTGGCATGCATTTTAAATGTGTCGCTGCAGTAAAAAGGCTGCGAATCTACAGGCGTCAACCGAACGCCCATACTCGTTGCAGCAATAAGTGAGTATTTCTTTTGTGCATTTTCAGCCATAGTATCTCTCCATAAAAAACTACTTTGAATTAAACCGTTCTCTTAATGACCATAATCCCAGGCCGGGATTGGAGATATAAAAAATTTCTTCGCCATTTACGACATTGTAGCCATCTGTTAGCTTGTGAGGATTGTATTTTTTCTGCATGCGCTTCAAGTCTGCATACTTGAAATTGACCGACTCGATTTCTTTCTGTGAAACCATGCCGGGACAGTACGTAATTGAGAAGCGCCCTTCAGAAGAGCCGTGAATAAGGTGTGCCGCCGCGCTGAGGTTGTTCTGCAGGTCTGTGTTTGCTTTTACGTTTTCCAGAACCCTTTGCGTGCCTGCATAACCGTATTTTCTAATGAGGCGATCTATCTCCCTGTCCTCACCGAATTCCTTCAGTCCGGGCGCAAGCACAATCAGTGCGCCGCCGTCGGCCATAGCCATTCGTGTGCGGTAGATGCTCTTGTTGCCCAGCCATGTGCTTTTGTATTCATGCGGGTCCAGATAGACGACAACCTTTTCGAGCGGCTTATCGAGCATCTGGAAATTAACCTTCAAGCTCAGCGCTGCCGCCTGATAGAAGCACTCCTCGTCATCGCCTATGAAAAGCCCTCGCGTAATCGGGCCGTCTGATGTCGAATTCACCACCGTCAGCACATAGACTACCGGCATATCCTTGGCAAAATGCTGCGAGGCGTAGTTGAGAACCTTTCTCACGGGAGTGTCGACACGCCCCATAATGCGTTCCATGCCATAGACCGCGCCGAGGAAATGGCTCTTGTTGATGCCTTCAGAACCCCCCGTGCCGATGAAGATGTTCTTGTTATAGTTGGCCATGCCGATCACTTCATGCGGGACTACCTGCCCGGGCGATAAAATGAGATCGAACTTCCCCTCGACCAGCAACTTATCCACCTGTACCGGCAAGGTATAATCGAGAGTTCCTTCGCTGATCTCTTTAATAAATTCCGATGGCACCTGGCCGAGTGTTACGAGACCGCCCCTCCAGTCATGCACGCGAAACAGATTGCGCGGCACATCATTGAACATGCGTGTAATTTCCTGCGCACTCATCGCAGTATGGGTGCCCAGGGCAGGCAGTATGTCTGTCATGGCTGCGCCGTAGTATTGCCACATATAGCGTGTCAGCTCACCTGCGCGTGAATAGATGCGTGTAATATCCGGCGGCACAGCAAGCACTTTCCTGCGTTTGCCGAGCCTGTCAAGGGCGGCGAACAGCCCGTCCTGAAGGTCCTGAGCGCTCAGAGTATCCGTCTCGCTTCCACGGCTGAAATACAACATAGTCTTCTCTTTTCTGTTACCTTATTCTTTCCCGGTCCCTGTAATTATCAAACCCCGGAAAACGCCGAGAATCCGCCGTCCACCGGCACGACAATACCCGTAACGAATTTTCCCGCATCGCTCAACAGCCAGAGAGTGGTGCCTATCAGTTCCTCGGCTCCGCCGAAACGCCCCATCGGGGTATGGTCCAGGATGGTCCTGCCGCGCGGGGTCAGCTCACCGGTTTTTTCATCGGTCAGAAGGAAGCGGTTCTGCTCAGTCATGAAGAACCCCGGCGCCATCGCATTGACGCGGATATTCCTGGAATAATTCTGGCACATATGCACTGCAAGCCATTGTGTAAAATTGCTGACAGCCGCTTTAGCCGCTGAATAGGCCGCTATCTTTGTCAGAGGTCTGAAGGCGTTCATACTCGAGATATTCAGAATGACGCCCGTGTCGCGGTCCGCCATGCTTTTGCCGAAGACCTGCGACGGCAGCAGCGTCCCGATAAAATTGAGGTCGAACACAAATCTGATAGCATCGACCGGCATATCGAAAAATGACATCTGCGGCGATGTGGAAGCCTCTTTCTTGTTTCCGCCGGCGCCATTTATCAGTACATCAACAGCCCCGAGCTCACCAACTATTATTTGATGAGCCTCAACTACACTTTCCTTATCCAGCACATTGCATCTGACAGCCAGCGCAACGCCTTTTTTCTCTTTGATTTCATGGGCAACTCTTCGGGCCGCATCTTCATTCAAATCCAGCACCGCGACCTTCGCTCCCGCCTCCCCAAGCGCCTTTGCAATCGTCCCGCACAGGACTCCACCCGCACCGGTGATTGCCACCACTTTGCCTGACACATCAAATAAATTCTTTGTCATAATCTTCTTCCTTATCCTGTGAACACCTGCTTGATATGCCTGTCATAAATATTTTCCGTTACATTTTTTGCAACAGTATCAGCATATTTTTCGAGGGCCTCGATGTATTCCCTGCCAAGCTCTGCGGCCACCTTATACCCGACATGCAAAAGCTGGCGGAAATCAGGGTTGTAGTTGCTGCACGACTGGTCATGCCGCAGGGTCTGCGCATATTCCCCGCCGCTCCATTTTTCAACCGTTTGCGGCGAAGGGAGGTTCCTCTTATCGATGTCTATCACCGCCGAATATGGCCCGCACAGTTCATCGAAACGTCCCAGCGCCTGTATGTAAACCTTTTTGGCGATAGCGAGTCCGCTGCCCTCTGCCATTGCAAGGCCAATGAGTTCTTCGAGCCATGTCGTACCCGCTGTTTTCAGATGCAGTCCGGCATCGAATTTCCTGATTGCGTTGCTGATCGGCTTGTAGATGGAGAATTTGTCCGAACCGGAATGAACGCTCAATTTCAGATTCTCAGGCAGGCCGAACTCCTTTACGGCAAATGCGATCACCGCAAGGTCTTCCTCGAATTCCTTTGCGAATTCAGATACATTGCCTACATAATCGACGCCCTTATTGAAACGGCCTGTAAACTTAGGGGCAATTGTCTGCGCAGGAATCTTCTCATCGGAAATCGCCGCAAGTATAAAGAACATCTCTACCGGTGTCTGGGGCTTGTCGGTCTCATCCATCGAAACCTCGGTGATGAAGTTGCCTTCTCCCTTGGCCCTGGCCACGTGCCGGTAAATTTTTGCCGCTTCCTTGACACCCGTTATATACTTGCGTGCGATCGTTTCGAGAAGCGGCTTGGTTATTTCGAATTCCTCCCTGATGCCCGGTATCGCCAGCGGCCCGATGTATTTTCTGCATCTGCCCATAAATTCTGCTACATCCTTTTCATCGGCAGGATTGCCGATGAAGTCGGCCACATCAAGTGTAAAAAAGTCGCTAGCCTCAATAAAGCCATCCACGTTTTTCAAGCTGATATGATCCGCGTCAACACGATACGATCCACTCCATCCCATTGTCTTGACGGCTGCATCTGCCTCTTCGCGGACATCAGACGGGACAGTGTGAATGATTGAATGTTCACGGTTCGACTTGTTCCAGACCGGCGTAATCTCGATGCCCTGATTTCGGGCAAGAATCATCGCCTGCAATTGGGCCTTGCCCTGATGACCAAACCTGTCGCCAACGCCGAACGAATATTTTTCAAGAATCATCTATGCCTCAAGTATATGATAATCATTAAATCGATTTGTGGAATTATTTATAGCACACAGGCATAAAAAACAACCTTTCTCAGGGTAAAATAAAGTTTTTTATAGCATTGACAAAACCCACGGTTTTATTGTTCAGATTCCTGAAAAAGATAATGGAGACAACAATCATGATTGACTATCAGAAAGAATATCAGGAAAAGCTTGTGAGCGCTGAAGAAGCCGTCAAGGCAGTAAAGTCAGGGGACTGGCTCGATTATTCCTTCGGGCTCAGTTCGCCCAACGAACTGGACAAGGCCCTTGCAAAAAGAAAGGACGAACTAAGAGATGTGAACATACGCGTCTGCATAGGGCTGTGGCCGCACCATACGCTCGAGGCGGACCCTGAAGGAAAGTCGTTTCACTGGAACAGCTGGCATTTCAGCGTAAAGGAGCGTGAATATTACAACAAGGGCCAGCTTTCATACGTGCCGATGAAATTCAACGAGTGCCCCGATATGACCAGAAACGAATGCGTCCCGGCAAGGATATTCATGGCCACCGTAAGCCCGATGGACAAGCACGGATATTTCAACTTCGGGTCCAACTCACCGGCGTCTCTGGCTGCAGTGGAAAAGGCCGAGTGTGTAATTCTGGAAGTGAACTCCAACATGCCCAGGGTGCTTGGCGGCAATCAGGAGTGCATCCACATTTCCCGGGTTGACTATATCATAGAGACGTCCAATCCTCCGCTTCCGACACTGCCCGTGGGCATTCCCAACGAGACTGAAAAAAAGATTGCTTCACACATAATCGAATACATGCGTGACGGCTGCTGCCTTCAGCTGGGCATTGGCGGAGTGCCGAGCGCAATCGGCAATATGATTTCCGAGTCTGACCTGAAAGACCTTGGCGTTCATACCGAGATGTATGTCGATGCATATCTCAAGATGTATAAGGCAGGAAGGATTACATGTTCAAAAAAACCGATAGACCGCTACAAGCAGGTCTTTTCCTTTGCCATAGGATCAAGGGACCTCTATGATTTCATCGATGACAACCCGGGCGTGATATCATATCCGGTCGACTACACCAATGACCCCAGGAACATCGCCATGATCGACGACTTCATTTCCATAAACGCATGCATCGAGGTTGACCTCTTCGGCCAGGTGGCTTCCGAAAGCGTGGGCCACATACACAAAAGCGGCACCGGCGGACAATTGGATTTCGTCGAGGGCGCATTCAAATCAAACGGCGGTATGAGCTTTTTGTGCCTGGCATCAACCTACGACAAGAAGGGTAAGGTTCTTTCGAGGATAAGGCCCACGCTCGACCCCGGAACGATCGTCACCTGCCCGAGGACTGCGGTGCATATGATCGCGACCGAATACGGCGTGGTGAGCATGAAGGGAAAGAGCACCTGGGAAAGGGCCGAGGCACTCATATCGATAGCTCACCCGGATTTCAGGGACTGGCTTATTAAAGAGGCGGGGAAGATGAAGATATGGAAGCGCTCGAACAGAATAGTATAGCAATGAGTTGTGAGTGGTGAGTGGAGAGAAGTAGAGAAAGTAAGTAGTGAGTAGTGAGTAGTGAGGAGTGAGAAAAACCAGAAAAACAATGACTACAGGAGACATAAAATGACCATATTCATTATCGTCGGCATGCCTGCTTCGGGCAAGAACTGTGCAAAGGATTATGCAAAAGCCAAAGGTTATCCATATTTTGCAACAGGCGATATCGTCAGGATGGAAGTTGCTAAAAGAGGGATTGAGGCGAATGCTGAAAACATGGGAAGTGTCTCGACCGAAATGAGGGGTGCTGACGGCCTGGGCGTCACACGGCAGGCGCTGGCCACTGCGCTTTCACAGAACTCGCCGGTAGTATTCCTCGAAGGTATGCGTTCATGGCCTGAGATCAGGCTTATAAAGGAAAATGCGGATGCCTGTGTTATCGCTTTTCTGGCCCCCAGGAAATTGAGGCTCGAAAGAATAATGAGCCGGGGCCGCTCGGACGATTCCACGGATGCATTCGACGCGCGAGATATGCGCGAGATCGAATACGGAACAGCCGTTCCCGTTGCGCTGGCTGATTATTATATCCTTAATACCTCTTCGATGGATGACGCCGTAAACATGCTGGATGAGATAGTCCGCTCATCGCTGGGAAAGGGCTAGACCAAGTGGACTGGTTAGTGCTGCTTTTTGCCGGACTTTCCGAGATATGCTGGGCCGTGGGCATGAAGTACACATACGGGTTCACAAGGTTATGGCCAAGCATATTCACCCTGGCCTTCATGCTTGTGAGCATACTTCTTCTTGCTCAGGCATTGAAGACGCTTCCTGTCGGCACCGCCTATGCGGTCTGGACAGGCATAGGAGCCATCGGTACCGCTATCTGCGGCATGGTCCTTTTCGGCGAATCAAGGGAAGCCGCAAGACTTTTCTGCATATTTCTTATCGTTGCAGGCATCGTGGGTCTCAAGCTGGTGACCAAGGCCTAGCACGGCCCGGACTGCTCATTTTCCGAAGGGCAGGTTGAGTCCGGCCTTCATGTACAGGTCAGAGGCGTCCTCAGGATGCTCGAACTTCGCATAACACGACACATATGCCGAGAGAACCTGTTTGCCTGCCGTGAATGTCTTTCCAATGCCTCCTCCCAGAGGTACGGTCCATTGCTGAGCGCCGGGCAGGTTGTAGTCGCACTGGATCTCGGGGTCTATATACATGTACCAGCCTCTATCCAGGTTCAAGTAAACGAACGGCCTTATGTAAAGCCTGTCGACCTCGCCCCTGCTGACCGGGCCCGCGAATGAGAACAGCCCGTAGGCGGTTACGCCTGCAACCACGTTTTTGTCCATGTAAACCAGTGCGGCTGAAGGTCCTGCAGTCCATCTGCCAGTGCCCAGAAGATCGTCCGTAGCAGTGGGAATGCCGATGACAGGGCCAATGCCCCATGAAATACCTTCATGCATTGTACCAGCCAGTAATGCAGTGATTTTCATGTCTCCAAATCCGGCCTGTTTTTCAGGCCAGGGAACATAGACGAGCGGGATGTCCGGCTTGACGATTATGTCCAGCCCGGTGCCGGCATGAAAGGGCAGCGTTGCGCTTAAATCAAGCGTATCCATCGTGTCGTTGCGGCCTGACCCGTATCTGAAACAGGACGTATTTTCAATTGATACGCTCAAAAGATCACTCACGGGATTCTGAAGCCTCTCGGAAATGCTGACAAGGCCTGTTTTTTCGTTTTGCAGGGCATAGGTGTCAGTAGCGTTACAGAAAAACGCCAGTATGACAAAGGGCAGCAGGCGCCCTTTTTTCATCGATGTCATTTCGGCGTCTTTATGCCCCAGACGTATTTGCAGTACTCTCTTATGGAGCGGTCTGAAGAAAATTTGCCCATCCTGGCCACGTTGAGCACCGACATCCTGCTCCAGTTCTCTGCGTCCGTGTATGCTGCGGAAACCCTGTCCTGGCAGTTGATGTATGACTTGTAGTCGGCCAACAGCATGAAGTTGTCATAATCGAGAAGATTGCTGATAAGGGGCTTGAAGAGCTCCTTGTCGCCTCCGGAAAAAGATCCCGAACCTATGATGTCTATGGCCTCTTTCAGGTCCGCGTCCTTTTCATACCACTCCCGCGGACTGTAGCCGCCGTCCTTGAGGTTCTTCACCTCTTCCGCGGTATTGCCGAAGAGGAAGAAGTTGTCTTCACCCACCTCCTGCCTGATCTCTATATTCGCCCCGTCGAGCGTGCCGATAGTAAGTGCTCCGTTAAAGGAGAACTTCATGTTCCCCGTGCCAGAGGCCTCAAGCCCTGCGGTTGATATCTGTTCCGAGAGGTCCGCCGCAGGATAGATTCTCTGTCCGGATTTGACACCGAAGTCCGGGAAGAAGACCACCCTCAGGATGTCTTTCGTTGCAGGGTCGCTGTTGACGACTTCGCCCACGGAATTGATGAGCTTTATGATGAGCTTCGCCATATAGTAACCGGGGGCCGCCTTGCCGCCGAAGATGAACGTGCGGGGCGTTGTCTCAAAGTGCGGATCATTCTTAAGCCTGTTGTAGAGCGTTATTATGTTCAGGGCGTTCAGGTGCTGGCGCTTGTACTCGTGTATGCGCTTGACCTGGCAGTCGAACATGGATGCGGGGTCGACAACTATGCCGGTCTTTTCCTTGATGAGCTTGGCAAGGCCGCACTTGTTGTCGTACTTGACCTTCCGCCATTCCTCGCGGAACTCCCTGTCATCGGCCATGGTTTCGAGCTTTCTCAGCTCTTCGGGCCTGGTCACCCAGGATTTTCCTATGGACTTCATGATGAGACTGCTCATTTTGGGATTGCTCAGGAGGACCCATCTCCTGGGAGTGACGCCGTTCGTTATGTTGATGAACTTTTCCGGCCATATGTCGTAGAAATCTTTCAGAAGCTGGGTTTTTACGAGTTCGGAATGCAGCTCGGCAACGCCGTTAATCCTGTGGCTGCCGATGCATGCAAGGTTGGCCATCCTTACGTGGCGTCCTCCCGTTTCGTCTATGATGGATAGCCGCTTCACCTTTTCCTCATCGCCGGGGAACCTTCGCCTTACCTCATCAAGGAAACGGCGGTTGATCTCGTATATGATCTCGATGTGTCTCGGCAGTATATGGCTGAAAAGTTCCAGGTCCCATTTTTCGAGCGCCTCCGGCATCAGCGTGTGGTTGGTGTATGAGAACGTCCTGAGGGTGGTCTTCCATGCAGTGTCCCATGCCACATTGTGTTCGTCCACGAGAAGCCTCATCAGCTCGGCCACCGCGATGGACGGATGCGTGTCGTTGAGCTGCACCGCCCATATCGCGTCGAACTTCTCCGGCGGGATTTCCATGGCGTTTAATGCCTCGAGCATGTCCTGGAGCGAGCATGTAACGAAGAAATATTGCTGGGCGAGCCTCAACTGTTTGCCGGAAAATTTCTCGTCGTTGGGGTAGAGCACCTTGGTGATGTTTTCGGAATATATCTTGTCCTCGACAGCCTTATAGTAGTCGCCGTGGTTGAAGGCCTGGAAATCGAAGGACTCCGCCGCCTCGGCCTTCCACAACCTCATGAGGCTGGAATTTGAGACCTTGTAGCCGGGTATCCACATGTCATAGGCAATGCCCCTTATTTCATGGTGGGGGACCCATCTCACCCTGAAGCTTCCGTTTTCATCCGTGTAGGATTCGGTGTGGCCGCTTATCTTGACGTTTGCAGCCAGTTCCGGCCGCGGGATTTCCCACGCGTTGCCATCCTTCAGCCATTTGTCGGTCACCTCGTGCTGCCAGCCGTCTTTGATCAACTGGTCGAATATCCCGAACTCGTATCTTATGCCGTAGCCGATTGCAGGGATCCTCAGCGTGGCCAGCGAGTCGAGATAGCATGATGCCAGCCTGCCGAGTCCGCCGTTTCCGAGGCCCGGCTCGTGCTCCTGGTTGAGTATATAGTTCAGGCTGTATCCTTCAGCCTTCAAAGCGTTCTTGATCTGGTCGAATATGCCGAGATTGATCAGGTTGTTGCCGAGCTGCGGCCCCACCAGGAACTCTGCAGAAAAGTAAGCCACGATCTTGTTGGCCTTCTTGAAGTCTTCGATCACGCTTGAAGATTCGCGTTTGAGCATCCTGTCCCGTACGATATAGGAGAACGCCATTAAGACATCGTTCATGCTGGTCTGCTGCAGGAGGAGCCTGCCCTGCATGCACAGCATCTGGTCTTCGAACGCCTGTCTCAGGTCCTGGAGCCTGAGGCCGAACCTTACCGTGTCCTTCCTGTCCTTATTTCTCCGGATGATTCCATTTTTCATTTTCATGCTCCGATCGTATGAATTAAACGCCCAAGGTTTTATTCGTCTTTTACAGGGAGAAACTTGAATGGATTGTTTATGACCTGACGAAGGATTGTAAGTGCCCGGCCTTGCAGATGGTGCATTCATTGCCCTGACGATGGATTGTAGGTAATAAAAAGTGCATTCATGGGGTCAGGTCTCAACAATTGACATAATCAGTATTTTCCTGATTTCATCCACAGCTTTTCTGGTTTTAGGATCCCTTTTCATTACTTGTTTGAACCTCAGATTCGATTGACTCACGGCAGCTGGCTTCATGTCAAAATAGTCTCCTATCTCTCTTAGGGAATATCCCAATGTCTGGGCAAGATACAGCGACATCTTCCTCGCATCGTTCTTTCGGGGCAAATCGTTCGCAGCTTTCGTAATCATTTCCAATGTCGGCTTCATAACCGCCTTCCTCGACGCCGTTACATCCCTGAAATTCTCTACCCTGATATGTTTTTGTATCCGGCTTAAAAATCCCTCGCTTCCAAGAATCGATGATGCATGGACATACCTGTAAGGCTCAAAATCATTTTCTTTTACCACAAACGCCTTATAGGCCCGGAATGGGTCTTTGCCGAATGAACCAAGTACAGCACCGGTCTCAAGCCATGCGGGCACTTCTCTTGCTCCTACATAGATGCTGCATGAGGACCATTTGTAGTCCCACGGGTTCTCGATCATCTTCGCTCTTACCGGATTCATGTGAATATATCTTGAAAGCTCGATGATGTATTCATCCTTGTCTACCAGTATCGCCTTGTATCTTCCCTGAAACAGATGTCCTGATCTTGATCTTTTGCAGTTGAAATAGGTCGTATAGCTTGCGTTTATCTGATGCATTATCCGGGGCAGATTTCCCCGAGGCGTTTCCAGCAGCAAATGATAATGGTTGCTCATCAGGCAGTAGCAGTGAATGATTGCACCATATTTCTCATTTGCCGGTTCGATATACTCGATAAATTTCTTTCTGTCCTGGTCGCTTAAGAAAACATTCTTCTTTTCATTACCCCTGCTTGTTACATGATAAAATGCGCCGGGATAGCTTATTCTGAGCGGCCTCGACATAACTTTCTCTCCAGCATATCAATTAATAAACTTTCTGTATTACTATTTCGCCTGAATTGTCAATTGTTGAGACCTGACCCCTCTGGTTTTTCTTTCATTTACTTTTGAGTGTTGTTCTCAAAAGTATTTAAAAAAAGATGTTTTTCAGTTTTTGAATAATCACCATTGGTAACATCAAGAACAAAATACATATGCTTTTCTTTTGACATTCCCTCCGACCACTTCTTCAGTCTCACGACCCTATTGTCCCTGTTGAAATCCTTGCGATCCTCCCAGCTGCTTTTGGGATGAAATATCCTCTGCTGGTCCCAGCATACATAGCCGAACTTATAGACCGTAAGGCGAGGGTCATAGATACTGCCTGTTCCGCCTTTGCCTTTTGTAGTCTTCCAGAAATCAGGGATGTATATATTACCGTCTTTATCGGAAACAACCTCCTCGGCTTTTTTAAACCCGAAACAACCGCCGTGAAGCCCCTGTATGAAGTTGCAGTCCTTCTTGTCATCCCTCCAGATCGCTATTGCCACAGCACCTTCAACAGGCTTGCCGGTTTCATCGTCTATGACTATAGCCGTCGGACCTTCCGGGGCTTTATCCATGCTGCTGCAGACAGCGGGAAGAAGAAGCGAAGATAAAAGCAATAACGCTAGAACAACTGTTTTATATTTTTTCATGCCTTCCCCAATACTCTTCTATGACTATGCTTACTTCAAACCTGCGGCGCTCAGAAGCATTTTAATGATGCTGTTCCATGTCTTTTGCGGGTCGGGGATCTGTTCGGGTTCTATCATCCCTGCGGACATCTTTATGTCCGGGGTTTCATTACTCTCAGCATCCGCCTTTACATTGAACAGCAGCCTTTTCGGTTCGCCTTTTGTTTCCGACCATGTCGTCCAGTTCGTCAGCCCGCCGCCGTTGGGGTCACCTGAGTGTACGAAGTTGGCGTAATATTTTCTCATGTATGCGGAAAGTGCCTCTGCCCCGGGAAGGTTATCCTTGTTCCATGCGAAGAACGCGAGGCTCGTCTTGTCTGTAATGAAGTTCCCGAACACGAAAGGCAGGTCCATTGCATGGCCTGCGCCGATGAAGAAATCAAACGGTTCGGGCTCTTCATCCCACATGAACTTATAGACCCATACATTATCCTGCCATTTCTTGAGCGCGCTTACTGTCTGATCGACGCCGAAGCCTTCCATATAAAGCTGGCCGATCGAGGTAGCAGGGCCGTAAAGCGCAAGTATCGGGTATGAAACCGGGTCGATGAGCTTGTTAAGGTCAAAATTGGGATTGTCCGGGTCATATGCCTGGGTTGCGGCCCACAGCCTCTTGGGGTTGAAGACCAGCTGGGATATGAGGAGCCTCAGCTCTTCCTTTGTGCAACCTATGATTACCGGCACCTTGTTGTAGTTGCCTTCCTTTATGCAGTCTATCTGCGCCTTTGGCACAACATAGCCGTCCTCATAAACGCCCATCATGGCATCTACTACGGTTATGCTGTCCATAGGCAGAGTAAATGGCCCGCAGTTATCGGCAGGATATATTTCTTCTATGGTCTTTGAGCGGAGATAATTGCTTATCCATTCATTTGATTTGTCTTTCAGAAAATCACCAGCCCCTGACTTGTCTGCAAGCCCGTCCTTAACGATCAGCCTTTCCAGCATCATCTGGGCTTTCTTTTCCGCGCTTTCCGTTGTGCAGGAATTGCTGAACCCGCTGTGGACGATTGCCTTGTTAAACAGCCCTTCAGCAAGAGGCGAGACCATCATGGTCAGTGTATTGATGCCGCCTGCCGACTGGCCGGAAATTGTCACGTTATCCGGGTCGCCGCCGAATGCAGCGATGTTCCGTTTTATCCATTTAAGCGACTGGATAATGTCGAGTGTACCGTAATTGCCGGAATCGTCAAGCTTATCGCCCGTTAAGAGGGCGGGGTGCCTGAACCATCCCAGGTAGCCTATCCTGTAGTTCACTGTCACGAAAACGAAATTGCCGTCGGATGAAACCCTGGCCCCGTCATATATGCTCACATCGGACCTGCCGATTATGTTGCCGCCGCCGTATATGAAAACATAAACAGGCAGTTTGGTCTCTTTTGTATCCGGCCTCCATATATTCAGGAACAGGCAGTCCTCACTGCCGGTCACCTTGCCGTCGCCTGTTATGTCCGAGAGCGTATCCGCCCCGGTCTCGGAGAGGAAATTGCCGTATTGAGTGCAGAAGCTGCAGAATTTTGTGGCATCCCTTATCCCTTCCCACGGTTCAGGCTCCTTAGGGGCCCTCCACCTGAGATCGCCTACAGGAGGTTTGGCAAAAGGTATTCCCAGCCATGCAAGCGTATCGTGCCGGTCTGTTTTGCCTCTTAAAACGCCCTGGCTTACCGTGACATCAAGAGGAGAACTGCCGATCTCAGGGTTGTTTGTCGTGTCTTCCGTTGTTCCGGCGGCTGTGGCTGCAACATCATCGCTTGAGGAATTTGAACAGCCGTATATGAGACATGAAAGGAAAATTATCAAATAAACAAGAAACGCTCTGAAGCGGTTTGCCATGAATGCCTCCCATTATTAAATTTAACAGTCTTCATCATTAAAAACTTGTTGTACTGAGAAAAAAATAATACTTAAAAAGGTAAGGTCAAGTGCTTCTGAACCGTTTAAAGTCAGGTGTGGTTAGTAACCGGAAAGGTAAGAACAAAAAGGTTGATGCTTCAAGAGAATCCTGGAGGAAAATATGAGAAGCGATTTAATAAAAAAGGGCGCGGAAAAGGCCGGCCACCGTTCGCTTTTAAAGGCGATAGGACTCACTGACGAAGAGATTGCAAGGCCTTTTGTAGGGATAGTGAATTCTGCAAACGAAATCATTCCTGGTCATATTCACCTTAATCAGATAGCCGCTGCGGCAAAGGCGGGCGTAAGGATGGCCGGGGGCACCCCTCTTGAATTTTCTGTAATAGGTGTATGTGACGGGCTGGCCATGCACCACGAGGGCATGCATTATTCGCTGCCTTCAAGGGAGATGATTGCGGATTCCATCGAAATAATGGCCAGAGCCCATCCGTTCGATGCCCTTGTGTTTATCCCCAACTGCGACAAGATAGTGCCCGGCATGCTCATGGCCTGTCTGAGGCTTAACATCCCTTCGATTTTCGTTTCCGGCGGCCCAATGCTTGCAGGGGTAATGAACGGCAAAAGCGTCGACCTTATCAGCGTGTTCGAAGGTGTCGGCAGGGTAAGGTCCGGCACAATGGCACAGAACGAACTTGACGAACTCGAAGACTGCGCGTGTCCCACATGCGGTTCATGCTCCGGGATGTTCACCGCCAATTCCATGAACTGCCTGACCGAGGCGCTGGGCATGGGCCTTGCGGGCAACGGCACCATTCCGGCCGTGTATTCCGAGAGGATACGGCTTGCGAAAAAAGCCGGTATGGCGGTGATGCAGCTTATCGAAAAGGATATCAAACCCAGGGATATTGCCACACGTGACGCCTTCCTGAACGCAATAACCGTTGATGTAGCACTTGGCTGCTCAACGAATACGGTTCTTCATGTGCCTGCCATAGCCTATGAGGCGGGAATCGAACTTGATCTTTCCGATTTCGATGAAACGAGCCTCAAGGTGCCGCATATATGCAATATGTCGCCTGCCGGCCATCACCACATAGAAGAATTGTACAAAGCCGGCGGCGTGCAGGGGGTGCTCAAGCGTCTTTCCGAACTCAAGAGGGTCAATCTGAAAGTCATGACTGCGACGGGAAAAACAATGAAGGAAAACCTCCGCCATGCCAGGATCCTTGATGAGGATGTCATCAGGAAAATCGAAAACGCCTATCACAAGGAGGGTGGTATAGCGATTCTGAAGGGAACGCTTGCTCCTGACGGTGCTGTTGTCAAGCAGTCCGGCGTATCTTACGAGATGATGAAGAGAAAAGGACCTGCTCGTGTTTTCGACTCTGAACATGATGCATCAAAGGCCATACTCGGGGGGAAAATAAACAAGGGTGATATTATCGTCATCCGATACGAGGGTCCTAAAGGCGGGCCCGGCATGAGGGAGATGCTTTCGCCCACGGCGGACATAGTGGGAATGGGGCTTGACCATGATGTGGCGCTGATTACGGACGGGCGCTTCAGCGGAGGAACAAAAGGTGCGGCAATCGGGCACGTCTCGCCCGAGGCCGCACTCGGAGGGCCTATTGCATTAATCAAAGAAGGGGATATTATTTCAATAGATATTCCTGCACGAAAGCTGGATTTGCTTGTGCCGCAAAAGGAACTGGATAAGAGGAAGCAGGGATTCAGCCCCAAAAAGAAGAAGCTTACCGGCATCCTGAAACGATACGCCGATATGAGCCTTTCTGCGGACAAGGGCGCCAGGTATAAGGATTAGAAAAACAGTTAATAAGCTTGAAGCTGATAAGCTGTTAAGCAGGAAAAGGATAAGAAAGGCAGCTGATAGGCTAAAATCTGGATATGATTTTGATTTTGCTTATCAGCTTAACAGCTCAACAGCTCAACAGCTTAATAGCTGAATATCTGAACAGGGGATATGAAAGAAGCCAGATTCTGGACAAAGAGGGATGACGGATCAGTAAGATGCGTGCTCTGCCCTCATAACTGCATTATCAAAGAAGGGGCGAGAGGCATTTGCGGCGTTCGCGAAAATCGGGGCGGTGTATTATATTCTCTTGTCTGGGGAAAAGCAGTTGCAGCGAGCATCGACCCGATAGAAAAAAAACCGCTCTTTCATGTGCTTCCCGGTTCAAAGGCATTCTCGATTGCAGCAGTGGGCTGCAACCTTAAATGTTCGTTCTGCCAGAACAGCGACATTTCCCAGTATCCGGCCGAGACAGGGAAGATAACAGGCCGGGAAATGCTTCCGGAGACAGTCGTAAGCGAAGCGGCGGAACATGACTGCGAATGCATATCATATACCTATACAGAGTCCACGGTTTTCATGGAGTATGTCCTGGACATATCCAGGCTCGCAAGAGAAAAGGGCATCCTCAATACAATCGTATCAAACGGCTTCACATCTGTGGATGTAATAAAAAAAGAATTTCCCGGCCTGATGGATGCTGCGAACATCGACCTGAAGGCATTCACCGACCGGTTTTACCGCAGACTCTGTAAAGCGAGGCTTGCCCCTGTACTTGACGCGATAAAGGCATACCACGAGGCAGGCGTATGGATAGAGATTACAACGCTTCTCATCCCGGGGGAGAATGACAGTGACGGAGAAGTCCGTGACATAGCGCAGTTTATCAAATCGATAAGCGCCGACATTCCCTGGCATATAAGCCGCTACTATCCTCGCTACCGTTATGACAAGGCGCCTTCGACTCCGCCCGCTTTACTCGAAAAGGCAAGGGATGCGGGTCTGGCCGAGGGCCTTCGTTATGTCTATACGGGCAATGTTCCGGGCACGGCAAGCGAGAACACTTACTGTCCTTCATGCGGGAATATTGTGCTGAGGCGTATGGGTTTTTCCGTGCTTGAAATGAGGCTTAAGGGCAATGCCTGCTCGAACTGCGGCAATACAATTGCAGGAAGGTTTAAGAAATAGCGGTTAATAAAAAAAATTATTATAAAAATATTAAATAGTGTGAAGTTTTCAGATGCAAACGCCGAAATATTAAAAAACGGGGTCTTATGATGTGCTGTTAACAGCTCATCAATGTTTAGGATTGTCTAAAGGGAGAAGTTAGTAAGAAATGTCAAAAAAAGGCACAGAGAGTGAAAAGGCAGTTACAGGCTGGGAAATACTTAAAGGCAGTGAAAAGAAGATAGATGCCTATTGCCGCGGTTATATGGAATTCCTCTCCACGGCTAAAACCGAACGTGAGTCTGTGAGGTTTATTTCGTCAAAATCAGTAAACGGCATCATTGAAATTGAAAACAGGGGGAGGTCGATAGCCCTGTGCAGAAAAGGCAGGGCCCCGATGTCATCGGGCTTGAGGATTATCGCCTCGCATATTGACAGCCCCAGGCTTGACCTCAAGGCAAGGCCCCTTTACGAGGATACCGGAATCGCCATGCTGAAAACCCACTACTATGGCGGTATCAAAAAGTACCAGTGGCTTGCCAGGCCCCTTGCCCTTCATGGATTGATTGTCAAGGCCGGCAAAAAAACAGTGGAAATTTCAATAGGTGAAGATGCGAACGATCCGTGCTTTACAATTGAAGACCTTTTGCCACATCTTTCATATAAGGTTCATAACGATAAAAAAGTCAGTGATGCATTTCATGGAGAAAAGCTCAACATCATTACAGGCTCAATTCCGGATATGAAAATAAAGAATGGCGCGGTAAAGAAGAACATTCTCAGTATCCTCAACAGAAAATACGGGATTGTCGAGGAAGATTTCGTTTCAGCTGATATCGAAATTGTGCCTGCAGGGCCTGCGCGTGAGGTGGGCCTGGACCGGTCGATGATAGGCGGTTACGGCCAGGATGACCGGATTTGCGCATGGGCTGCATTTGCCGCCATAAAGGACGCTGATAAGCTTCCTTTCACCTCCATAGTGCTGCTTGCGGACAGGGAGGAAACAGGCAGTGACGGCAACACAGGCATAAAGAGCCGGTTTCTTGAAGAGGCTATTTACGAACTTTCCGAAAAATTCAATGAGCCACTGTCTCCGACACGGGCACTATACAAAAGCAGGGCAATTTCGGCAGACGTGAATGCAGCTTTTGACCCGGATTATCCCGAAGTGCATGAAAAGGCCAATGCGGCAAAGATGGGGATGGGTGTGTGCATAACCAAATTTACCGGTTCGCGCGGTAAATCGGGCACCAGCGAGGCCTCTGCCGAATATATGGGCTGGATTCGCGGAATCTTGAATAAAAGACATATTCCATGGCAGACAGGAGAACTCGGCAGGGTGGATGAAGGAGGAGGCGGCACCGTTGCAAGACACATGGCTGAATACGGCATGGATATAGTGGACATGGGACCTGCTCTGCTCTCGATGCATTCACCGTTTGAGCTTGCAAGCAAGGCGGATGCATACTCTGCCTACCTTTCCTATCTCGCATTTCTGGAGGAAAAATGAAGGATAAAGTACTTGGTCATGCAGCGTCGCTGCTGGGAGGGATGATTCACAACCTCAATACCCCGCTGATGTGGATAATGGGACGGTCACAGCTTCTGATGTCAAGGAATGAAACCCTGGAAAAACTCAGGACTATGAATGATGAAGATTTTCAGAAGACAAAGGAAAAGAATACAAAGGATATCGATTCCATAAATCAGGGAGCGGAGAAGATAGACTTCATTCTCAAGAACCTCAGCTATAAAGTCCAGATGGCGACAGAGGGATTCACTGCAATAGAACTGAGGGAATATCTTAAAAGCGAAATGGATTTTCTGTTTGCGGACATGAGATTCAAGCATGAAACGAAGCTTGAACTGAACATAGACGGTGCAAGGTCTTATTACACAAAGCTTGACTATAATGCCCTTTCATGGGCCGTAACCTCGATTGTGAGCCTTATGATTGACACAACAGAAAAAGGGCGGACGATAAGGGCCGGTTTTTCAGGCGATACCATATCGATTGTATGCCCTGAAGTTAAATTTACCCCTGAAATAAAAGAGACTATAGAAACAGCCTGTTCGGGTCTCAAGGAATATGCGGTTATTTCAGTGTGCGAAACAGATGGCCTGACAGTAAGGCTGAGAATTAAAGACAGTTAATGGCGGGAAGAAAAATCATCTGTCCTCATTGCGGTAAGGATACCGGCAGATACCTTACTCCAGCACCCACGGTTGATATAATTATTGAGACCTCCGGTGGGATTGTCCTTATCAGAAGAAAAAATCCGCCCTATGGCTGGGCCATACCTGGCGGATTCGTTGATTACGGGGAAAGCGTTGAGCATGCCGCTGTCAGGGAAGCAAAAGAAGAGACCGGTCTTGATGTGAAGCTGACCGGTCTTCTGGGTGTGTATTCCGACCCGGCGCGTGACCCCCGGTTTCATACGATTTCAACCGTTTTCATAGCGAAAGCCGAGGGCATTCCTGTCGGTCTAGACGATGCGGCGGAAGCTCAGATATTCACGCTGGACGCCCTGCCGGAACCGCTTGCCTTCGATCATGCAAAAATCCTTGGGGATTATTCTGCAGTAAAATCCTCCGGGTTCAGAAGATAACATACTTTTTAAAAGGTTTTTATTCCAGGTCCATGACAGAAAATTTTCTGGCAATAATGACATCAATGTAATACAATGAAATACAAAGATGCAGGAGGATTTATGCAGAATCATCTTATATCCATAAGGATAGATCATCAGACATACTGCCTGCTTGAAAAGCATGCAGCTGAGCTTGACAGACCGAAGGCCTGGCTGATCAAAAAGGGAGTCCGGGCATATCTCGAAGCGCTCGACAGGAAAGACAGCGACAGCAAAAACGCCTGGGGCAGATTCTGGGAAATGACAGAAGGAGTTTCGGAAATGGGTTCAAAGAGTTCCCGTTTAACGAAACAGCTTATTGATGACAGGCGTAGCCGTGAAAAGTAAGCAGGAGAAGGAAACCCTCAGGTTGACCGTCGATGCAAGTGTCTGGATGAATGCACGCTCTCCAAGAGAAAAGGGTTATATCGAGAGCAAAAAGGCCCTCATGATAATCGAAGAAATGAATATACCGGTGTTTTGCCCTTCCATACTTATTGTTGAGCTATCGGCAAGCGTCTCCCGTGCAACCGGCGACGAAAAAGCAGGCATTCTGTTTTCAAGGCTTGTTTCCGAGCTTCCCAATATTGAACTGTTGCCGGTAACCCTTGAGCTTGCGAAAGATGCTGCAGTTATAGCAGCGAAATTAAAAATAAGAGGGGCAGATGCCTTATACTGCGCTGTTGCAGTCAATAAAAAGTCGGTTCTGCTTTCAAGAGATAGGGAACAGATAGAAAGGGCGAAGGGTCTAATTGAGGTTATGAAGCCTGAAGATTTTAACGCTGCATTCGGAGAGATTACATTATGAAAGAGATTTACCTTATCGACGGGAGCTCTTATGTTTACCGGGCGTTTTATGCTATGAGGGCTCTGAACAATTCAAAGGGGCTGCCTACCAATGCCGTCTATATCCTTACCAGGATGCTGATAAAACTCATCAAGGATAAAGCGCCCGAACATATAGTCTTTGTGCTTGACCCACGCGGCCCCACGCACAGGCATGAGAAATACGAAGAATACAAGGCCACGCGCCAGAAGATGCCGGAAGCCCTTTCGATTCAGTTTCCCTACATACTTGATGTGGTGAAGGCCCTGGGCATACCCATTGTCCAGATGGAAAAATGGGAAGCCGACGACGTAATAGCGGCATTGGCCAGAAAGCTTTCGGACGGGAACAGGGTTGTCATCATATCCGGCGACAAAGACCTGATGCAGCTTGTGGGCGGCAATGTCGTAATGTGGGATACGCTTAAGGACGCCCTTTATGACCCGGCAGGGGTTGAAAAGAAATTCGGCGTAGGGCCGGATTACATAGCCGACCTGCTTGCAATCATGGGTGACAGTTCGGACAACATACCCGGAGTTCCCGGCATAGGCGAGAAGGGTGCGCTTGAACTTGTAAAAACATATGGCCATATAGATGAAATCATAAAAAAGGCTGATACAATAAAGCCTGAGAAACTTCGGAGATCGTTCAGTGAAAACATCGACAAGGCGCTCATGAGCCTTGAACTTGTAAAACTCGACCATGACGTGCCCGTTGATTTGAATATGGATGAGATGAGACTGAAGCCGGGTGATCAGGAAGAGCTTCTGCGTTTATTTACTGAACTCGAATTCAAGGGCCTAATTCCTGAGGCCCCATTACAGCAGCCCCGGGAGATGCAGGAAGTAAAGCTCGAACAGGGATTTCCTCATGAGTTTAAAGGCACTGCCGGGCTTTATTCAATTGCCGGTATAGGCAGCTGCCTGTCCGACGGGAAAAGTGCATGGGCATCTTTTGATGATGCGTCAGCGCTCAGGATTTTATCCGATCCGTCGGCGGAGATAATCATCCATGATGCAAAAGAGGCCATTGTAAGGGCGGGCGAGAACGGCATCGCGGCAAAGGCAGGTTTTTTTGATGTCATGCTTGCGGCATACTGCATCGATGCGGCAAACAATTCAGTAAGCCTTGAAACGCTTGCCTCTTCAAGACTTGAGAAAACGCTTCCCTCAATAAAAGACTTTCTAGGCTCAGGCAAAAACGCGCGCCATCCGGGACTTATCCCTGATGATGAAAAGGCGTTATTCCTTGCCTCCCATGCAGAAGCGCTCGTTGATCTGAAAGAGGGGCTTTCTCATGACATGAAAAAAGCTGGTGTCGAAAAGCTCTTCAGCGAGATTGAGATGCCTCTTACGTTCGTGCTGGCCGATATGGAGGGGCTTGGCATACTTGTGGATAAAAATGTCCTGTCTCAGCTGTCTGTTGAAATAACGGAACAGATTTCGCTTATGGAAAACGAAATATACGGCCTTGCAGGGAAAACCTTCAACATAAATTCCCCCATACAGCTCGGCAGGATTCTGTTCGAAGACTTGGGGCTGCCTGTCATCAAAAAGACCAAGACCGGTGCTTCAACAGACAGTGCGGTACTTGAAGCACTTGCCGAAAAGCATGATCTGCCTGCAAAGATCCTGGAATATAGAGGTCTTTTCAAGCTCAAAAACACCTATGTGGATACGCTTCCTGAAATGATCGAGAAAAAAACCGGAAGGGTGCATACGAAACTGAACCAGGCTGTTACGGCAACAGGACGCATCTCGTCGTCGGACCCCAATCTCCAAAACATCCCGATACGCTCTGCAATAGGCAGGAGAATAAGGGAGGCCTTTATTCCTGCCGAAGGCTTTACCCTGCTGAGCGCAGACTATTCTCAGATCGAGCTCAGGATACTGGCGCACATCACAAAGGATAAAGCCTTAGTGGAATCGTTCATGGCGAATATCGACATACATACGCGTACGGCATCCGAGGTGTTCGGCGTCTCCCTTGATGAGGTTACTCCCGATATGAGGCGATACGCCAAGACCATAAACTTCGGAATCATATACGGTATGGGGCCGCACAAGCTCTCGGTCGAACTCGGCATAAAACAGTCTGTGGCGAAGCAGTACATCGAGAATTATCTGGCGAAATATCCGGGGGTCGGCAGGTACATGGAAGAGATGTCGGAAACGGCCTCGTCCACCGGCTATGTGACGACTGTGCTTGGAAGAAGGCGCTCGCTCCCCGAGATCAACTCTCGCAATTTCAGCGAAAGGGAGGGTGCACGCCGCATGGCGATAAACACGCCTATACAGGGGACTGCTGCTGACATCATAAAGATCGCCATGATAAATATCCAGCGACGCATCAAACCCATGAAGTCACGCATGATACTGCAGGTGCATGACGAACTCCTGTTCGAGGCGGCCTTCGACGAGCTTCATGAATTAAAAGTCATGGTCAAACACGAGATGGAAAACGCATTCCCTCTTGATGTACCGGTAATTGCCGAACTTGGCTCCGGCAGCAATTGGGCCGAGGCGCATTGAAAAGTGGTTTTGATATTTAATGAAAGAGTGCCCGGGGCGGGGGTCGAACCCGCACGGCCTCAGAGGCCGAGGGATTTTAAGTCCCTTGTGTCTGCCGATTCCACCACCCGGGCAGCATATTGGATGACCCTAATATTAAGTGTTTAAGCATGTCAAGGGATTCGTGATAAGAACATCAATTAAAATCATGTGATTGATTCTCCGATACATGCAGGAAACCGATTGGTGCTGAATTAAAATGTTTATGCCTGATTGAACAGGGGTATTGATTGTGGTATTTTTTACTGCATCAAATCCATCCGGAGGTTTTCTAATGGATATTAAAGAAAACATCTACAGGGACGAACACGGCATACCTCACGTAAAATGCAGTTCGAAAGAGGATTTATTTTGGGGGCAGGGTTATGTCCACGCGACTGACAGGGGCATGCAGATGATCCTGATGAGAACGCTAGGACAGGGCAGGGCCGCTGAACTCCTGGACCCCGGCGATGAGATGGTTGCGATTGACAGGTTTTTCAGAAAAATGAACTGGTCCGGTTGCATCGAGGAAGAAATAAGAAAGTTGCCGGAAGATGTAATGAAATATCTCAGCGCCTATTGTGACGGTGCAAACGAGGCCTTATCGAAGAAGTTCCCGTGGGAACTGAAACTGCTGGGCATGAAATTCGAGCCATGGAAGATTGAAGATATAATTCAGATATCGAGGATGATAGGCTACCTGACACTTTCCCAGTCCCAGGCGGAAATGGAGAGATTGTTTGTTGAAATGGTCCAGGCCGGAATCGGCCGTGAAAAGCTTGAAGAGCTGTTCCCCGGCATACTGGGCGGACTGGATATCGAACTTTTGAAGAAGGTGGTTTTAAACGAAAAGATAGTCCCAAATTCTCAGTTATGGAATATTGCGGCTCCCAGGATGATGGCTTCGAATAACTGGGTAATCTCAGGCAAAAAAACAGTATCCGGTAAAGCAATCCTGTCAAATGACCCGCATCTGGAAGTTAACAGGCTTCCCAATGTCTGGTGCGAACTTTTTTTCGAGCAGCAGGACAAATTCGTCTATGGCGGCACCATGCCCGGAGTTCCGGGAGTTTTTGTAGGGAGGACGAACGATTTGTCCTGGGGTGCAACATATACTTTCATGGACGCCGAGGACTCCTGGATAGAAAAATGCAGGGATGAGAAGTTTTACAGGGAAGATGACGGCTGGATTCCTTTTGAGAAAAGAAAGGAGACCATAAAAAGAAAAAACAGGGAACCCGTTGAAGTGGCTTTTTATGAAAACGATCATGGCGTACTGGATGGGGACCCGTCTGTCGAAGGCCTCTATCTGGCCACAAAATGGGCCACGAGCAGATCAGGAGCGGATACGATAATCAACGTGCTGAAGCTGCTGGATGCTGTAACGGTTGAGGAAGGAATGAACTGCCTCGGTAAGGTGGAAAGCTCGTGGAATTTCGTTCTGGCCGACAGCAAAGGGAATATCGGGTACCAGATGAGCGGATTAATGCCTAAAAGGCGTGACGGCATCAGCGGATTTGTACCGCTGCCCGGCTGGGTCAAAGATAATGACTGGAAGGGGTTTGCCGGCCATGAAGAACTTCCCCGCGTTATAAATCCTGAAAACGGATTTTTTGTCACGGCAAACCAGGACCTCAATGAATACGGTAAGGTCAGGCCGATCAATATGCCCATGGGTCCTTACAGGGCCGAGCGGATAGCGAAGGTATTAAGCGAGGATAAAAAATTCTCGGTAGAAGACATTTTCAGCATGCACATGGATGTATATTCCGTTCAGGCTGAGGCTTTCATGAGAATATTGAAGCCCATTCTGCCCGATACCGGAAACGGCAGGATCTTGTTTGACTGGGATTTGAAATATGATCCCGAATCACAGGGCGCATATCTTTTTGAGGAATTCTATAAAGAGCTTTACCGGGAAGTGTTCGGTGAAAATAATATGGGGACAGGGGTGGTGGATTTTCTGAAACAGGAAACAGGTGCTTTCGTGGACTTCTACCTGAATTTTGACAGGATATTATTAAAGGAAACGTCTTCATGGTTCAACGGCCGTAAAAGAGAAGATATATATAAGATGTCTCTGGAAAAAATACTGCCAGTAACTCCCAAAAAATGGGGTGATGTCCAGAAGGTAATGCTGAGGCATATCTTACTGGGCGGAAAGCTGCCTTCTTTCCTCGGGTTCGACAGAGGCCCTGTAACTATTATCGGAGGGCGCGCCACAATACATCAGGGTCAGATATACAGAAGCGCGAACCGGGAAACCACGTTTGCACCGTCATTCAGGTTCGTTATGGATTTTGCAAAAGAAGAATTCTTCTCTTCGATTGCCGGCGGCCCAAGCGACAGAAGATTTTCAAAATGGTATGCATCCGGGCTTGAGGACTGGACTCAGGGGAAATATAAGACACTGAAAATCAATCCTGAAAGAAAAATTAAATTATAGTAACTCCTGCTTTCGAGCCGGAATGGTTCGATATCTTGCCTGTTCATACAGGCAGGCAAGAGGGGAATCTGGCGACGCAACAGCCGGTGATGAGAGTCTTTTTTATTCTTCAGACGTGGGAAACTCATACCGGCTGATGGCTTCCTCATTTGCCGGCAGGTCTTTCAGAAATATCATGGCAATGCTGTCAAGATACACCAGGTGCCACTCAGAACGAGAAAGAAGCTCATTGTACAGCAAGGGCAGGCGGGGCGATGTTATATCGTAGCTCCTTAGCATGAAAGCGCCGATCCCGTACTTGTTCACGATGCGGTCGAAGTCTGCCTGCGATCGGTTTACGGCCAGATAGTCATTGCTGTAAAATCGCATGTCATCAACGAAGCCGTGATAGAAAATCTTTCGGGCACCGTTCCAGCGCCATGCCAGATAGCAGCCGAAATCATGCTGATTGAAAAGCGGCGTTTTCAGTTCGATGGCGTCCAGAAAATCTGCAGCCCCGGCAGGCTTGGAGGATGTATCAGCTCCCAGGCCGAGATGGCGGGGGCCCATGAATGTGGTATAGCCGAAGATGGCAATTTTCAGGGCCATTATCAGGCAGAGAGCAAAGGCTGCCGGCGTAAGCCACCGGGCTGCAGTATGCAGAGGCTTTTCAGGGGGATCAAGCGACATGAATCCGGACCGTGCCAGAAGACAGGCGGAAAGAACTGAAAGACTGAAGGCCGATGTGGGCATGAATCTGATGGCGGAAAGTCCCAGATAAAGAAGAAAGAGAAACACCGCCCCTTCAAACCACGGTCTTGATTTGCGTGCCACTATGAGCAGTGCGGCGGTGCAGGCGGCCAACAGCAGAAAAACCTTTACCTCGGGCATGGATGCAAACATCGGGCTCAAGGTCGGAATCCACTCGTTGTTGTATTGTCGTGAGATTTCCCAGCCCGTGCTCAGCACCGTGCGCAGCGGGAAAAAGAACCCCTCGGCTCCTTTGGGGTTGATAAAGCAAAGGGCTACTGATGCAAGTGCTGCTCCGGCAACGATGCGAACCGATGACTGGCGCCAGTCCTTTAAATTGAACAAAACCCACAGGACCAGCAGAATAAGGCCGATATGAAACCCCGGATGCAGATTTGCCCATACGAGGAAAATGGCGGGCAGAACAAGTGGGAGCCGGGATGGCCTGTGAGATTGCAGCAGCAGTATGGCCAGCACAAGGGGGGTAAAAAGCTCGGAAAAGAGGCTTGCCCTCTCGATATAGCGGCAGGAGGCGGCATACCCGGCCAGAAGGATAAGGAAAGGCACAACCGGAGACCTGAACTTCATGCGCCAGACAACGGCAATGGGTAAGGCTGCGGAGGCAAGAATAACCAGGGTTTTAAAGATGATCAGGGCATTCCACTGGCCCAGGGCGAAAAGGCCGTACCACAGCAGGTGATTGCCCCACTCATGTAAAATATTCCAGTGGTAACCGGTGATGCTGAAAAGAAAAGGATCTGTTGCAGGGAAATGGCCTGAAGCTGCAAACAGCCGTCCCAGCGACAGGTACATATAAACATCTTCACTTTGTACAGGAAAGAAGGCAAGAAAGAAGACCACCAACAGGCTTGCACCGCAGGCCAGGGGGTAGAAAATAGCGGTTAGAGCCCGACGCGATGGAGTCTGGACCGGTACCTTCGGGACTGCATGCGAGGATGTTTTCTTATTTTTTGGCATGCCTGATCACCGAAGTTTCTATTCTCCAGGCGGCGTTATCGTGAGCACGTCCGTATATTGTTTTCTGATGTTTTCCTCCTTGAAGGGAAGCGGATGATTTTTGCCCTCCAGAAAATATGGCACCATGTCAGAATAGTGTGGGCTTGACGGGTTTCCGGACTCTCCCGGGACAGACACAAGGCATGCGGGTTCGTCCAGTCCGAAATCTACGATAAATCTCATGGACGGTATGAGAATCGTACCGAAGCTCTTGCCGATAAGATATCCGCTGACGTTCACCGTATCCCAGTCGCCGCCGGCAGGAAAGGCCTTGGTGTTCATATAGCTTCCCAGCAGGCATTCGGTTATCCCTGATTCGGCAGCCATGTTTTTAAAGCAATAGGTATGCATTTTTCCCCACTGCCATTTCGACCTGTCTGTTCCCATATTGCTCTCACAGAGGTTTATTGCGTCAGAGAGCGTCATTGCAATCACGTCGGCCCTGGTTTCTGTTTTATTTGTTTTAATTTTGTCCCAGAACGGGGAATCCTTCCTGTATACTATCTGGTTGTAATGCCGGTTGAGAACAGGGAAATATTCACCTGTCTCGTCGAAGATAAAGTTCTTGTCCAAAGAGAAGAGAAATGCCTCATAGACTGCGGCGGATGCGGATTCCGGCGAAAGCACGCCGTCGAACTTCTCGGGGCTCAGAAAGGCAAGGGCCTCTTTTGCGTTCCTGACCTTCTTTTTATCACCCAGCGAATTGATGGCCTTGTCGAGATCGCCTTTGAATCCCACGTCATATAATACACCCTGGAGCTTGCCAACGAAAAGAGACTTTCTGTCGTACTGCAGGTCCATAACGGACTTTACTGTCGCCTTGCCGGTTTTGCCGAGAACCTCCCTGATCCTGCCAACCCTTTCATCAGACACCCATGAATTGGAGATCCTGTAGGGGTATTTGTCATCTACAGTCCTGTTGTTTGCTGTAGCCACGAAGCCCTGAGCCGGGTTTTCGATGTGCGGCAGTTCCGCCATGGGTATAAAGCCGGTCCAGTCGTATTCACCGTCCCATCCGGGCGACGGGAAGAAGCCCATTCCTTTTTTCCTGATCGGATATGCGCCGGAAATCTGCCAGCCTATGTTGTCCGCATCTCCGTAAACGAGATTGAAGTATGTGCCCTTTATTGTAAGTATTTGACTCCTCATCCCGGCGGCGTTGACGACGTTGCCCATGCCCAGGAATGTACTGAATGCGCCTACGAATCCCTCCTTTGCTCCGCAGAATGCAATCCCGTACTTGTCGAATACGGGAAGCTTAGCGTCAAGGACTTCCGTCAGGTTCGAATTCAATATGGGGCCGTGAACTGTTGAAAGCACTGTTTTTTCCACTGGCTTGCTGCGGCCCTTTATTTTAAAGAGCTCTTTCTTCTCTGTCATCGGCAGCCACTCACCCTTATAGAGATAGGTGATTCTGCCCCCTTCCTTTTTGATTTTTTCGATAAAAAGATCCTGGCTGTCTGCCATGACCATGGTTGCTCCCCATGCGACATGGCCGTTATAGCCGAGCGCGATGAAAGGCATGCCCGGAAGTGTTACGCCGGCAGATTCATATGTGGGGCATTTGAGGTGCATGGTCATCCAGGGTCCCGGGATGGACAGGAAAAGATGGGGGTCATTGGCGACGATCGATTTGCCGCTGGCCGTCCTTGTCCCCATGATGGCCCAGTTGTTCGATGCTGCATTTACCATTGCTGGAAATGATGCGGCATGCCCATCTGTTTTCGCGGCGCCGTCAGGGTAGAGGTCCCGTATGTCTATGGATTTGAGTTTTCCTGCTTCCGCTACTTGAACCGGTTCACCGGGGTATGTGTCATAAAGCCATGCCGCTTTGTCCCAGCCTACTTTGCCTGCATTTTCTAGGAATTCCAGTTCATCGGATGCGTTGGATGAAAGGCTCCAGCAGAACAGGCATAAAGCCAGGAGAGAGTCATCCGGCGTCCATTCTGCGGGTTTGAAGCCGCTGAGTCTGAATTCCGCAGGCAGTTCCGGATGAGTCTCTAAATACGCGTTGACACCTTTTGAAAAGTTCACGAGAGACTTAAGCGATCTTTCATCGAGCTCTTTTCTGCTCTCTTCAAGGATGCCCCTCATGTCCAGCGTCCTCAGATATATGTCCATGTCGAGCGTCGATTTGCCGGCTATTTCGGAGAGCCTGCCTTGAGCGGCCATGCTCATCAGGTACATCTGCCAGAGTCTGTCGGATGCCATTGCATAACCTGTGGCAAAGAAGAGGTCATCCTCGTTCTGCGCTTCAATACAGGGTATGCTCAGGTCGTCTCTGCTTATTGTCACAATGGAATGAACACCCTGAAGGCTTACGGTTCCCGCAGGCTTGGGGACCGAATCCTTGAAATACCAGTTCAGTGACGAGCAGGAGTTCAGGCTCAGAATCATTGCAACAAACAAAACAGGTTTCAAAATCGGTTTCATCAACGCCTCCCTTAGAGAATTTGTGATATGCAGGCCGGTTTCTCCGCTCAGGAAAGGATTTTGTCATGCATGCAGTCGTGGTTGTGAGCTTAATGAAGATCAGGCCTGATCAGCAATATCAGGCATAATATAGAACAATGGCTTTTCAGGCAAACCATAAAATCATGCCTTTTCGCGCGCAGCCGCTTTTTTGTACCTTTCTGCTTTTCATCTTGCATCCGGCAGTTTGATTTTAAATACGAAAAGACTTATTTTTTCAGGCTGGTTTATTAAAAAGAATCCGCGGCTTGTCCTTTTAGCAGGCCTGTGTTAGGAATTTTTTGGATGAATTACTGGAGGTGTTCCCTTGAACTACACGTTTAAAGCTCACGATTATATCATCTTTGTTTTAAGCTATGTCTTCTTCGCCCTTTTTGCGATTGATCTGTCAAGCCCTGCAATGCTCCCGGTTGATCTGCCGGCATGGATATATCTTGTCATAGCGTTTCTTCTGAACGCCTGGGTATTGCCTCTGCCAGGCATTCACCCGAGGCTTCCGAAACCGGGAGAGCTTCCTCCCGTACTGCCGCCTGCGGAAGAGATCAAGGCCATACCTGCGGAAAAACCTGTTCCTGTAAAAGAAGTCGTATCAGCTCAGAAAAGGCTCGAAAAAGGGTTGGCAAAGACGCACAAGGGCTTTATTGAGAGGATTGCATCAGTATTCAGCAGGCATGATAAGATCGACACAGCTCTTTTGAATGAACTGGAAGAAACGCTTGTCGGCACGGATATAGGCATCAAGACGGCATACAAGATATTTGAAGACCTGAAAAAGGACATTGCTTCTGTAGACACAGCTGATGCTGCCATGGAAAAGGTGAGGGCGGAAATCAGCCGCATACTGTCCCAGAGGGAAAAACACCTTGAAATCAAGGATGAATCAAAACCGTTTGTCATAATGGTGAGCGGCGTAAACGGCTCGGGGAAAACCACGACCATTGCCAAGATTGCCTGGCTCCTTAAGAACCAGGGCAGGAGCGTAATCGTTGCAGCGGCGGACACCTTCAGGGCGGCCGCGATAGAGCAGCTCGAGCACTGGGCGAACAAGGCAGGCGCAGATTTCATAAAGTCCCAGGAGGGTGCGGACCCGACGGCTGTTGCCTTTGACGGTCTGGAAGCTGCAATAAAGAGGGGGCACGACGTGCTCATAATCGATACCGCCGGCAGACTCCATACGCGCGAAAATCTCATGGAAGAGCTTAAAAAGACTAAGCGCGTCCTGGACAAGAAGATGCCGGGCGCACCGAACGAGGTGCTCCTTGTCCTTGATGCGACAATCGGGCAGAATGCCATTGAACAGACGCGCCAGTTCAATAATGCGCTCGGCGTGACCGGTATTGTGCTTACGAAGATGGACGGTTCTTCGAAGGGCGGTGTCATTGTAGGCATCGCTGACGAGTTCGACATTCCCATACGCTTTGTTGGCGTAGGTGAGGCCATGGATGATCTTCAGGAGTTTGACGCCGGGCATTTCGTGGATGCTTTATTCAAAAATACTGTTGACTGAGGAGCAGATGATAAAAATTCCTGCCAAAAGGCTTGCCGGGATATTTGATGCGATGCCTGATAAGAATATTCTCATCATCGGCGACATCATGCTGGATGAGTACATCTGGGGAACGGTCGAACGCATATCACCCGAAGCGCCCGTGCCGGTTGTTGATGTAAGGGAAGAGACCTTCAGGCTGGGCGGGGCCGGCAACGTGGTCAGGAATCTCAGCAGCCTGAAAGCTGGCGTGCAGATTTTTTCCGTTATCGGTGATGACAGGCAGGGCGATAGCATATCAAGCCTGCTCAGTGATGAAGGTGTCGATCCGGACGGTCTTATCAGGGACGGTTCGAGAAAGACAATTGTGAAGACCAGGATTATAGCCAACACGCAGCAGGTCGTAAGGATAGACAAAGAAGACAGGGAACATATATCGGATGACAACAGAAAGGGTCTGCTGTCGGCGGTAAAGGAAAAGATGGCTGGAGCCGATGCCGTTGTCCTTTCCGATTACGGTAAAGGACTGCTCAGCGTAGGACTCATTGCAGATATAATCGCCGAGGCAGGCAGATACGGGCTGCTCGTGAATGTTGACCCCAAAGAAAGGAATTTCCCGCATTACAAGAATGCAGGGATCATTACGCCCAACAAGAAGGAGCTTGCCTTCGGCGCAGGCATGACGATCTCTTCGGAAAAGGATATGGCGGAAGCGGCGGGCAGGATATTCGATATGCTCGGATGCAGAATGATCCTGGCAACGCGCGGGGCAGAAGGCATGAGCCTTTTTGAGAGCAGAGACAAAGTGACCCATATCCCCACCGCTGCAAAGACTGTGTTTGATGTGACAGGCGCCGGCGACACCGTTATATCTGTGTTTACGCTTGCAAGCGCATCAGGTGCGACGCCGGTCGAGGCGGCTGCGATAGCCAATATTGCGGCTGGGATCGTTGTAGGAGAGATCGGCGCAGCGACGGTCAGCTTTGAGACATTGAAGTGTATCTGTATGGAGGAACTCGGTGGGTAGCATAAGGCTTCCCAGGGATGTGATGCTATTTTCCAGCATTATCTACCGGCAGAATCCGGATGATGTGATGGCGCTTCTTAAAAATGAATTCGGAGACACTGTTTATCAGAGTAATGAACTGCCGTTTGATTATACGAATTATTATGAAGCGGAAATGGGCCAGGGGCTCAAAAGGATGATAGTCGCTTTTGAGCGGCTTGTACCAAGAGATTTCATGCCGGAAGCGAAAATTAAGACTAATGAAATCGAAGACAGGTTTCTGGCTGAGGGTAAAAGGGGCGTAAACATTGACCCCGGAATACTTTCTCTTGAAAACGTATGTCTCGCTACGACGAAGCCCTACAGCCACCGAATATATCTGTCCCGTGGAATATGGGCGGAAGTGACGCTGATTTACAGAGGGGAAGCTTATTCAAGCCTTGAATGGACATACCCTGATTATGCTTCGGATGAACTCAGG
>CAYNVT010000025.1:0-912 GCA_964400685.1 uncultured Bacteriovoracaceae bacterium | reverse complement strand
GGGCGGTCTTTAAAGAGATCAGAAACATTTATAAAGGGAGGCTCAGATGCCAGGCAGCATGACAGGCTACGGCCATGCGGAAGAGGGCGGCTATTCAGTAGAGATAAAAGGATTGAACAACAGGTATAAGGATATCCGCGTAAAACTGCCGCGTGACATGAACCAGATTGAAATGCAGGTCCGCTCGGCTGTTTCCGATGCCATTCAGAGGGGAAAGGCCGATGTAATAATAACCAGAAATGTTGCCGAGGCTGAAAAGCAGGGGCTTAAAATCAACTGGGATTATGCAAAAGCTGTTTTTGAAGATTTGAAGACAATGGCCGGACATTTCGGAGGAGAAGCCTCTTTCAGGGATGTGATTTCAATACCGGGCGTTGTCGGTGAAGAAGAGAAAATGGTGGAAGAACTGTGGGCATTGATCAGCCCTGTTCTTGAAAAGGCGTTGAAGGGTTTTCTTGATTCGAGGAAGGAGGAAGGGGCAAAGCTGGGCAGGGACATGGCAGAAAGGATACAGGTTCTTGAAGGCATACGCATCTCTATTGAAAAGGCTTCCGAAGGTATGCCTAAAATATTTGCCGAGAGACTGAATACGAATATAAACAGCCTTCTTCAGGGCAAGCCTCAGGTTGAT
The DNA here is from genome assembly GCA_964400685.1 of uncultured Bacteriovoracaceae bacterium. Lineage (GTDB taxonomy): Bacteria > Desulfobacterota > Desulfomonilia > UBA1062 > UBA1062 > DATCTV01. The sequence continues at coordinate 281 of CAYNVT010000025.1, read as the reverse complement.
GAGGTAAGGCTTGCACAGGAGATTGCAATAATGGCCGAACGGTGCGATATAACGGAAGAGGTGGTGAGGCTTAAGAGCCATTTCGATGTCTTCAAAGAGGCGCTCAAATCATCTAATGCGGCGGGCAGGAGACTCGAATTCATTCTCCAGGAGATAAACAGGGAGTTCAATACAATAGGGTCGAAGTCTCAGGATACCTCTATCAGCATCTTTGTCATAGACGCAAAGACCGAACTCGAGAAGATAAGGGAACAGCTGCAGAATATTGAATAAAATTTTAA
>CAYNVT010000024.1:42426-43831 GCA_964400685.1 uncultured Bacteriovoracaceae bacterium | reverse complement strand
CCCAGCTGTTCTGCAAGGAATGCTCGCTTAACGGTGTGTATTTCTTCTGGCACCACAACATGTTCCTGAGCGCCGCACATACAGAAGAAGACATCAATAAGACCCTTGATGTATCCGACAAAGCCTTCAAAGCAGTAAAAGACAAATTCGGCTGCTGATCCATTCAGCCTGCCCGGCCTTTTTTTGCCGGGCAGGCTTCGTTAAGCATGAACATAATATTCGATCTTGGCGGAGTATCCGTAACCTGGGAACCTGAAAAACTGGTACAGGATTTCACCGATGACTTAAGAGTTCAGGATATAATTTTAACAAAACTAATCAGACATCCAGACTGGATCGAACTGGACCGTGGAACACTCTCATTATCAGATGCGATAAAACGTTGCTCTGACAGGACCGGATTAAGCCCTGAACAGATTGCCCGGTTTATGAAAAGCGTCCCCCCCTCTTTGATACCCATTCCTGAAACAATTGAGACAATGCATTTACTCAAAAATAAAGGCCATGACCTTTTCTGCCTCTCAAACATGCATAAAGAGTCCATCAGTTATCTTGAAAAGACCTACTCTTTCCTGGGTGCCTTCAAAGGCGTTGTCATTTCATGCAGGATCAACCTAGTTAAACCCGATACTGAAATATTTAAACATATACTATCAATCTACAGCCTTGAACCTGCTCATACAGTATTCATTGACGATTCACCTGCAAATACAGAAGCGGCAGACAAACTGGGCATAAAAACAATCCTGTTTAAAAATGCGTGGCAGTGTTTGAAAGAACTTGAATCCATGGGCCTTATTTAGAAATATCATCCACATCTTATATCTTTCTTGTGAATAATAATTGCGTCGTAATATAATGATTCAATGAAAATAAGACACGTTAAAATTCTATTGGCAATCGGTCTGGTTCTTGTGATTACGGAACCTCTTTATTCGGCGAAAAGCAATCAGTCTGCATCTCAGGCAGCGGTTTCCCAGCCTCAACAAGTCCCACAGCCTCATCAGCAGGCATTTTCCCCTCAGCCCGGAACATACCTGTATACAATTCAAAGCGGGGAAACGCTAAGCAGGATAGCTTTAAAATTTATGCCTTACACTGCCGCCTACACAAAAAAAGAACTCATGAACACCATCAAGAACCTTAACGGTATCACAGGCACACTGTCGCCCGGCCAGACAATAAAAATCCCCATTGCATGGTCGCAGCCGCTGAAGCCCCATACTATCCCCAAGCCAAAAACTTTTATTGCCAAAGGCATCTATATAAATCCCTCAAACGCCGGAACCCGCTTCATACTTGAATCGGCGGAGAAGCTCAAGCAGTGTGGAGGCAATACAATAGTCTTCGACGCAAAAGACGACCTGGGGGCCATAACATTCAGAAGCGATATTCCAAAAAAATA
>CAYNVT010000024.1:737-42416 GCA_964400685.1 uncultured Bacteriovoracaceae bacterium | reverse complement strand
GAGACTTACACACCGAATATCGAAGAACTCCCCAAAATGATCGAGCTTCTGCACCGGATGGGAATACATGTCGTTGCAAGGGTCGTTGTTTTCAGGGATTCGATAATGGCTCGCACCAGACCGGACTGGGTCTATAAAAAACAATTTCTGAACCCGGCCAAACCCGAGGTGCAGGAATATCTGCTTACCGTTATCAGGGAAATAGCAAATACGGGTGTTGACGAAATCCAGCTGGATTATATCCGTTATCATGCTGATTCAGAAAATCATACGGGACTCGATGGTAAAGCCAGGACTGATATCATAACAGGCTTCATAAAAAGGGTTCATGAAATAACATCACCTAAAAGAATCCTTCTTTCTATTGACATGTTCGGGATAGTCATATGGCAAAGGCCAATCGATGTGACGGTTGTAGGACAGGACGTAAAAATGCTTTCCCGATATGTCGATATCATTTCCCCAATGCTTTATCCATCACATTTTGAAAAAGGGTTTTCAGGCATAAGTAACCCCGCCGACGAACCGTACATGTTTGTTTATGACGGCATCTCCATGATGAAAGAGCTCGTGGGGGACAGTGTAATAGTAAGACCTTGGCTTCAGGCCTTTCCCATGGGAATAACCAAAGGTTTCGGCCCCTGGTATATGGAACACCAGATAAAGGCGACACTTGATTCATGCGGAACAGGCTGGCTTTTCTGGAGTCCCCAGAACAAATACACATACAGTTATTCAGCAATGGAAATTGCACAGAATAAAAAATATACGACTCCTGACTGCAAGGCATTCATAGAAAGGCTTAACGAGAAGAAAGCGGCCCAGGCCGCTGCAAAAGCGGCTGCAGCCACGGATAAAAACGGGGCTCAAAAGAAAAAGTCCCCTGATGGAAAGTCAAATCAAGGGTCAGGAACTTCCGTAAAGGTACCAAGTGCTAAGTAATTCTTCTGAATGTAAATATTCCGGCATCCGGATCAGTTAATCTAATAAAAAAACACAGACAGGAACTTATCGCCTGCCTGTGTTTTTTTAACCTGATTATTTAATAAGTCTGTTCTTTTATTTATTGTTTCGGATAACCCACACCTTTCAGCGCTTCACCTATCTCGCCAAGAACAGCCGGGTCCTCTATTGTCGAGGGCACCTTGTATTCCTTGCCGTCCGCGATTTTGCGCATTGTCCCGCGGAGAATCTTGCCGCTCCTGGTTTTGGGAAGCCTTGCAACAACCGCTATATCCTTAAGGCATGCTAGAGCGCCGATCTGATCCCTGACCATCCTGACAACCTCTTTCTGAATTTCGGCGGGATCTCTTTTAACACCTGCTTTTAAAACTGCGAATCCGACTGGAACCTGCCCCTTAAGCTGATCGTCAACACCAATGACCGCGCATTCTGCGACATCGGGGTGCTTTGCTACAACCTCTTCCATTCCACCGGTTGAGAGCCTGTGGCCTGCAACGTTTATTATGTCGTCCACCCTGCCCATAATGTAGATATAGCCGTCCGCATCCATAAACCCGCCGTCGCCGGTAGTATAATAGCCTTCGAAACTGCTCAGATAAGAAGAAACAAACGCATCATCCCTCTGCCATAATGTCGGAAGACAGCATGGCGGCAGCGGCAGCTTGACCGCAATCGTCCCTTCCGAACCGTTCGGAAGTTCGTTCCCGTTTTCATCAAGCACCTTGATATTGTAGCCAGGCACAGGCTTTGTCGGGGAACCCGCCTTGATCGGCAGAAGTTCTATGCCTGCACAATTGGCGGCAATTGCCCAACCCGTTTCGGTCTGCCACCAGTGATCAATGACAGGGATATTAAGAAGATCGCTTGCCCAGTGGTATGTATCCGGATCAAGCCTTTCACCTGCAAGGAAGAGATACTTAAGGCATGAGATATCATATTTCTTAATGAACGAGCCGGTCGGGTCTTCCTTCTTTATCGCCCTGAACGCGGTCGGCGCAGTAAACAGCACCTTGACTTTGTGCTCGTTGATGACGCGCCAGAAAGCACCGGGGTCTGGAGTGCCAACCGGTTTTCCTTCATAGATTATCGTTGTCGCACCATAAAGAAGGGGCGCATATACGATATATGAATGCCCGACAACCCAGCCGACATCGGATGCAGCCCAGTAAACATCGCCCGGTTCAATGCCGTAGATGTTCTTCATCGACCACATCATTGCGACGGCATGCCCGCCATTGTCCCTGACAACCCCTTTCGGGATGCCGGTTGTGCCTGACGTATATAGAATATAGAGAGGATCTGTCGCCTTGAGCGTAACGCATGAAGCCGGTTCAACACCCTCAATAGCCTCTTTCCAGTCCACATCCCTTCCTGCAATTAGCTCAGCCTTAACCTGTTCACGGTTAAAAATTATGCATTTTTCAGGTTTGTGGCTGGAGAGTTCGATCGCCTTGTCGAGCAGCGGTTTATAAGGGATTGCACCTTTGGGTTCAATACCGCAGGAAGCGCTTATCATTATTTTGGGCTTGGCGTCTTCAATCCTGACTGCAAGCTCGTTGGGGGCAAATCCGCCGAAAACTACCGAGTGTACGGCTCCGATTCTTGCGCATGCAAGCATCGCAAAAAGCGTTTCCGGCATCATGGGCATATAGATGATAACGCGGTCGCCCTTCTCAACACCGAACTTTTTCAGCATGCCGGCAACAAGCGACACCTGGGCAAGGAGTTCGCCGTATGTTATCTTCTTTACTGTCCCTGTTACAGGGCTGTCATAAATGATTGCAGTCTGGTCTTTTCTGCCGGCTTCGACATGCCTGTCTACTGCATTGTAGCATGTATTCATCTCCGCGCCTTCAAACCACCTGTAAAAATTCGGCTTGGGAGAAAAGACAACATTGTCCCATTTTTTAGTCCATGTAACAGCTTCGGCAGCCTCTGCCCAGAATCCGTCGGGATCATTCATTGAACGGGTGTAAGCTTCTTCGTAAGAACTGTATTTCATCATCAGGCCTCCTCAAAAAAGAATTGTATGCTTATAAGGCAAAAGCGCCGGATTGTTCAATAGAGAAGTGAGAAGTAATAAGTAAGGAGTGAAGAGTGAGGAGTGAGTTGAATATCTTTTCTCATCCGTCACTCGATTTTTAATAATTCAAGCAGTTCAAGCGGATGGCTGATAAGGGCCATTGACCCGGCTTCTTCTATTTCATTTTGCGGACGGAAGCCCCAGAGCACGCCTACTGCGAACATGCCTGCTGCATTGGCGGTCTGCATGTCGACCGCGGAATCCCCGACAAAGGCTATCTTTTCAGGAGGGATGCACCATCTTTGTGCAATCTCGATGGCAACCGCCGGATCGGGTTTCTTTGGTTTGTCCTGCCTGACGCCACGCACTTCGGCAAATTTCCATCTTCCGAGAAGCTCATCCGTCATTCTTATCGTAAAGTCCTCAGGTTTGTTTGAGAGTATCGCAAACGGGATATTCAATCTTGAAAGTTCGTCGAGCATCTCGGGTATTCCGTCATACGGCCTGCTCGAATCCCTGTAGTGCTCATTATAAATGTCGCGGAACCTGCCGACACACCTCATGATATCCTCAGGGCTGCTTCCATAAGGCATTGCACGTCTGGCAAGCTCTTCCACACCATATCCCACGCTGAATCTCATGTATTCGAAATCGCGCTCGGGCAGGCTGATGCTTTTCAGCGCCATATTCATGGAATCGGCTATATCCCTGAGCGTGTCAAGGAGCGTGCCGTCCATGTCGAATATCACTGCTTCAATTTTTCTCCTCATCGACGACCCACTCTATGTTTGCTCAGCTTTTGGTTCCCCTGTATTTAAGCAGACCCTGGGCCATCTTCATACAGCCTTCTATGCTGTGGGCAACAGGGATGTTGTTGAGCTCGAAGCCGTCAATCAGTATCCTGTATTTTTCCAGCCTCGGCACGTAAGCGATTATAGGCTTGTTATAGCGCCTCTTGACCGTACTGAGGAGTGCGCCCAGATCCATGCTGAGCGCAGGCGCATAAGGCAGCAGAAGTGCTACAACGCAGTCAATATTATCCATGACAGACAGCGCCTTGGCCGCTTCAACAAAATCACCGTCAACAGCGCTTCCTGTAAGGTCAACGGGATTGTGGCACGAGGCTATGTTCTTTATGCTCGGTGAAAGGACGGCGCGAATCGCCTCCTGCTGGGAATCGTCCAGCGCCGGAATATCCAGTCCGTAACTGAGCGCCAGGTCTGTTGCAAGCGTCCCATGACCACCGCTTATCGTGAGTATTCCTAGCCTGCCCTGAATATGTTCCTGATAGCAGCTCAGGCACTGGCTGAAATAGACGAGGTCGAGCAGCCCGGCAGCTTCGACGATGCCGTACTGGTTCATAATGGAGGAAAACACCTTATAATCGCCTGCAAGCGATGCGGTATGGCTTGTTATCGCTTTGCTGCCCTGGGGGGTTTTGCCTGATTTTAGCACGACTACGGGCTTGCCGCAGTTCTTTGCAGTTTCGATAAACTCATGTCCCTCCCCTTCGTTGAATCCTTCTATATAAAATGAGATGACCTTGGTCTTTTCATCAGACGCAAGATAATTAATCAGATCCTTCTCCTTGATGACAGCCTTGTTGCCTATGCTTACGCAGGTAGACATGCCTGCGCCTTCGGAAGTGAACCTTATCATCATGTCGAGCAGCATACCGCCGCTCTGGCTCACCAGTGCGATGTTGCCTTTAAGTGGCGTATTGATTCTTTCCTGGGGTTCAAAAAATGTATCGACTTTTTCCGGTACATAGAGGCCGATGCAGTTGGGGCCGATTATGGGAAAGTCGGCTTCTCTGGCAATAGCGGTAATTCTATCCTGAAGGTCATTCCTTCCTACTTCGGAAAACCCCCCTGAGATTATTACGGCGCTTTTAACACCTGCCTTTATACACTCTTCGACGCTGGCCGGAACGCGCTCGGCCTGAACAGCAATTACGGCCATGTCGATATCATCAGATATATCGGCAACCGAGGAATATGACTGCATGCCTTTCAGAACTCCCGCCTTGGGATTGACCGCATATACCTCGGCAGGATACCGGAAAAGATTCTTGTAATAAATAACATTTGCCGGATTCAAATCATTATGAAGCGATACGCCAATTACTGCCATAGTTTTTGGTTCAAACAGCGGTTTAAGATTCATATATTCCTCGTCAGTTTAAATTATTTTATCTACTCAATCGGAATATGCTTACGATCACTTGAATAAATCAGAAGATAATAGTCAGGAGACAGGAGTCAGAATAAAACCTTTTAAAATACACTTCTGGTTCAATACTTTTATTACTCCACTATCTTCTGTTTACTGTCTCCTGTCTCCTTCTTGCTATTCTTTCTTCCCTTCCATTATCCTGATCTGCTTTTGAATTTCTTCGTAGCGCTTTTCGGTTATCGGGTAGAAATAAAGAACAATCGCCGCCAGAAGGAACACCGCCGCAGGTATAGGCCCGAGCAGCAGTCTGATACCGAGTTCGGCTGAAGGCGATTGAGGAAGGGCTTCTTTAATATATCCCATCGACTGCAGTATCCAGCCCATCGAAAGCGCTGCAAGGGCCTGCCCCAGCTTGAGACCCCATGTCCATATGCCGAAGAAGGCCCCTTCCCTTCGTTCACCGGTACGCATATAGTCATACTCGATGGCATCAGCGACTATTGCATACGGAAGCGCATAAGTAAATCCGAACCCCGTACCCATCACGCACATCATACCCAGCGTAAAGCTCACCGGCATCCTGTGGCCGAAGGCGAAAAGCACCATCAGCACAGCCGCTATGATTATGAAACCTAAACTGTAGACAATCTTTTTCCCGACTCTTTTACTCAGGAATACACTGATCGGAATAAATACGAATGCAGTGCCTATGAGTATGAGCATGGCCAGGGTCGTCTGCGCCTTGGAATCTATAGCCTGTCTTGCTGCCAGAACATAATCAAAATAATAGACCGCCACACCGCTCACTATTGTTATGGCAATAATATGAAGGACGTATGTTGCAAGAACCAGCAGATAAGGCCCGTTTTTGAAAACCTGTATGTATGTCTCGATAAATCCCCTTGACTTTACAGGCTTCAGATCTTCGGGTTCTTTAACAGTGACTATTGTTATCAGGGCTGTAACCAGCATTATGCCGCCGTAGACTATTCCCAGTAGAACGAAGCCCATGTTTTTGTCTTTCATAAGGCCTACTATAGGCCAGGCGGCTCCGGCCCCGACAAGCGTGCCGATGGCTGCAAATCCGAATCTGAATCCGTTCAGTGATGTCCTTTCATGATAGTCGTCCGTAAGCTCAGGAGAAAGCGAAGAATAGGGAATATTTACGGTCGAATAGGCGGTGCAGAGGAGTATGTAAACAATGGTTGTGAATACGAACAGGGCAGTCTGGCTCATGCCATGCTTGAAGAGCGATGGGTTCGTGAACATGACAACCATAGCGATAAAGAGTGGAATAGCTCCTGCAAGCATATAAGGTCTGCGCCTGCCCATTCGTGTTTTCGTCTTGTCCGAAAAATATCCGAGGATAGGATCATAGAAGGCATCCCACACCCTTCCGATAAAGAGAGCCGTACCGGCAAGTCCGGCTGCAAGCCCCATTGTATCGGTGATGTAGTTCATAAGAACAAAAGCAGTGGCGGTAAAAAACAGGTTACCTCCGAAATCGCATACTCCGTATCCGGCTTTAACACCGATTGAGAGCTTCTTTCCATCCATCAGGCACACTCCCTATGAGGATTTTTATAAACATACATGTTAAGCACCCTTTATTCAAGCACTCCTGTGCCGGCAAATTCAACAAACCCGAGCGCTAATACGTGATGCCCTTATAGATGAGCCTCACATCCTTTTCCGGATCGTTAACAATTTCGGATTTAGTATTGAATATCATGGTGGCCCGTTGTCCGGTCTCATACTGCGGCCAGTTCTGCATGCCCGCATGATTCGGATTGCCGTTTCTGGCAAACGCCACCCATGCATCCATCATCGTATCGGAAAGGTCCATTGGAGGATTCGGGCCCACGATCTGCCAGCGCGTCGGTGAATCGAAGGTCTTCAATACAAATGGCAGTTCGATCGCATGGCATGCGCCGAAATAATCCTTGGCCTGCGATTTCCAGTCAAAGCGGTACATCCATACGTTCGCATATTTCGACTGCGCTTCTGTTGCCTGAATATGTGGAATCAGGAACATCATATCCGTGGCAAATTCGAACATGTCATCACTCATGCCCGAGTTCGGGTTCTTCTTCTTGTAGAATTCTATAAGCTCCTTATCCTTGCCGTGGAGCCTGGCCTTCACATCCGGAACGGCATCGAGCATTACACCCATTGGAATGAACCTTAAAAGCCCTGAGTAGTTTATCCAGTAGCGGTATTCATCGAGATTGGTGCCGTTCAAAAAGGCAATCTCTTTGGCCGAGCCGTTATCAATCGCCTTCAATGGATCAACAGGGATAATGTCCCCGTCCACTACAGGCGCAAAAACAAGGTCAGCCTCGAATCCGGCCTCATCGAGCTGTTTGTTGACTGCCTTAACAATGTCTTCTGCTGAAAGTTTTTTTAGAGACTCTATGTCTATTACGCCGGCCGCTTTCAGAAACTGCTTTGTATAGCGTGAAGCCTGCTCCCTGGTCCTTATAAGATTGCAGCCGCCGCTTTCGGCTATGGCTTTGGTGAACAGCCCCTTCGCCTGGGGTAGCCCCATGAGTATCATAACGCTCGCACTACCTGCCGATTCGCCCATGATGGTTATGTTATCGGGATCACCGCCGAACTTTGCAATGTTGTTCTTTATCCACCTGATGCCCATGAGCTGGTCCTGAATGGCCAGGTTCGACGAGCCTTTATACCGGGCCCCGAAATCTTCGAGATAAAGATAGCCTAATGCATTGACACGGTAATTGACGCTGGCGAAAACGATATCGCCGCGTTTTGATATGTATGAACCGTTATACAGCGGATCAGCTGTGCCGCCGTTAACGAAGCCGCCCCCGTGTATATAGATTATGACAGGTCTTTTTCTGTCATCCGCCCCGGGCGTCCATATATTCAGGCTCAGGCAGTCTTCACTTTGTTTATACAGGGATGCCGGTTCATACTCGTCAATAATCTGAGGGCAGCTTGATCCGAATTCATTTGCAGATCTGATTCCCTCCCATTTCCCGATTTCCTCGGGAGGGGCGAATCGAAGCCCACCCACCGGCGGTTTCGCATAGGGAATTCCCAGAAAAGCATTGATCCCGCTTTCCATCCTGTATCCGGATACCGTGCCGGATTCTGTTTCCGCATTAATTATTACCTGGCTTATACCCGGTTGTGAGTTCACCTTGATTGAGGGTTTATGGGCGCATGCGGCAAAAACCATGATTAAGACAATAAACGGAAGATATCCCCTTTTTACCATGTTTCCTCCAATATCGAATTAATTTTTACTTCTTCTGCTTGGAAGCTATGTCAATCCAGACTGCCGCAACGAGTATACTACCTTTAACAATATACTGCCAGAAAGTCTGCGTATTAAGCATGCTCATACCGTTGTCCAGACTTGCCATGACAAGGGCCCCTACAAGAGCACCACCCACGCTGCCGACTCCGCCCATCAGGCTTGCACCTCCTATAACGCATGCCGCTATGGCATCCAGTTCGGCATTCTGACCGGCTGCAACAGATGCCGCATCCAGCCTTGCCGTAAGTAATATCCCTGCAACAGCGGCCATAAGCCCGTTTATAGTGAACAGCATCATCATTAGAAATCGCGTGTTGATACCACTTAATCTTGCCGCCTCGATATTACCGCCAATAGCATATATGCGCCTGCCGAAAACCGTCCTGCCAAGGATGAACGCCACTATACCTGAGAGAATCAGCATTATGAAGACAGGGACCGGGATTCCGTTATAAGCGTTCATGACAAGCACAAACACAGTCACTATTGCAGCAATGCCTGCCACCTTGAGCCATGTCATAAAATCGGACTGGGTTTTTATGCCGTATTCCTGCTTGAGCCTCAGGTTGGACAGCATACCGAAAGCTATTACGGCTACTATCACCATTGCAAACAGTATCCCGAACCAAACCGGCAGGTATGAATCGCCGATCGTCGCATATATGGGGTCCAGCGATGATATTGTTGTTCCGCCGGTAATTCCGATCAGTATCCCGCGATATGCAAGGTACCCGCCCAGTGTCGCTATGAACGGAGGAATTTTTTGATATGCCACCAGCCAGCCGTTAAGCGTTCCAAAGAAAAGGCCTGCCCCAATTGCTGCAAAAATAGAAGCGAGTCCTCCCAGATGCGCCCAGACATCCAGCACTGCCGCTATCCCTCCGAGCAGGCCCAGCAATGAGCCGACCGACAGGTCTATCTGTCCGGCTATTATAACCATTACCATACCTGCTGCCAGTACTCCCGTAATTGACATCTGTCTGAAAAGGTTCGACATGTTTCTGGATGTCAGGAACTCACCGCCGGTTGCAAAAGTGAAGATAGCCCAGATCGCTACAAGTGCGATGATCATTGCATATGTCCTGATATTCTTCCTTAAATATAGAGTAATCGTGCCATTTTCCATGCATCACTCCCCTTCAAGGGCGCAGCTCATAATCATTTCCTGTGTAACGCCCTTGTTTAAAAACTCCCCTTTTATCTTTCCCTCATGCATCACTATAATCCTGTCAGAAAGCCCTATGACCTCAGGAAGGTCTGAAGACACCATCACGACAGCTATGCCCTGGGCCGTAAGCTCTCTGATAAGCGTATATATTTGATATCTTGCACCCACGTCGATCCCGCGCGTAGGCTCATCAAGGATAAGCACCCTGATACCCCCCATCAGGCAGCGCGCGATTATCACTTTCTGCTGATTTCCTCCACTGAGATTGTTAATCGGGGTATCCAGGTTTGAAGCCTTGACCTTTAACCTTTCCGACATCGACCGGGCATCATTCAATTCCCTGGGCTCATCTATTATACCCGCCATGTTTGCAAACTTATCAAGATGGGCCAGAGTCATATTCTCAAGCACCGACATTATACCAACTATGCCGGAGCGCTTCCTGTCTTCGGGAACCATTGCTATTCCCGCCCTGAGCGCATTCTGTGGATTTTTTGCTTTGAAGCTCTCACCAAATATTTCAACATTGCCGGTGCAAGGCCCCGGGGGATTCCCGAAAACGGCCGACATGAGTTCAGTACGACCTGCACCTATAAGACCGGCGAATCCCAGGACCTCGCCACGGCGAACGAAAAAGGACGCATCATCAACAATCTTTTTTGTCTTTGAAGCATCTTCCCAGACATTAAAGGAATCAACTTTCATTACAGTTTCTCCGCAAACGCCTCCGCCTGCCGGATACAATTCCGCCATGTCCCTTCCGACCATGGCTTTTATTACTTCTGCTTTTGACAGGCTTGATGAGGGCTGAGTAAGAACCGTGCTTCCGTCCCTTAAAACGGTTATCGTGTCAGCCACCGAAAAGACCTCATCAAGTTTGTGTGAGATATAAATGATTGTTGTTCCGTTATCCTTAAGCCTCCCGATTATTAAGAGAAGAAGAGCGGTCTCGTTATCGGACAACGACGCAGTGGGTTCATCCATTATTATGATCCGTGCATCTCTGGACAGCGCCTTGGCAATTTCGACCATTTGCTGCCTGCCGGTTCCCAGACTGCCGACCTTTGAATATGGCGAGATGTCAAGACCAAGCTCGGTAAGCTTTTTGTTTGCAAGGGAAAGCATGGCGGGTTCATCAAGCACGCCGAGCTTAGCGTTTTCATGGCCCATGAATATATTCTCGGCAACCGTGAGTTCATTAAACAGCGCCAGTTCCTGATAAATGAATGCAATTCCCGCCTTCTCTCCCTGTTTTATGTTTGAGAGCTTCAGTTCAGAGCCATCAAGCATAATACTGCCTGAATATTCTCCTGCCGGATAAAACCCGCCAAGCACTTTCATCAGTGTTGACTTGCCTGCGCCGTTTTCACCGCAAAGGGCATGAACTTCACCCTTTTTTACATGAAGGTTTACATTGTCCAGCGCCTTTACACCTGGAAAATCCTTGGAGATTCCCCTCATTTCAAGAAAGTATTCACTCATTTGGCGGATCCTGTTTCCTTAATGGATGATGCCGTAATGTTTTTATAAACATCCTCTTTAGAATGAAACCCGTCTTGAATTACTGTCTCGGCCATGTTGGACGCATCCACCGCCACAGGGACCAGTAGAATTGACGGGACTTCAATCTTGCCGTTGTCCACTTTGCCGTTTGTCTCAACGTTCTCTTTCTTTGCAATGGCAACGGCAATTTCAGCGGCCCTTGCCGCCAGATTTTTTATCGGTTTGTAAACAGTCATGAGCTGTGTCCCCTCTACAATACGCTGACAGGATGCCAGATCGGCGTCCTGGCCTGAAACCGCAACCTTTCCTGCCAGTTTCTGTGCTGCCAATGCCTGAATCGCTCCCCCGGCTGTACTGTCATTCGAGGCTACAACGGCATCTATTTCATTCCCTGTCGCAGTCAGCGCATTTTCCATAATCTTCATCGCCTCCTCGGGAAGCCAGTCTTTGACCCACTGATCACCGACAATCTTTATGAGCTTTCTGTCAATGAGAGGCTGAAGAATATTCATCTGTCCCTGACGGAAGAGTTTGGCATTGTTGTCTGTGGGAGAGCCGCCCATTAAAAAATAATTACCTTCAGGGACGGCTTTTATGACTGCTTCCGCCTGAAGCTCACCTACTTTTATATTGTCAAACGAGATGTAATAATCGACGTCCGATTTGGTGATGAGCCTGTCATAAGAAAGAATCTTTATGCCCGCCTTGTGGGCCTGTGCCACAATCGGAGCCATAGTGTCGCCATTGTGAGGTATTATTACCAGAACATCTATGCCCTGAGATATGAGGTTCTCACACTGGGCAAACTGCACCTGATCATCACCGTTGGCCGACTGGACAACAACTTCTGCATTAAGTCCGGATGCCTTTTCTACAAGGATGTCCCTGTCATGCTGCCACCTCTCAAGCCTGAGATCATCCATGCTTACCCCTATCCGGATTTTATTCTCACCTCCGGACTTGACGGACTCTATATTTTTCCCTGGGAATACGCCGGCAAAAACCAGCACTGAAAGCATAACCGCAAGCACAATTATTACGCCGATATAATCGGTTTTTTTCATTTCATTCCTCCCGGCAATTTCCATTTCTGCAGACGATAATATGTTTTTATCTTTTCGGTAAAAATACGGACGAATCTTTAAAATGCCATATCGCTATTGTGAAAATAATGCTGATTATGATATTTTTCCGGCTCATGAGCATATCGACCCTTATACTGGCTGCCGGCAAAGGCACCAGAATGAAATCGGAAAAATCTAAAGTCATGCATGAGATACTGGGCCATCCTCTTGTCTGGTACCCTGTAACGATAGGCTTGTTACTGGGTCAGGACATCATGGGCGTCATAGGCCATGGAAGGGAGCAGGTCGGGCCTTACCTCTCGTCAATGGGGATAAAAACCGCCGTACAGGACCCGCCGCTCGGCACCGGGCATGCAGTCCTTGTGGCCCGTGAACTGCTTGAGCAGAACCAAAGCGACGACATAATAATCATCCCCGGCGATATGCCGCTTATAAGAAAAGAATCGGTTGAAAGACTGATCGGCATATACAAATCCTCGGGCGCACAGATGGGAATACTCACAGCAAGACTGCCTGAACCTTTCGGATACGGAAGGATAGTCCGCAACAGCTCCGGATATGTTACAGGAATTATCGAAGAGATCGATGCAACCCCTGATATCAAGGCCATCGACGAGGTGAATACAAGCGTCTATATCGTGAACAGGAAGTTTTTGATCGACGCGGTAGGCCGGATAAAGAATGACAACGCAAAGGGTGAGTACTATCTTACCGACATAGTAAAGATGGCAGCAGGTGTAGTCGGTGCCGAGACGATGGAGCTGGAGGAGGCCAACGGCATAAATTCGAGAGACCAGCTTGCCTGTGCCGCGGGCATCATGCAGGACAGGATAAACCTCAGGCACATGAGAGAAGGCGTCTCGATAATAGCCCCGAAGAGCACATGGATAAGCCCTGAATCAGAAATAGGACGCGATGTCGAGATATGGCCCAATGTCCACATAATGGGTAAAAGCGTTATCGGTGATAACACCGTCATCATGCCCGGCGCATGGGTAAAGGATTCAAATCTTGGAGCCGGCTGCAGTATCGGCCACTGCTCACACATTGAAGGGACAGCCGTCCCAGGTGGAAGTGTAATCGAATCTTTCAGGAGGCTCAAATCATGATCAAAAAGATACTGATAGCCCTGGTAATCATTCTTGTACTTTTATTCGGCGTTTACAGATACGCCTTTAAAAAAGCGCAGGCGCTTCCGGAGAACAATCCCAAAGAATTTGTAAAAAACGGTGGAAAAGAGCCCGGACAAAAGGTGCTGGTTTGCATAGGCGACAGCATAACGCACGGCAGGGTCAGCTATGACTACGTCAAACTGGTCAGAGACGATCTGGCCCCAAAAGGTATCGCAGTAGTGAATGCCGGCATCAACAGCGAAACGGCGTGGAATGTACTGAACCGGGTTGACGACATCATCGCATGCAATCCGGACTATATTACGATCCTGATCGGAACAAATGATGCGAACGGCGCTTTCAGCCCGGTCGTGGCAAAAAGGCAGGCAAAGGAAGTTGGCATCCCGCAGGCGCCTGACGAGGCATGGTTCAGGGAGAATCTGACGAAACTCTGTGAAACATTAAAATCGGGCACAAAGGCAAAGATTGCGCTCTTATCAATCCCGCCCATCGGGGAGGAACCTGAGCACCTCGCATTCAGACAGGCTCAGAAGTTCAGCGCTGTTATAAAGGATGTGGCACAGAAAGAGGGTATAACTTACATTCCGCTCAATGAGAAACTGACGGAAATGCTCATTGCAAGCGGCCACAAGCCCAGGTTCTCATATTCGCCCGAAGACCTGGTCATGTACCGCTCCATCGCCAGGCATATCTTCCTGGGGCAAGATTTTGAAAAAATATCCGAAGTTCACGGTTACTATCTTCTCACCGACCACCTTCATCTTAACGGCAGGTCTGCCAGAGCAGTCGCTGATTTGATCGAAGGATTTATCTCTGGTGAAGGCTAATAATCCGTTTCCAGTCATATTCAGGGTGTTAAACTGATAACGAGAAGATATTTTCTTCCGAAATCGATAGCACCTTCTATATTAAAAACATATCCCCTGTTCAATGACGCAGCGGTCAAGTCCACCGGGATTACGCCTTTATCAGTTGCAAATGAGAGCACAACTGTTTTGCCCGGGTTTTCCCTCAGAAGGCTCATTACGTCATAAGGTGAAATGATCTCTTTTGCCGTTCCATTTCCATAAAAGCCAGCATATCCTCTGAGGCCGTCAGTGGGCATGTAAAGCAGCGTTTCACGGTTTCCAACAATGGTTAACGCCTCGTTCATCTCCCTGCTTATGCCTTTTTCATCTATCTCGGCTTTTGCTATCGGCCCTGTAAACCATAAGCACCAGCATAATGAGATGAGGACGAAGAAACAGGCTACAGCCCAGTCAAGCACGCCCTTTCTGAGCGCCACGATTCCGCCGCAGGAAAAAACAATTATTGCAACTGCCGAAAAGGCTATGACCAGAGGACTGCCGCCCCACAAACCAGTTATTACAAGAGCGGTGCAAGACAGGATTATCGCCGCTGGAATCATGACCCACGGGATAAAGCGCAATCTGCCGTGTTCGAACAGGTTCTTTCTCCATACAGTACAGGCAACAAGCATGGCCATCGAAGGTTGGACGGGAAGGAAATATACCAGGTCCTTTGCCTTTGAGAATGAAAGCAATACAAGAGGGGCAATAAAGAGGCACAGGAAAAATACTCCTGCCTGCTTTTTTTCATCATTCCTGGACTTAAAAGCCATAAAAACCGACAGGGGCAGAATTATTCCAGCCGGTATGAAATCTATCCATACGTTCAGCAGATAAAAGTAAAAGGGCCTTTCATTGCTTTGATAGGCCGAGAAAAAACGCTGAAGATGATTCTTGACAAAAAATTCATGGATTATTTCAGGCGGAGCGGTGAGTAAAAACGGTATCAGCCAGGCTAAAACAGGCAAGAGAAAAGCGGCTATGGGCAATAAAGAGAAGATATGGCGAAATTCGGAAAGGCGTTTGCTTAATATAATATACAGAAGGAATCCCGAAGAAAAGACGACCAGACCAACCAGCCCCTTGAAAAGAAAAGCCAGACCCAATGCAATTCCAACACCTGCATAGGCAAGTCTTTTCTTTTCTGGCTTGTCTGAGTCTATGGCAATCCATGAGAAAAATACCGCCGCTGCCACCGCTGCCGTAAGCGCATTATCCAGAAGAATCTCGTGGGCTGTTCTGCAAAACCGTACAGAAAGACCAAGAATTGCGGCTGAGAAAACACCACCTTCCACTCCCAGTATTCTTGTTCCCAGAAGAAAGACAAACATCAGGGATAAAAAGGCGAAAAATACCGAAGTCATCCTGGCGGCAGTTTCACTGGGCCCTCCTGCAAACCTGTAGGCCGTCATAACAAAAAAGGGAAATCCCGAAGGCTTCTCGATGAAAGGAAGCCCGGAAAGATAAGGGATGACGTAATTGCCATTTATATACATCTCGCGGGCGACCTCCGCCTCTCTCAAATCATCGGGCGGCAGAAGTTCGCGGCCAGCCTGGCCGATTATTATGACAGTCAGAGTTGCAATGATAACGACAGCAATGCGAATCAGTGAAACATGGGCAAGAAAGGTCTGTTTGATTGTCTGTCCGTCCACTATAGAGGCACGTCTAAACTATACAGAAGGAGACTGTCAATAAAAACAAATTATGCTTTCCATATTAACCTCTAGAAACATTAAAAACTCATCTGTTCAATCTGTAAAGCTATGGTCTATGAATTTGTGCATTATCTCAAGTATCTCGCCTTCTATCGCAAAAAATGCATCTACCACGTCAGGATCAAAATGAACCCCTCTCTCCTCCTTTATGATCTCATAAGCCTTCTCAAGGGGAAATGCTTTTTTATAAGGCCTTTTTGAAGTCAATGCATCAAACACATCGGCTAGAGCTGTAATTCTGCTCTCAACAGGAATTTCCTCTCCCTTGAGCCCTTGAGGATAACCGCTCCCGTCCCACCATTCATGATGGGAATATGCTATGGACTCGCCCAGCTTTATCTCTTCAAAATCCGAACCGGACAATATGCTCCTGCCGATAACGGTGTGCTGCTTCATGATCTGCCATTCCTCATCCGTCAGTTTGGCCGGCTTCATCAGAATACTGTCGGGTATGCCTATTTTGCCTATATCGTGCATGGGTGCGGCATTGAGGATCATGTCAGAACGCTCTTCCGGCAATCCCATCCTGCGTGCAATGGCAGCCGCATAATGGCACATCCTGAGCACATGGGCGCCGGTGTCTTCATCCTTGTATTCAGCTGCCCTTGACAGCCTTACAATTGTTTCAAGAGATGCTTTCTTCAACTTTGAAAATGCTTCCCTGAGCTCTTCCGTCTGTCTGGTAACTTCGTCTTCCAGCTCCTGCTGATAGCTCAGCATAAAATCATTATATGCCTTTACCTTAAGCAGTGATTTAACACGTGCCCTGACCTCGGTCTTGTCCACAGGTTTTGAGAGAAAGTCATCTGCGCCGGCTTCAAGCGATTTCACCCTGTCCTCAACTGCAACCAGCGCTGTCACCATGACGACAGGTATATTCCTTGTGTCGGGGTTTTCCTTTATCTTTCTGCAGGTTTCAAATCCGTCCATTTGAGGCATCATGATATCAAGCAGGACAAGATCGGGCGGCTTTTCTTCGGCCCTCTTCAGAGCTTCCAGTCCGTTTTTTGCCGTCTCAACACTGTATCCGAGCGGCAGAAGCATAGATTCAAGGACAGAAAGGTTGGATTCCTGATCATCAACTATCAGCACTCTCGGTGGGTTGTTCATAAAGACCTCACTTTGTTTTGACTGCAGTTCATAATAGCAAACCTCTTATTTTTATATTTTTGCCGGGAGACTGAATGTGAACGAACTCCCCTTCCCTGGCCCTTCGCTCTCCACCCATATGCTTCCTCCGTGCATCTCAATTATCTGCCTGCTTATGCTCATACCCAGCCCTGTTCCTCTGACTTTCTCCTGATGCGCGCCCATCACCTGGAAAAATGGCTCGAATATCTTCTCGGCATACCGGGGCTCAATGCCTATTCCGGTATCAGTCACGTTTACATAGACCATACTCTCATCTCTGTTGAGTTTGAGGGAAATTGCACCGTTGTCCGGCGTAAACTTGGATGCGTTTGACAGGAGGTTGTATAAGACCTGTTTTATCTTTATCTCGTCTGCCAGTACATTGATATCCTTCACATCAGGGGCGCATTCAAAATTGAGTATTATTCCATGCCTGGCCGCTTTCTGTTCGATTACAGTCATGCTCGTACGGGCAAGTTCGCTGATATTGAACTCCTTCAGTTCAAGCTGTATGTTGCCTGCCTCTATTTTGGAAAGGTCAAGTATGTCATTTATCAGGGTAAGCAGGTGATATCCCCCCTTTTCGATATCGTTTACGAACTCGAGCTGCTTCTCGTTCAGACTGCCGTAAAAGTCTTCTTTCAGAACCTGCGAGAAACCTATTATTGCATTTAGCGGCGTGCGCAGCTCGTGCGACATGTTCGCAAGGAAAGAGCTTTTTGCCTTGTTGGCCGCTTCGGCGGCCTCTTTCGCCTGAAACAGCTCCTCCTCCATCTTTTTCCGCCGGGAGATATCTTCTCTTATCGCCACGAAATGTGTAACTTCTCCGGATTCATTGTGTATGGCCGATAGCGAGGCATGTTCCCAAAAGATTTCTCCTGATTTTTTCCTTGTGCGCACCTCGCCTTTCCAGCCTTTCCCGGTCTCGATTATCCTGGAAAGTTCAGTTTCAATTCTCTGGGGATAGAGGTCGGGATTGGTTATGCCTATACCCTTGCCTATGACCTCCAGTGCTTCATATCCTGTACTCGTAATAAATGAAGGATTGACATATTCAATTATACCCTCACGATTGGCAATGATGATTGCAGCGGTTGATTCTTCGACAGCGCCGGAAAGTTTCCTGATATATTCTTCAGCTCTTTTCCGTTCATGGATGTCATTGGCAACACCCTGGAAACCGGTTATATCCCCGTCCCCGTTTCTCAGCGGCTTAATCCTGTGTTCATAATACCTTGTTGAACCGTCCTTCATATACTGTTCAATCTGCATCATCACAACACGGTCCTTTTCGACGCCGGGCTGTTTGTCTCTTTCCATTTCCTCCAGAATCTTTTCAGTGCATTTTTTTATTGATTCAGGGGTCATCTGCTCTTCGATTTTTTGCATACATCGCTCTTGCTGTGTAAACCCCATCTGTATGATCGAAGGACTTACATAAGTCGTGTTCATGTTAAGGTCGGTGGTCCAGAGGACGTCTGACATGTTATCGACAAGGAACCTGTATTTTGCTTCACTTTCCTTGAGCGCATCCTCGATCTGCTTGCGGTCGGTTATATCCCTTACATTATCGACAATGGCACACACAGCCGGATTGTCTAGATAGTTTGTGATAATGGCTTCGAACCACACATATCCTTTCTCTTTGTGTATGTGCCTGTAGATAAGTCTGATCGGGACACCAGGATTTTCAAGGCATTTCTTCCATGCTTCATTTACATAATCGAGGTCTTCAGGGTATATCACTACTCCAAACGGCTTATGAAGAAGTTCTTCGGGTGCATAGCCTGTGAGTTTTTCAACTATGGGACTGATATAGGCCTGGTTTCCTTTTCTATCAATCAATACGAATATGTCATTTGAATTCTCAATTATAAGCCTGAGGCGTTCCTGACTGTTTCTGATCTCCTGCTCAATATGCTTCCTTTCTGTAATATTGTAGAATGAGAGCATTAACCTTGACAGGTCATCCTCATGCCCGGGCCACACCTTGACATAAAGGTGGTATAAGACACCTTTTCCACTGGCGTTTACTATCGGAATTTCACAGTCAAACGCGGTCTTCCCTTCATATAACATTACAAGCTCTTCTTTGAAGACTTCGATAGACTCTCCTGTAAAATACATGGAAATATTCTCCGCCATCTCTTCAATGCTTCCAGCGTTCAGGTCATCAAGGCTCGCCTGGTTTATATCAAGAACCCTGACCATGGATGCCATATTCATGATTTCATCATGGTTTATATCGAGATATGCCCTCAAGTCGCTTATTCCTGAACTCTCCAGATCGTCCATCCGCTTCCTGACAAGGGAAAAATCCTCGACCCACATGGGAGTAGGCGAGCTTTCAAAGAGCGTTCTAAAGCGCTGCTCGCTCTCGGCAAGCGCATGCTCCATCTGTTTCTTTTCGGTTATGTCCAGCGTTATGCCATCCAGAAAGAGGACCCTGCCTTCATCATTAAAAACCCCTTTTCCTCGCTCATTCACCCATATTATCGAACCGTCCCTGTTGAGCGTCCTGTATTCGATGCTGTATGACCGTTTTTCATCGACAGCCTTATTTATCTCTCTGAAAACCCTTTCTATATCGTCGGGGTGGACATCGCTGGCCAGTGACCTTTCCTTGTTGCCTATATAATCGGAGGCGGGATACCCCGAGAGCTTCTCTATAAAATCGCTCACATAAAGGGCGGTCCAGTTTTCGTCATTGAGGCACCGCCAGACAAGCCCCTGAATATTTTCAACAAGAGACTTGAAGCGCTGCTCGCTTTCCTTCAGCGCATCCTCGACCCGTTTCCGTTCTTCGATCTCATCGGCTAGTTTCAGATTCTTTTTTTCAAGTTCAAGAGTGCGTTCGCCCACCAGTCCTTCCAGCTTGTCACGGTATTCCAGCAGTGCAATCTCAGCCTGTTTACGTTCGGTTATATCAGTCGTGCTCCCGAACCCCACCACATGGCCATCCGGCTGGAGATGAGCCGACCCGTTTGAACAAAACCAGAGAACAGCACCATCCGGTCTCAGCATCCGGTATTCGATTGTCACATCCTTTTCGGGGTTGGCCAGGACCGAAGATAGAATATCTCTTACAGCCGGCAAATCCTCAGGAGAAACAAAGGAGAAATATTTCTCAAAGCTGTTGCCTATGGTTCCCTTAGGCTGCATCAGCATGGAATCAGCAACAGGAGAGATGTAGCTTGATACGAATTCGCCCCTGGCATCTACCTCATAGCGCCAGATGATATCGTTTATCATCGAAACAACCTGTTCGTACCTTGCTTCGCTGGCGATCAGCTTATTGAGAGTCTTCTTCCTTTCGCTGATGTCATACAGGTGTGAAATGAAATACCTCGGAAACCCCTCTTCCGAACGGATTATGGAGACATTCATAAGTACCCATTTAATGCCGCCATCTTTGCAGACATATCTTTTTTCCATACTGTAGTTGTCTATTCTGCCATCCAGAATCTGTTGCATCTTTCCATTCTGATACTCGATGTCGTCCGCAAGTGTAATGTCCCTGAAATTCATGGAAACAAGCTCTTCAATGCCGTATCCGACTATCAATGAAAAAGTCCTGTTGACCTCCAGGTAATTGCCTTCGGTATCAAGCATTGCTATGCCGATTCCCGAATACTGGAATACGGTCCTGAAAAGTTCTCGGCTTTCAGAAAGTTCCATCGTACGCTGGTCGATCAGGATCATTGCCTGTTCCCTCTGCCGGAATACGGACCTGATATAAAATACACCGAAAAATGTAAGAACAGCCCCTATTAACAATATAAGATAATAGTTAAGGGAGTAGTTGTTTTTCAGATAAGCCGGGCCTGCGGTTATTGACACCATGTATTTTCGGCCGGCAAATGAGAATTCTTTGTTAAATTCCGGATAATCAGGATAAAACACGGACAGGAACGAGTTCCACTTTTCCGGACCTCTTCCGGGTTTGCTGTGATACAGCAGCATGTATCCTTCAGGAACCGATATGTCATAGATGTCAAAAGGCATGTTCATCGGCGGTGTACTTCTTATTCCAGATTCCACAATATTGGCCGCCCCGAACACACCCAATATAAAACCTTTATGGCTGTTTCTCCTTTCATGAACAGTATTTGAAGGCATATTTTTGAAATAGACAGGCTTTACAACCAGGAAAGCGTATTGCCGGTTTTTAAACTCAATCGGAACAAAGGGACGTGTCGCCAGCGTTTCACCGGAGTCTATCGCCTCTTCCAGCAATTTCATGCTTTCCGGATCCGCGCCGACATCAAGTCCAAGCAATTGTCTGCTGTAGTCCCCGGGATATTTAAAATATATGGGGTAATATGTATTACGCCTATTTGCCGGAACCGCGTTTCCGTGCGAATCATATTCCCATATCCTGAAATAGCCCAGGCCTTCATTTCTTGCTTTCTCCTCATAAACGCGACGTAATGCATCGGGCACGGCCGGCACCCACTCAAAAGCCAGTATGCACTTGTCATTAAGGATATGAGGGCTTGCAAAACGGTCGAAGTCCTTTCTTGATATCCGGCCTGAAAGATCATAGTAGCTGCCCATAATTTCAACGTATTCAAGGCTGTAGCTGAGGTTGGCTGTCAGGATTGAGGTCCTTATCTCGGCAATAGCATTAAACCGCTCAATGAAGTGAAAGTCGGCCCTGTCTTTAGCATACCAGAACGCACCGATACTCAGGAGAATGCCTACTGCAATTGACAGGCATTGAATGAAAAGCCTCCTTTTCTTAAAATCCCTTCTTTGCATACCACAATCCCGCAATAACTTATGAGAAATGCAAACAAAAAACAGCGACTTTTCTATTGATGATCTTTCTTTACTTATTCCAATTTCAAACTATCAAATTCAAGACCATGTATCAACTGATTACAAATATTTGTCATGCTTCTTCGTTAATACTGACATCACCAGGGGCAGAACTCATTTTGCAAATTGACTGCATGCGCCCTCAGCGCGTATCATACCCAAGGTTTTTTACTAACAGTTTTTTTGGTAATAAATGCGCATGTTAACTCTGCGCATTCACTTTTCAGGCAAACACCTTTAATAAGAGGAGCTCGGCATGAAAGAACAGTTTATGACCAGGAGAACAATGATGAAGCTGGGGGCAATGGCAGGTGCTGCGGCGGTCTGCCCTGGCGGGGCAGGCATCGTTTCTGAACTTCTTGATATACCGGCAGGCTCGGCATATGCGGCTGAGAAGCCTCCGAGGTCGATCCCGGTGAAGAGGATTCCCGGCTTTACAAACAAACAGCCCAACATCGTCCTCATCCTGTGCGATGACCTGGGCCAGGGTGACCCCGGATGCTACGGCGACAAAACCATACGCACCCCCAACATAGACCGCCTTGCTTCCGAAGGCGTGCGTTTCACCGATTTCTATTCCTCGGCCTCCCTATGCTCCCCGTCCAGAGTCGGACTGCTTACCGGCAGATATGCAATACGCTCGGGAATAGTATTTCCACTTCAATCATCAGGACAAAGCACGATGAGCAGGTTCATGCAGTCGCTAGCGCGCGGGTTCGGAAAACTCGGGGCAATCGACATGTCGGTTAAGAGCATGGTGGGGGGCATCCCGGATGAAGAGGTCACGATAGCCGACGCCCTGAAAGTGGCGGGCTACAGGACCGGAATGATAGGCAAGTGGCACCTGGGCGACTTCAGCAACGACCCCCAGTACCATCCCATGAAGCACGGCTTCGACGAGTTCTTCGGCACGCCCATGACCAACGACGAGCTGCCCAACCCGTTATACAGAAATGAAATCATGCTGGAAAAGGATATCGGCCTGAATCAGGCACGTCTCACAGGCCTTTCCACCAGCGAGGCCATCGGCTTCATCGAGCGAAACAAGGGCAGCCAGCCGTTCTTCCTGTACCTTGCATATCATGCGCCCCATTTGCCTCTGTTTGCATCGGAAAATTTCAAGGACAAGTCCGGCGCAGGCATCTACGGCGACGTGGTAGAAGAGCTGGACTGGGGCGTTGGTGAGGTTCTCAGATATCTCAAGGAAAACAACCTCGAAGACGACACAATCGTAATCTTCACCAGCGACAACGGTCCCTGGTACAGCGGCAATCCGGGTGACGCCTTCAGGGGCAGGAAGGGAGAGAGCTACGAGGGCGGCTTCCGAGTCCCCCTCATAGTGAGATGGCCGGGGAAGATAGCGCCCGGAAGCATATGCACCGAGCCGGCGCAGAACATCGACTTTTTCCCCACGCTTTCAGCTCTGGCAGGTGTGAGTACTCCGCCTGACCGCATTATAGACGGCAAAGACATCACCGGGAACATGACCGGAGAGAGCAAAAAAACGCCGCATGACGTTCTGTATTTCTATCATGTGGAGCAGCTGGAAGGAGTGCGCTCGGGAGACTGGAAATATTTCCACTACGTCAACCATTACACATGGCCTCAGCCGCTGGACAAGCCGACCACGACCTTCGGCAAGATGTCTCAGGACAAATTTCTCGGCAGCTGGCCGAACCTCTATAATCTGAAGACCGACCCGGGCGAGAACTACGACCTGGCATCCCGCTATCCCGATGTCTGCAAAAAGATGGAAAAGATCATGAGCGACTGGGAAAAGGACATCAGGTCGAACAGGAAAGGGTGGCTGAAAAAGCAATGATGGTTTTCGCGATCCTGACAGGTTGGCAGGCGGCACCAACAGAGTTTTCTAAAGTATAATGATAAATAAGCCCCTGCAGAACATCTTGGTCAAACCCGCCGGGCCTGACTGCAACATGGCCTGCAGCTACTGCTTTTACACATGCAAGCAGGAGCTGTTCAGGAATGCATCGGTTCACAGGATGAGCGAGGAGGTGCTTACAGAGCTCATCAGGCAGTTCATGGAGCAGTCTGGTCCCGAGGTCTCGATTACATGGCAGGGCGGCGAACCGACACTCATGGGGCTTGCATTCTTCCAGAAGGCGGCAACCCTTGAAGAACGCTATGGCAGGTCGAAGACAATAGGCAACGGCATGCAGACGAACGGCCTCCTGATAGACAAAGACTGGGCCGCATTCTTCAAGCGCTACAGCTTCCTTGTCGGGCTTTCCATTGACGGCCCGGAGCACATACACGACCATTACCGCAGGAGGAAGGGTGGACAGCCGACATGGCGTGCTGTATGCGACAGTGCAAAGCTCATGCTCGATTCTGATGTGTCCGTAAATGCGCTTACTGTTATTAATGACTATTCCGCCCGCTTCCCGGACGATATTTACGAATTCCACAAGGGGCTCGGCCTCACATACATGCAGTTCATACCATGCCTCGAACCCGACCCTGTACAAAGAGGAACTCCTGCACCGTTTTCTGTCACACCGGAGGCCTACGGCGACTTTCTCTGCCGCATATTCGATCTGTGGACTGGTGATTTCAGGGACGGCAGGCAGACAACGTCCGTGCGCTTCTTCGAATCGCTCCTGTTCAGCTACGCCGGTTTTGCCCCTGCTGAATGCACGCTGAGCCCCGAATGCGGAAGCTATGTCGTTGTCGAGCATAACGGTGACGTCTTCGCCTGCGACTTTTTTGTAGATGAGGATACCAGGCTCGGGAACATCATGAATGGCAAGCTCGATAACATGCTCAATTCCGAAATGCAGACGGCATTCGGCCGTGTCAAAGCCGACCTTCCGCCTGCCTGCACCGGCTGCACATGGCTCACTCTGTGCCGCGGCGGATGCCCCAGGGAGCGCGGAATGGGCAATGGCGGAGACAGGCTCAATTATTACTGTCCTGCATTCAAGCGATTTTTTCAGCATGCCGATGCAGAGTTCACGAGGCTCGTCGCCGAATGGAAGCGCAGTCAGTCGCAGGAAAACCATCCGGCCTCAGTCCGCGAGTATACCGGCCGCAATGATCCCTGCCCCTGCGGCAGCGGAAAGAAATACAAACGCTGCTGCGGCAAAGTTTAATCCCAGTCTTTCAATTCCGGGATCATTCTTCACTATATCCTCACCCCCACAATCCCCTTCTCCTCGACCGCCTGGGCAGCCAGAGTGCAAGATTGACCATTATGAAAACCGGCAACTGTCTCAATGAACGCTGCTGCCTGATAAACCTGTTTATCACATTCACCGGAGAGTAGAATTCATTCAGAAATGTCCTGTAGCCGTTTTCAAGCGTGTCAGCCTCAATGGTTTTAGGACGAACAATGACGCTGTAGCCCGTATAGTTTTCATATGACTCAGCCTGAAGAAGTCTGCCCTCCTTTTCCGCACAGGCATGAAACTCGGTGCCCGGATACGGAATAGGCAGATTTGCCGCTACGCTGCACAGCGAACTGTCATTCAGGAAATCAAGCGTCCGGCGGAAAACGCCTTCATCGTCCGCATCAAGGCCGAATATCAGACCGCCGATTACAAAAATGCCATGTCTGTCAAAAACAGACAGCAATTCCTTGTATCTTTTCACATTGTTGAATGACTTGGATACAGAATCAAGGCTCTTATCGTTTATGCTTTCGAGACCTACAAAAACACCTTTGCAGCCGGCCTGTGCGGCAAGGCGTACAAGCTCTTCGTCCGCGGCTACTCCAAGCTGTGTCTGGAAATACAATCTCTTTTTTAACGGCCTGATTGCAGTGAAGAGCTCCTTTGCATATTCTCCATCCACAGGCAGATTGTCATCCATAAATATTATGTCAGTTGAATCCGATTGCCGGATATCTTCAACTACTTGCTCGACCGGCCTTTTACGGTAGGTTGGATGGATATTCCTGTTGAAGCAGAATGAGCACCTGTTGGGGCAGCCCCTGGTCGCTTCGACAGGATATACCGGAAGATATGATTTTGAACGGAGCAGATCCACTCTTGGCCTTTTAAGATCGGATATGTCGGGCGGAGCATCATTCATGTAACGGGTTTTAAGATTCCCCGTCTCCACATCTCTGAGAAGAGCCTCCCATGAGCCTCCTTCCGCCTCTCCGATAAGGACCGAGTCAAAATGCTCCAGAACTTCTTCCGGGACCGCCGTTGCATGCGGACCGCCTGCTACGGTTTTGATCCCGAGGGAAGCGGCCTCCTGTGCAATATCGTATGCAAGCATGGCGTTGTTGCAGGAGAATGTAACTCCCACCAGGTCGATCCCTTCTTCAGGAATTTCGATTTTTTCCACGCGTCCGTCAATGATTCTGACATTATGTTTTTTCGGGGTGGCGCCGGCCAGTCTGGGCAGAGTCAATGTCCTGAAAGCCGTATAGGGAAGGCTTCTCGGCTGCGCATCGACAAGGAGGATGTTGAGCCTTTTTTCCCTGATCTCAGGCTCCCCGGTGGAATCTCTATTCTCAAGACCTTCTTCAATAAGGCATTCATAAGAAGGGAACTTCTTGTTATCAGTTCCCTTCTGCTGCCTTGTAAGAAATATAATAAACGGTATGATATAGTCGCTCCAGGAACAGCAGATATCGGAAATACAAACAGCCCATGATTCAGGATATCTGGGTGGAATTACGGTAAGCGGCCACATGTGTTTTTTTATTATATCCCTTTCTACAACCGAAAGTCCGGTAACCATCTCTGCATTTTTCAGCGCGATCCCTGGATGCCTGAAGCCATGAAAACGAGGCCCCTCTCTTAGCCAGTCATAGTAGAACAGGTCATGGAGCAATGCGCCCCTGACGGTCTCCCTGGTGTTGAGTGATAAAAACCTGGACAGCCTGAATGCCATCCATGATACCTGAAGAACGTGGTCGAGCCTGGTTTTGCCGAAATGATGATTGCAGTCCTTCAACCTTATGACATCCTCATTCAAAAGAAGATTTGAAGCAATGCTGATAAAATCTTCTTTCAATTCACCTTCGTTAAAACCTTCATGGTACTGCCTGAGTCTGCGGATTAAGGTTATTATGAGATCAGCTGTCATAATAGCTCCAATTGCTGAAATAATTATGTCCGGAACCGGCTGCAGGAGTCCGCATGCCGAGATAAGATAAGGTGCGATCAACCCAGTTGATGCATCGATTGCAATGGCCATGCATGCCCAGTAGACGGAAAAGCTAAGGCTCACATAACCTTTAATGTGAAAGCGCTGGTCGAAATAATCCCACAGCCTGATCCTGAAAAGTTTATATAGTGCCCATCCTGAAACAAATTCCAGGCCTCCCAGTGCAATCAGATATGCGAAAAACTTTACAGGCAGAGCATAACCGGCAGTTATGCTTCGAATCCCAATTATCATAAGCAGGCCGAAACCATAGATCGGCAGATAACATCCCGACAGAAAACCCGGATTCACAAACCTTCCGGCCTTGATCGAACGGTAGGAAACCTCGAGAATCCAGCCCAGAACCGACGCCGCAATAAAGCAGTAAACAAGCCACTTCATAACCCCTCCCTGTTGATTGAGTTAAATGTTTTGAACCATTGAACAATACGTTGTTTTGTTCAACGCGAAGCCAAAAAAATATCCCCTTTCCGATTCCATATTAAATCCCATGTTTGATTAAACTTCAGGCTTCTTTTTTGATTAATAATCCCCGGCAGAAGATATCGAGTAGCTCCCTCAATCCTTCCTGCACTGTTTCGGAACCCGCCGAAGCAGGGATGAAGGCCTCAATTCCCTTGAATGCGGCAATAAGAGTACCTGCAACAACTGTTGCGGGTATATTGCGGAACTCGCCTTTAAGCTGGCCTTCCTCAATAATTGACTTCAATAGTTCGGTTTCCTGTTTGAAAAATGCATCACGGCATTTCCCCGCAACAAGGCCGGCTTCGTTTCCCATGGCTTTTGATATTTCATTAAGGTTTGCCATCTGCTTGATCCTGTCAAACCTGGTCAGCATATATGCGATAAGCCTGTCGCTCGGACGGACACAAGCCTGGACTGCTTTACGGATATCCGACATCAGGAGAGAGGCTTCCTTTCTTATCACCTCGACAAAGATGATCTCCTTGTTTTCATAATAATGATAAATAGCCGCTTTTGTAAGGCCGCACGCCTTTGCAATATCGTCGGTCGTGCACTTGCGAAAACCGAGTCTGGCAAAAAGAGTTCGCGCTTCATTGAGAATCTGCTCTTTCCTTTCCAGCACATCCGCAACCATTGATCTCCTCCGTTAACAAGTTTATATAACTTATTAAACAAATATCCGATTTGGTCAATAGTTTAATTCATTGCAATTTTGAAAAGAAAATGGATTTTTTAAAGGATTTACTGATTGGTGATTTACCGCCATTGCCGATGAAATACAGCAATGACGGTAGAATGCTATGCGTCTATCCTAATGCTGTCACCAGGTATAAATAGGGCCTGCAAATCCAAGCAGCAATATTCCGTTACCGATCTGAACCCTGTAATAATCGCCTTCTTCAGGTTTGTCGGTAAATTCATAAATATAGATATCATTGGCACACCATGTCTTTCTGAACATAATCCCGTTTTTAATGACTGTCAGGAATGTCGAGGTTATTTTGCTGTTCTTTACCATAATCTTGAAATCAACATCTTTTCCGAAAGAGCCTGCCTGAATTGCGTCTCCCGTCATCAGCTCATAATATCCGTCGCCGTCCGCATCCGCTGTAAAATCCATAAAGGGGCCGTCGGGTGATATGCTGACAGCGGTTCTCCCTGCACGGATACCCTTGAGTATTTCCAGGGCCGAGGATGACTCCGAATATACCCATGTAGTAGGCCAGCCTATGTTATGGACATTCGCTGCAAGGTCTTTTATTTCCTGATATTCAGCCATGTGGTCATGGGAGTCGCTTCCGCCGACCGCTGTTATGCGTTTGCCTTTGCTATAGTATCCGTCGATGAAATCCTGCATGGGGATAACCGAATTCCATATCTCCATCGAGTCGGCGTCCATACTGTCTTCGAATGAATACTCCCAGGAATTTATCGGATGGTTGATGGAGAAAAGCACTTCCTGGTCTTCTGTCCTGTAACTGTGCGCGGTTGCTATTGCCTCTTTTGCATTTTCCGCCTTGTCAAAGACATACAGGGCTTCCCAGTCAAATCGCTTGTTCGACCATACATTTGCGTGGCCCTTGCCTGTTGTCCATTCAGCCCCGTAAAGAAGCGTCATCTTGCTTGAATGGTAGCCGATGTCATTCCACGACTTGGTTATATTCCCGTTTCCTCCATTCATATGATCGGTCAGGGTAAAGAAGTTTAATCCTTTCCCCTCTGCAATCTTTACAACATCGCCAACGCTTACATCCCCGTCGCTGTAAACCGAATGTGCATGCAGATCCCCCTTGTACCAGCCAGGACCAGTAACAGGTGCAATATCATCGGATGAATAACTGTCACCAGACACATCAGCAGTTTGAGCCTGGGCAATGTCACTGGTACCGGAACCGCCTGACCCTCCGCAACCGGTTAATGCAAGCACCAGGAAAAGACAGATAATCAATAAGCCCTCTGATCTCCTCATATATCCTCCTAACAATTATAATATCTTCATTATTATCATAATCCCGGGTCTCAACTCCATTAATTTTTTTGCATTCAATGTATTGATGCATGTTTAGAAACCATTACCGACTTAACATATATTATAGGTTGACTTTTTTTCTGAACGTTATTATGTTTCTTAAGATTATTCGTTTTTAAAATTTATTTACAATCTTTTCAGCAACCACCCTTCACGGAGGTTTTTGTGCATGGAAGTAATTGAAACAAAAATCGATACCGCGTCTGCTGAATACCGCAAGAACTATGATGCCATGGAAGCCCTTGTGGCCGATTTGAAGAACGAGCTCAAGAAGGCCAGGGATGATCGCTCTCCAAAGGCCATTGAACGACTTCTGTCCCAGGGAAAGCTTCCGATGAGAAAAAAGCTCGATCTGCTTCTGGACAAAAACACGCCATTTCTTGAAATCGCGCCTATGGCTGCCAGGGACATGTATGACAGCAAGATTCACGGTGCAGGTCTCGTCTCCGGCATAGGCGTTGTTTGCGGTAAAGAGGTCATGGTCAGCGGGAACGACGCCATGATAAAAGGCGGGGCCACCTATCCGCTTACGGTAAAAAAGACACTGCGTACGCAGCTTATATCCATGGAAAACCGTCTGCCCCTTGTTACCCTTATCGATTCTGCAGGCGGTTATCTCCAGATGCAGTCCGAGGTCTTTCCCGACATCGATGATGGAGGGAGGATATTCTACAACCAGGCGATAATGTCCAAAATGGGCATCCCGCAGATCACCGCTGTTATGGGGCTCTGCACCGCAGGCGGCGCATATGTGCCGGCCATGTCGGATGAAACCATCCATGTGAAAGGTACAGGCGCGATCTTTCTGGGCGGCCCGCCGCTCGTAAAGGCCGCTACAGGCGAAGAAGTGAGCGCTGAAGAGCTGGGCGGCGCAGACCTGCACTGCCGCGAATCAGGCGTGTCGGACTATTATGCCGATGACGATGCACACGCTATCTCCATAATAAGGAGCATAATCAAAAACCTTCCCTCAAATGAAAAATCCAGACTGTCCATGCAGGAACCTGCCCCGCCAATCTATGATCCGAAAGAGATATACGGCATCGTCAGCCGGGAGCTCAAAGTCCCCTATGACGTGAGGGAAGTCATCGCCCGGATCGTTGACAGAAGCGAGTTCCTGGAGTTCAAGGAACTTTTCGGCCCTACTCTCGTATGCGGATGGGCATATATACACGGATACCCGGTAGGCATTCTCGGAAATAACGGCGTGCTATTTTCAGACAGCGCTCTCAAGGGAACACAGTTCATACAGCTCTGTGACAAAAGAAAGATCCCTCTCATCTTCCTGCAAAATATCAACGGGTTCATAATAGGAAGGGAATACGAACGCCAGGGCATCACGAAAAACGGACACAAGATGGTCAACGCGGTTGCAACCTCAACAGTACCAAGATTCACGGTCATCATCGGTGCATCATTCGGAGCCGGCAACTATGCCATGTGCGGCAGGGCTTATTCTCCTCGCTTCCTCTGGATGTGGCCTAATGCCGAAATCGCGGTCATGGGGGGCGAACAGGCTTCAGGCGTTCTCGTCACACTTAGAAACGACCAGCTCGCCAAGGAAGGGCTTCCTCCGATGACGAAAGAGGAAGAAGACCTGATCAGGGAACCTGTAATTGCCTCTGCCAGAAAGGAGAGCAACGCATACTACAGCACGGCGAACATGTGGGATGACGGCATACTGGACCCGGCAGACACACGAGATGTCCTGGGCCTTGCCATATCGGCCGCAATGAACGCCCCCATCCGGGACGGCGAGTATGGATACGGAATTTTCAGGATGTAAATAATGTTTAAAAAGATTCTGATCGCCAACAGGGGAGAAATTGCCATTCGCATCTTGAACACATGCCATGAGATGGGCATCGAGACTTTCGCTGTTTATTCGGATGCGGACAGAAAAGCGCTGCATGTGCTGAAAGCCTCTCATTCCCTATATATCGGGAGTTCGGAACCATCTGAAAGCTACTTGAATATAGATAAGATAATAGCTGCCGCAAAAGAAAGCGGTGCAGAGGCGATTCATCCGGGATACGGTTTTCTGGCGGAAAACCCGGATTTTGCAGAGCGCTGCGAGGCTGAAGGCATAATCTTCATAGGCCCCCCCTCTCCGGTAATACGTGACCTTGGAAACAAGACCATTGCCCGGCAGATCATGATCAAAAATGGAGTACCTGTTATCCCCGGAATGACCTGTCCTGAAACAGACAATGAGATCATGGCAGAAGAGGCCGACAAACTGGGTTATCCGGTTCTGATAAAGGCAGCAGCCGGTGGCGGCGGCAAAGGTATGAGGCTGGTGGAAAAGCCCGGCGATCTTCACGAAGCCTGCACGTCAGCAGCCAACGAAGCAAACCGGGCGTTTGGAAACGCCTCCATCTATCTTGAAAAATACATTCTCTGCCCCAGACACGTCGAATTTCAGATCCTGGCCGACCGTTACGGAAATACAGTTCATCTGCTTGAACGTGAATGTTCCATACAAAGACGACACCAGAAGATCATTGAGGAAACACCCTCGCCGGCCATGACGCCTGAACTGAGGGAACGGATGGGAAATGCCGCCATTAAGGCTGCCCGGGCCTCAGAATATGTGAATGTCGGCACTGTCGAATTTCTTCTTGATAAGGATGGCCGTTTCTATTTCCTGGAGGTCAATACCCGCCTCCAGGTCGAACACCCGATCACAGAAATGATTACAGGACTTGACCTGGTCAGGCTGCAGATAGATATCGCCGCCGGAGAACCTTTGCCGTTCACGCAGAAGGATATCGCAGGCAGGGGGCACGCCATAGAATGCCGTATATATGCGGAAGACCCGGAACAGGGTTTTTTCCCTTCTCCGGGAAAGATCGAGTTCATGAAAGAGCCGTCAGGCCCCGGCATAAGGAATGACTGTGGCATCTACCAGGGATTCAATGTCCCTGTCGAGTATGACCCTATCCTTTCAAAGCTTATCGCTTTTGCAGGTAACCGTGAAGACGCAATAATGCGAATGAGAAGGGCGCTTAAGGAATATGTAATCCTGGGCGTTAAAACACCTATTGCATTTTTGATAGACATTCTGGGTTCTGCTGCCTTCATTAAGGGGCAAACCTATACCGATTTCATCAATACCAATTTCCCATGCTGGAAACCCGAAAGGCCGGATATTGATATTGCACACATCGCTTTTATAATCGACGAGATCGCAGGCAGGAAGAAGGTTCAGAGAACAGGCCCCGCAGCAGGTGATTACCCTACGCCGTGGGAAAGCCTCGGCTTATGGCGAAGATGATTCTCATGCATAAGTAAGGGAGCGCAAAGAGAATGCAGTACAGACTCAAGACCGATGAAGATGTGACCTGCTATGACGTAGATATTTCCTCTCCGGAGACAATTAAATTTTTCGACGGCGAACGCACCATTAATACTAATTATTCGACTGTTTCTGAAAACGAAATCCACATGGTTGTAGAAGGAACAGGCTTTAATGCATTCATAACCGGGAGTGCAGGAGAAAAAAACATTGTAATCAACGGGATATCATACTGCATTCAAGATGCTGATATCGCAGAGCAGACAAAAAAATCAAGGAGAGGCCCCGGCGGACTGCCCCGGGAAATCACACCGCCTATGCCATCCGTAGTGGAGCGCATAATGGTTGCTGTCGGAGACATTCTCAAAAAAGGCGACAGCGTAGTCGTCGTGGCGGCCATGAAAATGGAAACTACACTGATTGCGCCTTTTGATGGCCGGGTGGCAAAGATAAACGTATCGGTCGGGGATAAGGTCATGCCCGGCCTGATACTTGTTGATATTGAAAAGCTGCAGGAAGAGACAGGCCAGCAGGCCGATTCCTGAAAATCAGTATCTTTATAATGGAGGCTCAAAAATGGATGATAAACATTTGCTCTACCGTGTTGAGAACGAAACCGCTTTTATAACTATCAATCGCGAACAGCAGAGGAACGCCATTACCCCTGAAGCGGTCAGCCTTTTTCAAGAATATCTGGATGCGGCTGAAAAAGATGATAATGTCAGGGCTATCCTTGTTACAGGTGCCGGCGAAAAGGCCTTCTGCACCGGGGCGCAATTGAGCGGCGGGCTTTCCACAGAAGGTCAGGACATATTCGCAAGCTATGCAGGTCTCTTAAACAGGCTGGCAACCTTTCCAAAGCCGACAGTTGCACGCATCAGGGGGTTCTGTCTGGCAGGAGGGATGGGCTTCATGCTTGCGTGTGATATCGTCATTGCAAGCGATGACTCTAAATTCGGTACACCCGAAGTCAATGTCGGTTTGTGGCCCATGATGATAGGGGCGCTGATTTTCCGCAATGCCGGCCGGAAAAAGGCAATGGAGATGATCCTTCTGGGTGAACGTCTGAGCGCGCAGGAGGCCTTGTCAATTGGTCTGATCACAAGGGTCGTGCCCGCGGCAATCCTTGATGAAGAAACAGGCAAAATTCTTAACACCCTTGTCTCAAAGAGCCCGATCGGCATGAAGATAGGAAAACAGGCCTTTAATGAAATGGAGAACATGCCTCTTAAAGATGCCCTGATTTTTTTATCCGAAAAACTGAAGCAGGTGGTCAGCACCGAAGACGCCATGGAAGGCATAGCTGCATTCATCGAAAAACGTCAGCCAGTATTTACGGGCCGCTGATCTCATCCCAATAACAAACAGGAGGAAAAAATGGGCACAAAGAATCCGGACAATAAAAGGAGCGTGATCATCGCCAACTGCAGCGGCTTTTTCGGGGACAGGCTGTCGGCAGCCAAAGAGATGGTCCAAGGCGGTCCCATTGACATACTTACGGGTGACTATCTGGCCGAGCTGACGATGGCTCTTCTTTTCAGGCTCAAGATGAAAAACCCGGAAGCGGGATTCGCCTCAACTTTTCTAAAGCAGATGGAAGAGGTCATGGGAGAATGCCTTGATAAGGGCATCCGTGTAGTATCGAATGCAGGGGGCCTAGGCCCGAAGGCCCTGGCAAACGAACTGAAGAAGATAGCTTCCGCACTCGGACTCAGTCCAAAAATAGCTTATATCGAGGGTGACGACCTGATGGGAAACCTTGCCGGCCTGCAGGAAATGGGCGAGGCGTTCATTCATATGGACAAGGGCATAAGCCTTAAGGAATCAGGCGCCATGCCCATCACGGCCAATGCCTACCTGGGAGGATGGGGTATAGTAGAGGCGCTTAACGAGGGGGCGGATATCGTGGTAGGCGGCAGGATTGCTGACGCCTCCCTTACAGTGGGTCCCGCCGCATGGTGGTTCGGGTGGAAAAGAAACGACTGGGACAGGCTGGCAGGCGCCTCTGTCGCAGGGCATGTAATCGAATGCGGGGCACAGGCTACTGGCGGGAATTATTCATTCATAGAAGAGGTGCCGTCCTTTATAAATGTAGGCTACCCGCTTGCCGAAATATCCGAGGACGGTTCTTCCATAATCACCAAGCATCCCGGCACAGGCGGCCTTGTATCGGTAGATACGGTCAAGGCACAACTCCTCTATGAGGTGAGGGGGCCCGGATATCTGACCCCTGACGTCATAGCGCGCTTTGATACAATCGAGATATCACAGGAAGGCCCTGACAGGACAAAAATAACCGGTGTCAGGGGAGAAGCGCCGCCGGTGACGACAAAGGTCTGCATAAATAATCTGGGCGGCCACAGGAATTCGATGACTATCGTGCTTACCGGACTCGATATTGAAAAGAAGGCGAAAATATTTGAAGACGCATTGTTTGCAAGTCTTGGCGGCAGGGGAAAATATGCGGTTGAGGATGTTCAGCTTATCATGTCGAACAAGGAAGACCCTGAAACCAATGACGAAGCCTTTGCATACCTCAGAGTCTCGGTGATGGACCCGGACGCAAAAAAGGTTGCGAAATTTTCCTCAAAGATCGTGGAACTGGGACTGGCAAACATACCTGGATTCACGGCAACCGCGCCTCCCGGAAAAGGAAGCCCGGCAATAATACACTGGCCCAGCCTAATCTCACAAAGGCATATCCAGCAGAAGGTCATTATGAATGAGAGGGTAACAATAATTGAATCTGTTTCACCAGGTTCAGCTGCCGCTGCAATCATTGCGAATCCCATTAAGATTCCGCCCAAACCGGAAGGTAAGACCGTAAGGATACCATTCGGCAGGGTTTACGCCACACGTTCCGGCGATAAAGGCGGCAATGCAAATCTCGGCGTCTGGGCTAAGACCCCTGAGTCCTATGCATTTCTGAGGGAGTTTTTAACTACAGATAAACTGAAGGAACTTCTTAAAGACATAAGCGCCTTTGATATGGAGCGCTACGAATTTCCCAACCTGCTTGCAGTAAACTTCTACATCAAAGGCGTTCTCGGCGAGGGCGTCGCGGCCTCGCTCAGAAGCGACCCGCAGGCAAAAACCCTGGGAGAATACCTGAGGGCAAAGGTCATCGAACTTCCAGAAGAAATAGCCCCTAAATCTTAAACATAGGGATGCGGATAATTATTATGGTTATCCCATACCCTTTTATAAATTCCGGCTTGCATTAAAGATGATGCCGAGGAGGCAAGGAGGAAGCGACGCAGGCATACTTTAACGTATGTCGAGGAGAATTCCGACGCAGCCGACAATGGAAGCGCTTTAATGCGGGGCGGAATAAGGAGGTGCAGAATGACGGATTATGATTCAATGCCCTGGCTCAAATCTTATGACCCTGCCGTGGATCCCAGGATCGCTTTGAACGAAGACACTTACGCCGATCTTATCAAGGCATCCATGACCAGGTTCCCGGAGAAACCGGCGCTTCATTTTCTCGGTTACACATGCACATTCGGCCAGCTCGACGAGCTTTCGCAGCGCTTCGCAGGTTACATAACCGATATGGGCTGTGTCCCCGGTGATGTGATCGGCATCAACCTGCCGAACACGCCGCAGTATCTGATAGCCCTTTGCGGCATCATGCGCGCAGGGTGTGTGGCGAGCGGGGTTTCTCCTCTCCTGACACCCAAGGAGATGGCATATCAGATAAACGACTCAGGAGTGAAGGCCCTCGTTACTCTGGATGCAATTTTCGAAAACAGGGTGCAGAAAATAAAGGATGATGTGCCGTCACTCAAAAGCTGTGTTGTAACAAACATCGCCGACTTTCTGCCGTTCTACAAGAGATATCTGGGAAAGCTCCTCAAAAAGATCCCATCAGGAAAGATTGAACCCATACCGGGCAAAGGTGTCATTTCATTCAAAGGCCTTTTGAAGAAATACCCTGCAGTAAAACCCCTGGTAAAGATAAAGGCCGACGATACATGCCTGATCCAGTATACAGGGGGTACGACCGGAATGCCCAAGGGTGCGGAGCTTTCTCACAGGAACATAGTCGCCAACATAAGGCAGGCCGTTCAATGGCTTGATTTCGAAATGGGCAGCG
Organism: uncultured Bacteriovoracaceae bacterium; assembly: GCA_964400685.1. Taxonomy (GTDB): domain Bacteria; phylum Desulfobacterota; class Desulfomonilia; order UBA1062; family UBA1062; genus DATCTV01. Next base: position 5,526 of record CAYNVT010000024.1, on the reverse strand, counting down.
GCACAGGCTGCTCGGGTTTTCCATACTTCCATCAGGCAGGCCTCTATTTCGGCATGACGACAATGGCTATGGCGTATACGCAGTGCATAATCCCGGACCCGAGAAATACCGAAAACGTCTGCAAAGAGATTGCCGAACACAAGCCGCGTGTAATGCTCCATGTACCGTCTCTCTATCAGATGCTCATGGATAACCCCAAATTCTCCAAGCTCGACTTTTCAGAATGCGAGGTCTGCATCTCGGGCGCCTCCCCCTTCTCTAAAGAGGGCATGGCAGCTCTTGAAAACATCGTGGGCAAAGGAAAGATCGTGGAGATTTTCGGCATGACCGAGGCCAGCCCGCTAATCTGCATGAATCCGCTCAAAGGTGAGAAGAGGATCGGCTCGGTAGGTCTGCCCATGCAGAACACCAGACTCAAGGTGGTCGATGTCGAGACCGGCACAAGGGAAATGCCTCTGCGTGAAGCAGGAGAAATAATCGTGAGCGGACCTCAGGTCATGAAGGGCTATCATAACAAGCCGGAAGATACCGGATTGACACTCCGTGAATTCAAGAACGAGAAGTGGCTTTATACAGGCGATATCGGATGGATGGATGAAGACGGGTATTTCTACCTTGTCGACCGCGCCAAGGACATGCTCATCGTCGGCGGGTTCAAGGTCTTCTCAAGGGAGGTCGAAGAGGTGCTTTACCAGAACGGTTCGGTTCACCTGTGTGCGATCATAGGGATCCCCAATCCAAAGCGGCCCGACAGCCAGATCGTGAAGGCCGTTATTCAGCTTACGGAAGAGGCGAAAACCCGCGATTATGAAGCAGTAAAAAAAGAGCTGCTCGATTATTGTCAGGAAAATCTTGCTGCATATAAGGTTCCGAAGATCATTGAAATAATAGATGCAATTCCGCTTACAGCCGTAGGCAAAGTTGACAAAAAGGCGCTCAGATAAATTAGAAAACGGGAGGGATAATGTATTTTAACGAAACGCATGAGGCATTCAGGCAGTCGGTAAAGAAATTCATCGATAAAGATATCAACCCCTTCATGGACGAATGGGAGGAGACCGGCACCCCGCTTCACAGCCTTTTCAAGAAGATGGGGGAGCTCGGATTTCTTGGTATCCGGTATGACCCTGAATACGGCGGTCAGGGTCTTGACTACTGGTTTGAAACCATCCTTCTTGAGGAACTCGGGCATGTACACGGGGTGGGCGTTTCAACGGCAATCGCAGTGCAGACAAACATGGCAACACCTGCCATTGCGGCTTACGGAAGCGAATATCTGAAGGAAACTTATCTGAGGCCGGCAATCGCTGGAGACATGGTCTCGGCTATAGCCGTCACAGAACCGGACGCCGGTTCGGATGTCTTTGCCATCAAGACCAGAGCGGTTAAAAAAGGCGACAGCTATGTGATAAACGGGTCAAAAACCTACATCACCAACGGGACCCAGGCCGACTTCCTGACGCTGCTCGCAAAAACCGGAGATGAGCCGGGCTATCATTCCTTCGGCCTTTTCGTGGTTCCTACCAATCTCCCGGGATTTGTTGTCAGCAAGAAGCTTGATAAAGTGGGCTTACGAAGCAGCGATACGGCCGAACTGTTTTTTGATAACGTTGAGATCCCTTCAAAAAACATAATCGGAGAAGAAGGGGAAGGCTTCATCTATCAGATGAAACAGTTCCAGCACGAGCGTTTTTCCATTTTACCGGGCGTGTATGTTTGCGTTAAGGACATGATCGACATGACGGTAAATTATTTAAGGCAGCGGATAGTTTTCGGTAAACCGCTCATAACAAAGCAGGTGCTTAGACACCGGCTTGCAGGGTGGCTGACCAGGAACGAATGCCTTAAGCAATTGACCTATCATATCGTACGCATGAAGATGGAAGGCCTTGATGTTACCCGCGAGATTTCCATGGGGAAACTGACCGCCGGACAGCTCATCTCAGAGGTGGCAAGCGGCTGCCTGCAGATGTTCGGTGGCATGGGGTTCATGAATGAAACGCTTATCTCCCGCTATTTCAGAGACTCCAGGATCATGTCCATAGGGGCAGGCGCCGACGAGGTCATGTGTGAGATCATTGCACGAACTGAGGGTTTTTAAAACTTTAAGGAGTTGAGAGCTGATGTTCAAAACAAAATTAACTGAAATGCTTAATATCCCCCATCCGATTATGATGGGGGGAATGCAGTGGCTTTCGACCGCAGAATTTGTCGCCGCAGCTGCAAATGCCGGGGTCATGGCGTTCCTGACTGCCGAGACTTGGCCTACGCATGAGGCCTTCCGCGATGAAATCAGAAAGACAAAGACCCTTACGGACAAGCCGTTCGGGGTGAATATAAGCATGCTTCCCGAACTGGGAAACGGTGAACGCTCTATGGGTTTTGCGCGAATCGCAGCCGAAGAAAAGGTAGCCGCCGTCGAGACGGCCGGCCATGACCCTGCGTTCATGGTCCCTGTTCTGAAAGAGGCCGGGGTCAAGATATTCCACAAGGTCCCCAATATCCGTTTCGCGAAAAAGGCCGTTGCCGGGGGTGTTGACGGCATCATAATCGTGGGTTTTGAATGCGGCGGACATCCGGGCATGGATGACATCCCCATTTCAGTCATATTACCGAGGGCTGTAGATGAGCTGCCCGTTCCCGTAATCGCCGCCGGTAGCATCGCCGATGCAAGGGGATTTGCCGCCTCCCTGTGCTATGGCGCGGCAGGTGTTGTAATGGGGACAAGATTTGTAGCAACAACCGAGAGCACCATGCATGAAAACATAAAGAAGCGCTATCTTGAGGTAAATGAAAGAGACACCACGCTCATCATGAGGAGCCTTAAGAATCCCATGCGCTGCATGAAAAACTGGGCAACAGATACATGCCTTGAAATGGAATCCAGAGGCGCCGGGCTCGCCGAACTTCTCACTGTTGTCAGTGGAAAGATAGGCAGACAGATGTATTCAATAGGGGATGCCGAAGGCGTGCCCATTGCATGCGGCCTGTGCGCCTGCCTCATCCATGAGATCAAGCCCATTAAAGAGGTTGTCGATGAAATTATCTCTGGCGCGCACACTCTGCTTTCAAGTATAAGGACACTGGAAGTTTAATCAATAAAAAGGAGACGTTAAGGGCGGTATGATAAAGAAAATCAAAGCAGACACCGACATGCCTAGACGCTCGATACGCAGGCTCAGGGAAAAGGAAAACCGCTATAACACTATCCTTAAGGCCGCCGAAGAGCTGTTCTATAAAAAGGGCTTTAACCAGACGAGCATCGATGAAATCGCCGACCTCGCCGAGGTGTCGACAGGCGCGGTTTATTTCTACTTCAAGAACAAGGATGACCTGCTCATAAAGCTTATGCATGAGATAGGACATTTTCTGAGAAAACTCCTTGGAGATGAATTCGGGAAAACGGATTTTTCGCTCAATGGGTTTAATAATATCCCATATGCATTTTTAAAAAATTTCTGCATGCGGCATCCTGAGAAAATCACCATATTTTTCAGGGAATCGGTGGGACAGAGCGCCGAGGTCGAGGAACAGAGAAAGCAGCTCTTCATAAGGCTGACCGCAGACATCAAGGAGGCAGTGACGAAAATAGGCAAAGAGCAGGGAAAAACATTCATTTCCGATTTCTCGCCTGAACTGATCGCCGTCTGCATTGTTGGAATATACGAGAGGATTGCATGCCATTATTTCCTCTGGCAGGACAGCTCTAAAAAAAGCAGGGTCATTGCAGAGGAAACCTCATCATTCATGCTGGGCGGAATCAGCAGTCTTTTTAAATCATAATTTAAGGGATCAGGCTTTGAAAGTTGAACTATTGACCTGATCCCTTTTTAATTCCAAATTCTTACCTGATCTGGCCTGTAACATCTGTTATGGCTTCGGTCCTGTCGAACATGGAAATGCGTTTGACGGTCTTCGCACCGAAATCAAGTGCTTTCAAGTCCACCTTCCGGACATTGAAGTTGTCATATGTCCTGAAATAAAAGATGCGGTTGGTAAGGTCCTTGAATGTCACCCACTGCGTCAGCTCTTTGAGCACTGTTTTACCGTCGGGCTGCATATCGGTTATGATGCCCTGCGGTATATCAAAGGTGTTGATAATATGCTGCGCAAGGTTGAGATTTCCTTTCGCATCAGGCTGCCTGTCGACATACCTCGTCAGAACATAAAATCTCACAAACCTGCTTGGCGGGGTATAGTCTCCTGGCAGGCCTATCATCCCTTCCCCGTGACCGGTCGGAAGAACGAGCTTTCCTTTTATCATCGGGGAAGCCGGGTTCTCGGTTCTCATGCCGATATACTGGCGCAGATTCGTCATCTGCCAGGGAAAGTTCGGGGCGTTTGTCATTATCCCGAGCGGGTTGTCATAGACATTGCATACGCCGTTATCATACTCAATTACGATTGAATCGCCAAAAGCATCATAAACGACAAAATGCGAAGGAAGAGATTTTTTTAAAGCCGGGTCAGCGTAGCTGAACACCCTTACATTCTGAATGTTTTTTTTCACCTCACCCACGGTTGAAAAATTGCCGAGAACCCAATCGACAAGATATGTCTGGGCCAGCGCCCTGGATGTTTCCTTCGGGCCTACACTCTGCCATATCATATCGTTTTCATACCAGAGCAGGCTCATGGCCAGCCCCTTTTCATTCATGCCGTCGGATGTGCCGTGTTCCAATCCTAAAACCGCTACTCCGGTATAACCGAACTGCGTTTTCCATTTCAGTCCTTTTTTGCCTTCAGGGGCAGGGCTTTCAAAATCCATATCCCTCGGGACAACAATGAT
>CAYNVT010000024.1:0-701 GCA_964400685.1 uncultured Bacteriovoracaceae bacterium | reverse complement strand
CAATACAGAAAAAAGACAGGATCATAAGGCTCTTTTTCATAACACCTCCTTTATCTTCTGTATGAAGATCCAGTAACAATACTTATCAGTTCATCGGCCTGAACAATTAAAATTATAAATTTTCCGGGAATTGAATTCTGATGATTTTACCGGATCAAGTACTTTCATATTATCTCCACCGGTTCTCCATAATTTCTCCACAAATCACATGTACAATGAATAATCTTTAATATGTAAGGAGGTTGTCATGAAAAGATTGTGGGGAGTTCTGTTCGTTTTCGCAGCTGTCCTGATATTGAACGGGTGTATTCTTTCAGTAACGCCTTCGAGCGGTGAGGTAACGATAAAGGCTGATAATTCCTGCACCTTTGAGATCAGGACTCTGTCGACGCCTACAAGCATCGTCTGGACGCTAGATGGTTCGGTTATTACAGATGCAACAGCTAAGAGCTATATATATACTCCCGGAGCCGCGGATGCCGGGGATCATACGCTCTCGGTAACCGAAACAACCAGGTTCCTCGGAAAGGGAACACATTCATGGGTAATCCATGTTCAGACTTCTTACACCATCGACCCTGCGTTTTACGCGATATCGGTAGCCGAGGACGCGGCTACATACGATGAAGCGGACGTGGTTGAGAACAACAGTTTCGGGTATAGCGTCGATATCGATTTCACAGGGAACACGGCAAAGCTCT
>CAYNVT010000023.1:0-44436 GCA_964400685.1 uncultured Bacteriovoracaceae bacterium | reverse complement strand
TGCTTACAAAGGCCCCTGTCAGGGTGAATGCAGAACCGATCAGGCCAAGGGTGGTTTCGCTCGCCCCGTACTCCTTTGAAAGCTCGGGGAGTATGGCCGACATGATCATCTGGTCGGCAAAGAGCAGTGTTGTCATTACGAACAGAGTAGCAAGCGTTGTGATATCGCGCCCGCTCATTTTAACTTTGGACATCCAGCCCTCCTTACATATTATTAAACGGCTACCTGTATTTTGCAGCTACATCCATTGTTATTTCGGAGGTTTCCCATAGACGCCAGGGCTCTCTGCACACCGTGCTTATGTCCTTCATGATTATCTCGACCGAGCAGCCCTTCGTCTTTTCGAAGACGTCGGTAAGATATTTCCTGAACATGGCAGGCTCCCATGAGATACCGGCAAACATGGCAGGATTGGGCTTGACCGAAAGCACATAATCATTGCCGACCTCCTTGACCCCCTTTTCAAGGTCAGCCCACGGGCCCATGGATATCTTGCGGAGGTTGGATATCCTCCTGAGCATTTTTACTCTGTCGTGCAGTGACTCGCAGCAGCCGTAATACTGAAGTCCCATCCTCTCCATGAGAGGCAGCTCATAGTTGAGTGCGAATTCCTCGTGCATCCTTGGCGAGACCGAGCCGAAAAGCTGGGCAGTACAATGGCCCCATACATTTTTGAGCTTCACATGGTCCGGATCAAAATCCTTGCCTGGAAGACTGTTTGTATATCCGTACCCCCCGGCACCGGTGGGCAATGTTTCGTCCCAGGTAAGAACGCCCAGGTCTTCATAGATACTCAGACGTTTCGAGCAGACCTCGGAATACCTTTTGATCGCCATATGTACTAGCTCTGGCCGTTCTATGAGATCGATCAGGAGTTCCTGGGAGCCCCACAGTGTTACCAGGTCATCCCAGAGGGCGAAAACGGGGTTATCCAGGCCGCATTTCCTAAGCTCCAGAATGTCTCCGACGTAAAGGGTTCGAGCTTCATGCAGGGCGTCGCTTATCTCCTTGTTGTATGTTATCTGAGGCTCTCCGATCTTTTCGATATCCTTTTCATCTTTTATCTGCGGTGTGTAATGGTGCGCGCTGACCCAACCGCCCATCCCGGTTGTTTCATTCACCACTTGAGGGATGATCTCTTCCTGCACGTTGAGGCCGAATCCCAGATCGATGACTGCAAGCCATGAAAGTAGTCTCGGTTCGATCACCATGTCGCAGCGCATATGTTCCCACTGATAGAGAATGCAGCGCATCTGCGATTCTATGGACTGAGCGAATCTGTCGGTGCATTTAATATCCAGTTCGCCGTTTACATTCATCTCGCTCCATGGGACCTCATCGTGCTTGATGAGTATGGCGGTCTTTTTTTCGAGGTCGTTCACTCCCCGCCAGAGCTCCTTTTTGTCTTTCTGCACAGGCAGTGCGGCGATTTCGGCGATACGCTCCGCAAGCCCTTTCAGTATGGAAACGTCCTCGTCATAAATGGTTATTTCAATGCCGGGAGCGACCGGGATCTTTTTCATATCAATTCTCCTTTTACTGTCGAATTCTTAAAATCGTATCAACCGGATCAATATCCTCTCTTATCATCACCCTGAAACCGTTTGCCGTCTGTTCGACTGGAAGTTCTTTGCCCGAGGGCTCCATAACAGCCTTTTTCATACCTGAGAACATGCCGACTCTGAAGCGGACATCGACAGGCTGTGTGCTCCCCTCCATGTTTATGAGATGGATGAGGATGTCGCCGTCATTGCGGCATGCGATTATTTTTATGTTTTTGCGGTTGTCAGTAGTGATGGCGCCAGGTTCCCTGCCGCGGTAGCAGAGCGGCAGCGATTCGGTAAAGAGCTTCTTCCTGGGAATGTACCACTCTCCCAGCAGCCTGAGCTGTCTGACCTGGTCGGGATACAGGCTGCCGTCCATCTGCGATGTCATGCCGAGTGAATGCTTCATCCCGCTCGCCATAACGATTGCGCTCATGCGCAGAAGCGTATTGGGGTCGTCCCTCAGCGTCGGGTCTGACCACCAGCGTCCCGCAGGTGATATGATCTCGGATGAAAGCGTCTGGAACCTTCTGTAAAACGCCGACCACTTCCATGCGCTGCACCAGACGGGCAGATACTTGTTGTCGGATTTGAGAAGTTTTATATAAGGTCCTGTCAGGTCATGGGCTTCGCCTGCGGTGAAATCAAGCCTCTTGTAGGAACTCGGGAAATAGCTCGAGAAGTTGAAGGCCAGAGCCTTTTCAGGATAATTTTTCCTGAAGAAGTCTATGCTTATCTCGGTGGCACGGTCCGGCCAGTACCAGTCGATCCATATGCCGTCAGGATCATACTGATTCATTATCTCCCGGTATTGCCCGAGCAGATATTCTTCATATAACGGCTGCTCTCCGAGCGCGATATATGATTCGGTCTGATGCGGATGCGGCTGAATCATGTCGAACTGAGGGCTGTGGTCGAATACGGACGAGTAGTAGTAGATGAACGGGATCCCGGCTTCGCGGCTTTTTTCAGCAAACTTGAGCGCATAGTCCTGATCCGTTTTCCAGCCGGTGAGCTTCGTATCGAAATAGCATATGCCGTCATGCCATTTGAGCTCCATGGAATGGTAGTCGAGGCCGATCTCCCTGCTCAGCTTCACCCATTCATCAACCCTGGGAAACGGACCGTTGAACTTAAGCCTGCCGTTTTCATCCGTCATGCTGCGGTTGAATTCCGTCCAGTCCCGCTGCCATTCCCATCCGGGCCTGAATTCGATCTGGTATTGAACGGCCAGACCGGGCTTCTGCCACCACTTGGCATTTTCAACAGGCTTTCTCCGGGCAGGAAAGAGCATGCGCAAAAAAATCTTCGGTACCGTAATACAGATTTCTTTGCCGATAGCAGTAGCCGCCTTGAGTTTAACGGGCATACCGTCCATAACATCACCTCCCTGCCTTTGGAATATTTCAGTAATAAATAATGAAGCTTTTAACAGGGCTGCCGGTCAAAGGTGCATAAGAAATATGTTGTTCAAAAACTCATGGATACTCTAAATGATTGCCGTTGCACGCCCTTCATTATAAACCGATACCGTGTTGAAAAACACATCAAAATTAGCCCGGCCAGTACCCGGCGGTATGTCGCATCCGGAAGAGATAATGAAATTCCTGTAGCCGGACATGGCATCGAGCAGGTCGCGGGTTTTATCAATAACCTCCTGAGGGCTTCCGTTCACAAAGACTGAAACCGGGTCAAGGTTCCCCATAAAGAGCCTGTCCGCCGGTATTTTTGGTGCGATGAGGCTAAGATCGACCGCGTTTCCAAAGTGAACAGCTCTGGCTTCCGTCGAAAGCATGGTCTCCACATGTTTTATGGTCTTCCCGCAGTTGTGCAGGATAACTGTGAAGTATTCGTCCTGCAGCTCATCAACCAGTTTCTTTATATAGGCGGATGAAAATTCCGCACACTGAGCCGGGGAGATGAGGCTACCCGCTGGCTCGGCCATGAGGATTCCGCTGGCGCCCGCCTTCTTGAAGGCCTGCGCGTATGAGATCAGAAATGCGGTGCATTTTTCCAGCACGACATGAACCATAGCAGGCTCATGAAAGAGGCTTAAGAAAATATTTGTCATATCCATCAAACGGCCGGCAAGGGAAAATGGCCCAATCAGGCATCCGAACACGGGCCTGTCAATTTCAGCCGAACACAGGCCTGCCGACTTTATATAAACAGAAGGCCTGCCGGAATACGGGTCCGGGATTTTAAGTTTTTCCGCCGAAGCCATGTCGGAAACGAGGCTTTTCATAACCGTGGGAATTTCATTTTCCTCAATGTTCACTTCACAGCCGAAAGACTCGGCCTCGACCGAAAGGTCCATCATCGTAACAAAGGCACATGCGTCGAAGACATCTGCCAATGCCCTGATGCCGGATGCCTGCTTCTCGCCGTCGGTAACTGCATCCTTTATGCTGAAGCCTTTAATGCCCGCTCCCAGGTTGCTCATAAGGGGAAAGGCCGGGGTAAGGCCGTTTTCGATTATCTCTTCCTGCCACAGGACCATGTTTGTCTTCATATTTTTTCCTTAAGACTGGCGCCGGTTGCCTTTGATCAGGCGGTTCTCAAAAGGCTTTTTCCAAGGTCAACTGCAGAGGCGGCATTATCCGCATAGCCGTCCGCGTTGATCTTTGCGGCGAATTCGGAAGTGACGGGCGCTCCTCCTACAATGATCTTTGAAAGTATGCCGTTTTTGCGGACCCCTTCGATGATAAGCTGCATGTAGTTCATGGTTGTGGTGAGAAGCGATGAAAGGCCTATTATGTCCGGTTTGTGCTCAATGGCTGCTGTGACGAAGGTTTCTACGGCCACATCAGTGCCCAGGTCGATGACACTGAAACCCGAACCCTTGAACATTATGCCCACAAGGTTTTTGCCGATGTCATGCAGGTCTCCTTTTACCGTACCGATCAGAACGGTGCCCTTTGCCTTTACGCTGGTCTTGAGCATTTCAGGCTCAAGTATTTCAAGCGCCTTGTTCAGAGCGCGTGCGGCTATAAGCATTTCGGGCACAAAAATCTCACCGTTTTTGTACCTTTCACCTACGATCTCCATCGCTTTTATCAGGGCTTCATCAAGGATTACCTCAGGGGCGACGCCTTCGGCCAGCGCCTTTGCGGCAAGCTCGGCCGTTTCTTTTGATTTGCCTTTCTGCACCGATTCGCAGAGTGTTTCGAGAACCTGCATCACAAGGCCTCCTTATAGTGGTCTTGATTACAGCAGACAGCACATGCAGGTCTTTTTATCTTGGAGATTAGAGGCTTTTTTTTGTAAATTTATGCTCAGGAATTAATATGAGATAGGACTAGATATGAATTTTTGCAGAGGCTTTATCTTAAAAAATAGTAATGGGAGAATCCTCAAATTTTCTTCCGTATTAGATTTAAGATTTTATTAGCCATCGATGGAAGGTAAATAGTTAATAATATTATTAGAGCAGTGTATATTACAGAAAAGCTTAGAATGATAAACAGATATATTGCGTCTGAAGGCTCATCTTTTATTAGAATATTAAGGTTCTTCGGTGGTCTAGGTGAAATATTTATAACAGGAAGCGGAGGATTGTAATTCTTTTCATATCTACCCTCTATTATTGCGATACTTCTTTCTGTTCTTTCAAGATTATCTATTAACAGATGGTATCTTGTTTCATATTCTCTTCTTGTTGTAGAACTGATTGATTTTTTATCGCTAATAACTTCAAATATTTTATTTAGTTCAACAATCATGTTCATTGTTTCATTTAATTCTGAACGTAAATTCACGGATTCTTTTTTATTTTTCAAACTCGAGCTTTTGTTTTTCAAGTTCAAGGGTTTTATAGGCATGATTTAGGTTAAAAAATTGCCAAACTGCACCATTACCTAAAAATAGCAAAATGAAAAAAGTGATGATGTACCATATTAAATTTGGATGTTTTTCCTTTGCCACTTTCCTAACCACCTAAACAGCTATTTCCAGCAGGATCTTTTCATAATTGACCACTGTCTCAATGTTCTTCCCTGTTTCGTTAAGTTCAAGAAGTCCGAGTCTTGAAAGGTACTGGACGTCATTGGTTACATTTTTTATATCCCTTCCCGATACACGGGCAAGGCTTCTTATGGATTCCGGTTTTTCTTTTCTTATCAAGTGAAGAAGCTCAAGCCTCTTGGGAGTAAGGGCTTTTCTGAATGCCTCTATACTGGTGAAGTAAACCCCGGCCTTTTTCTTTACCGGCAAATCTTTTTGAATCTTGTTTGCCGTATCGACAAAATCGGCAAGTCCCTGATCGAGCGACTTGATGCCTATTTTTACGTTCATGATCTTCATTTTGATTCTCCCTTAACCTTTTTCCTGTAGTTCAGGATGTCTTCTTTAAAGTCGTTTACAAGTTTTATCGCACTTTCAAACCTGTAATCCTCAACCGTGTCTTCATAATGCCGGTGATCGCCCCGGCCTGTTTCATTGTCATATCTGATAATTCTTTTCCCTTTCACAATATAGACGAGTGAATATTTGTAGCCATAAGGCCTGTTTTGAGAAACCGGAACTTTCCATATTTTCATTTCAATCAGGTTTTCCAGCTCGTCGGAAAACTTTTGCTTTAAAATAAGCTCCGCGTTCATGCTGGCATCATATACCATCATAGATGCAATATCAAGAATCTGGATAAACCTAAGAGGCGAGACTTTTTTATTTGAATGAATTCAGGAAGGTTATCTGTAATCCTTCAGCCTGCCTGCAATAATGGAAAAGATATACAGGACTTCATTATCGGGCAGACCCTGCGCGAATGCATATATGTCCTTTTTTGTTTTTATGACGATCCCTTTCGACCGGACAAATCTGCTCATGAATTCAATGAACTTGAAAGCCCTGCTGTCCTGAGAAAGCGTATTCTGATAATTCCTGCCCGATCCTACGTTCATTTTCGTTTGTGCGGTTCTTATCGATGCCTTCCGGCTTAAGGAGGTCGAATAATCCATGTCTATTATATCGGAAACGGGAATGTTCACGGCCCTTTTCTTCCAGGCGTCGATATAAGTCAATTCGAGTACGCCCGGCGATATTTTTAAAACCGCGCTGTTTCTCATGGAGCGTATGACGGACTTGAAAAAAGAAAGTACGGGTAGCAGGAGAAAGAAAATAAAGACAAAAGCCGTGAAAATGAAAGTGACCGGTGCCGGTGTGTTCGTATGCTTAAAGAACGGGACAAAGTTCTCAAAGAAATACCAGGTAACGCCCACTGCTATGATGAGCGGTATGAAGCCTGAAAAACCTAAGCTGCTGGAGGGGATCTCTATCTGAAGGCCTTCTATGCCTTCGCTGATCCTGCATTTCATGTCTGCCGGGGGGTATGCTGTTTTAAGAGCTTCGGCGTGTCTGACAAGTCGGCTTTTAAGGGTGCCATCGAGATTTTCCGGTTTCAATACGGCCGAATTTTCAGTGCTGTTGTCCTCAAGCGTCATTTTCAGAAATTCGGCCAGGAACACAGCCTTTTCATATGAGTCACTGTATTGCGCCGAACTGGAAATTTTCAGGTTGCCGCCCGATGTTTTCCTGATGTTCACCTCGTATGTGTCGGCGGTGTCAGAATCTCCTGCAATAAAATCGAGCGTGATTCTGTCAAACTCCGCCAGCCTGAAGTCCTGCCTCTTGATGGGGGTGATAATGCTTTTGATTTCAGAAAGCGTGCCTGATCCCGAATCGATTGTAATTGAGGTCCTGCCGAACACGAGAAAACCGCCGACGCATGTGAACACGGCTCCCATAAGGACAATTACCGGCCAGGCCCATAAAGGCACCTCGGATGCATTGTCCACCCTTATTATCTGAAGCCCGATCAGGGTTACGAATATGCCTGCCAGGAGGAAGGGCATGCCGAATATTGATATGCATCCTCCCCCCTGGGTTATATTGAGCCGCGTCGGTGTTATCAATCTGAACTGTTTCGGTCTGTCTGCAGGAGTTCTTTTTTCCATGCCCTATTTTAGCTTAAGGGAAAAATTCGGGCAATCGGCTTTTACGCATGGAGAAGCATATGCTTCTCTTTTGGCTTTATGTTTATCTGCCCGATTAAACATCAAATATCAGCGGCTGGATTTTTTGCCCATGATAAAATAGGCAGTGGCCGGAAAACATTCTTCCCAGGCGCCCCGGCGAAACCCGGATATAAGGAGAGTGGCGGGCGGGCCCGTGCCTGTTTTATGAACCACTTAAGAGATCATGGCCGGACTTTGTAAAAATGCCATCTCATGCAGCAGAATTTCAAGGTGTGAGGTTCGGCCCCTCTTTCTTATCGGAAAAATGACTGGCAGGCATGACACCTAATATTATTTGATATGAATAAGTATAGAAAAAAGCCGGTCAGCAGAAATCGACAGGATTGATAAATCCGCCAATTAGTGCGAACCGGCCCTTGTTGCCTAGGAAGCCGGATTGGCTAGAGCGCTCCGTGCCGCACCTTGTTGTAGAACTTTTCTATCGAGTTGATGACAGTCATAGGGACATCGCGCGGATCAAGCATGGGCGAAGGCATGCCGAACATGAACGGCAGTATGCCGGTAAGTTTGACCGCGCCTATCGGGCATCCCTTGACTTTCTTTATTTTGCTGGCGTTTTTGATTGTACCCTTTACCTCGGTGCAGTCGCCGATAAGCAGGCAGATGCCGCCGCCCGCGTCCACGTCGCCTTCATAAATGCCGGTCACCATTGCGCCCGGTTTTGCGTTCTTCAGAGACCCGGGCCTGCGGGCGTCTATCGTGCCCAGGCTTCCCTTTATCGCAGCCACGCATCCGCCGTAGCATATCTCGTTGGTGTTGGGCCCTATGCCCTCGTAGAATTTGATGCGTGTATCCAGAATCTGCATGTCCTGGAACTGGCTCACGATGCCGGTCGTTCGCTTCCTGAGTTCGGGGATCGTTATGTCGCCCAGTATCTTGACCGAATCGGGTTCGATCGAGCCGTAGCCGCGTTCGGATGCTATACGCAGGTGTTTGACCTGATCAGGTTTGTAACCCAGTATTTGGGCCGCCACGACGTCGGAAGCGATCGGGTCGTTGCTGATCATCATTAGGCCCAGATGGAACGGTTTGGCGCATGACTCGAAGCCGTGGCCTATGGTTATCGCATCGGTGATGATGATGTCGGGATACCCTATTTCCAGTATGTCCACGATCTTTTCGTTCAGGCGGTCGTCGTGGTACAGCATGCGCTCCTTGTGCAGGAGGCTGCCGATGTTCAGCTTGAGCGCATTGGTTATTTCGCAACATATATGGTACTTGAGCTTGGGCATCCATATCTTGAAATCAGCTTCGTGTATGAGCCTCGGCACCAGTAGAGTCTTGTGGAATTTTGCCCTTGAGAGTGTCGTCTTGACGTACTTGTCCTCGTTGAAGTCGGTTATGGGGACATTGTATCTTCTGCCCATGTCGTAATAGTCGGATTCCTTGAAAAGCATCCGGGTCGGCAGGGCAAATCCTCCCGACTCTCCTATGTTGAGGTCGGTGATGCCGGGAAATTCCCGCACGCGGTTGACCACCTGGCCCACCATGTCCGGGTTCGTGAAGGCATGCATCGAGTAGTTCTTGTTGGCCATGACCACATTGGGCTTGATAAGCACCTTGCCTTTCGGCTTGCGGCCGAGCAGTTCGAACCCCTCTTTTACGACCTCGGCCATCCTGGCGTTGTCGTAGCTTTCTACACTGCGCAGTAAAACCCAGCGATCTTCAGACATATATGCCTCCTTTTATGCTGTCCCTTGCCCTGGCGCATGGCCGGAGAAAGAGATTTTTTATTTGCCTGTTTTTTTCATTTTCTTTTGAGTCATCAAGATCACTATATCCGAAGTCATCCTCGTAAGCCAGCCGTTCGATAAGCGGTGCAGAAGCCAGAGAAAGCGCGTTGGTGCCCCGGGGATAAACATGTACTTCTTCTTTTCGATGGCCTCGACGATTACTTTTGCTGCATCATCCGGCATCATGAGCATGCTCATGTTCTTGACAGCCCTTCCTTCTTCGGGGAGCGTCTTTGCTTCGTCGATGTTCATGGGCGTGTCCACCTCCGGTGGACAAACTACGGTCAGAGGTATGCCCATCGGCTTGAATTCGTAGCGCAGGCTGTCGCACAGACCGAGAAGGGCGGCCTTCGATGTGCCGTAGGCCGTGTATCCGAACATGCCGAAAAATGCCGCCGCTGATGAGAGCACCACGACGTGGCTGCGCTTTTTCTTTATTTCGGGCAGGAGCGTCTGGATGAGATTGCGCGGCCCGTAGAGATTTATCTTCATGACCTCGTCGAACATGTCACAGGTGATGTTCTCGAACCTGTCCGCATATTTGTTTATGCCCGCGCTGCTGATGAGAATATCCGGTGCGCCGAACTCGGAGACGGCCGTTTTCATCTTCGCCTGGACGTCGGCCAGATCGGCAACGTCCATGGACAGTGTTTCTATGCGCTGCGCTGGCCTCAGCTTGAAGCTCTCCATGACTTCTTTCGCCGCTTTAAGCTTTTCCTCATTGCGCGCTATCAGGAGCATGTCGGCACCCCGGGAAGCGAATATCTTGCCCATTTCGAGCCCTATGCCGCTGGAGCCGCCGGTCATATAGATCATCCTGCCGTCAAAGTTTTTCATATTCTGCTCCTCTTTATACCGCTATCGCTTTTGTGTCGCCCGTGATGCGGCCGAGGTTGATGAGCCACTGGGGCATGCCGAGGTTGAGGCCGAAAGCCTTAGTTTCGATGAGTTCCAGTATCAGTCCCGCTTTGTCGATGGTGTCCAGGTATGCCACCCTGGTTTTGCCTCCCCCCGCATATTTAAGTGTCCCTTCCTGCAGGGGCGCAAAGCCTCTGTCCCACATGATGCGCCGGGCCTTATCCAGGTTGTCCACCACAACGCCGAAATGGTGAAACCCGAACCCGGCCTCTCCCGGATGCGCGCGGTAGATGTTGTCGTCGCTGCCATGCACCTGGATGAGCTCTATCTGCGTTTTGCCGGAATACCCCACTGCAATGTCTAGCATTATGTCGATCGGACGGTTTTTGTAATAATATGAGCATTCTGTGATTACCGTGTGGTACCATTTTGGTATGTTGAAGAATTCTCTATAGAATTTAACGCCCTCCAACAGGTCAGGCACTACCATCCCGATCTGTGTGACGGCGGGAAGATAAAGGCCGTCAAGAATTATTGACGGTTTGTTCAATAGCTTCATCATGCACCCCTCTTTTGCATGTAAGCAAGTTATAGTTTTGTTAGAGTAACACCGTTGACTTTAAAAATCAAGCAAAGCATTCAAGGCCGCCTGCGGTCATGTATAAGGTTTTACGACCTCGTCCAGAATCCAGTCTATGGCCTTGTCTATATTGCGCACCTCGAGCGTAACCCGGCTTATGTAGAGCGATACCATGCCGTGAAGCGTGCTCCATATCTGCAGAAGATGAAAGGGCGTTTCCCTGGCGGAGAACCGGCCTGTCTTTTCGGCAACGGCATTCAGTATCGACACCGCAATCTCCGGTATTTCGAGTGCTACGCTGTTCTGCCTTTCGGCTATCGGCTCCATTGCGGTACCACGGTAGTCGCTGTATTTGGGCGTGTCCATGCTGAACATGATGTTGTAGTAATGTTTGTTCTTTATCCCCCACTTCACATAGGTATGCACTGCGGCACGGAATTTTTTCAACGGGTCCGCCGGCGAGCGATCCACCTTCCGGAACTCTTCCGCAAGGTCTGAAAAGCCCTTGATGAGCACCATCAGGTAAAGCTCGTCCTTGTTGGAATAGTAGTTGTATATCGTCTTTGCCGTAAACCCCAGGCGTCTTGCCAGCTTCCTCATGCTGAGGTTCGCATATCCCTCCTTGTTGATTATGAACAGGGCCTCCTTCAGTATGCGTTCGCGCGTTGCGGTAATGGCTTCCTGTGTGGCCGGGACCTTGGGCATGTGTGCTCCAGTGATGGTTTCCTTAAAAAGGAATCATCCTTAATTTTAACCGGATGCTACGTTAATCGCAAAACCTTTGTCAATGCCGGGCTCTCTGAATTATAAGCCACTGAATGGCCGAGTCCAGGAGAATTCAGAAGAAATCGAAGAGATCATTGACATATCGTCCTAACAATGCCTTTCTTTCAGAAGAAGGATTAACACGGGAGGTTTTTAATGGAGATCAGCCCCTCATTCGCAGGAACCCGCCTGAAGGATTACCGAAGTAACGTTACATGGCGGCAGAGCATGAACTATGCGGCTGCAGTTAATGACAGCAATCCGTTGTATTTCGACGACGAGCGCGAAGGAGGCGTCATAGCCCCTCCCATGCAGGCAGTTGCGATAACCTGGCCTGTTCTCGAACATATCAGCGATTATCTTCCTGATGCCGGATTCCCGATGGAAACGCTGCTGACGCAGGTGCACTATACCGAGCATCTGCAGTTTCACAGGCCGATCAGGCCCGGCGATGAGCTTACGATAAAGGGCCGGATTGCGGCCATAGTGCCTCACAGGGCAGGCACCCATGCGGTAATCCGGCTGGACGCCTTCGACTCGGCAGGTGCCCCGGTCTTCACAGAACACAACGGGGGGATGCTCAGGGGCGTAACCTGCGGCTCTGCCGGACAGGGAGAGTCCGACCTCCCGGTGACACCGCAACGGCAAGCCGGAACGTCTGCAATATGGGAAACAATAATCCATATCAATCCGCTTGCCCCGTTTCTTTATGACGGGTGCACCAATATTTTTTTCCCGATACATACATCGAAGCAGTTTGCCCATAGCGTAGGCCTGCCTGGAATTATCCTTCAGGGCACAGCCACGCTGGCACTCGCTGCGCGCGAGGTAATAAACCGGGAGGCCGGGGCCGACCCGAGGCGTCTGAAGACATTATCATGCAGCTTCAGCGGCATGGTGTTTCCCGGCGAGGACATCTCAGTTAACCTTTTTGAGCGGAGGTCTGATTCAAAAGGCCTGGACGTATTCTTCGATGTGAGAAACGCTTCAGGGGGCATGGCCATCAAAAACGGCTATGCCCGGATAGAAGATATCAAAGACTAGAAGGCGTTTATTTCGAAGCCGTCAAATATGTTTCTTACATGCCCTTTCTCGCCTGCGTCCATCCATGTCCTGCGCTCATATCCGGATTTGACGCCTAGGGCATCCAGCTTCGAAAGCCACAACGGATTGTACGGCAGGAGTTCGACCTTGTGAATGGACAGGCCCGAAAGATAGTCTCTTATGGCCGAAAGGTTCTCGTCCGTTGCTGTGACTCCGGGAACGAGAGGGATACGGGGCAGGATATCCACACTCTCATCTGCTAGAAGGGCCTCGAAGTTGGCGAGTATCGCCCTGTTCCCGATGCCGCAGAATCGCTCATGCTCTCCCGCGTCAAATAACTTGAGGTCGAAATATACGAGGTCAAGAAACTGCAGGATATATTCCTCGAAGCTCTGCCTGTCGTACTGTCCGCATGTCTCCATGCAGACGTTTATGCCGCGTTCTTTCAATAAAGGAAGGAGCCGCCTCAGATAAGCGGGGTGCATGCCGGGCTCGCCGCCCGAAAGCGTTACGCCGCCGCCCGTGTTGCGGTAGAAAACCGCATCTTTTGTCAGAAGCTTCGTAAGCTCTTCCTCATCATATACCCTTCCCGCAAATTCGAGCGCCTCTTCCGGACAGGCCTTCACGCAGGCGCCGCAAACCGTGCAGCGGCTTTTATCGACAGGATAGCCGCCAGATGAAAGATCAATTGCCCCCTCTTTGCAGGCCTTCCTGCATTCACCGCAGCCCAGGCATTTTTCCGCGCGGTAGACGATCTCCTGCCTGGGCGATTTGGTTTCAGGGTTCTGGCACCACACGCAGTCGAGCGGGCAGCCCTTGAAGAAGACGAGCGTACGTATGCCGGGCCCGTCGTCCAGGGAGTTTCTCTTGATGTCTGCTATCAGCGTATCCACGGCGCGCCTCTACCGGCAGGCGAATTCCGCCCTCTCGATGAGCTCCTCCTGCATGTTGCGGTTCAGCTTGACGAAATAGGCGTTGTAGCCGGATATGCGCACGATCAGCCAGCGGTATTCGTCGGGGTTCGCCATTGCGTCGCGCATGGTGTCCGAGCTTATCATGTTGCACTGCCACTGCATGCCGCCCAGGTCAAAATAGCTTTGCACGTAGCCCGAGAAGATGTCGAGTGTCCTTTCGTGCGAATCTCCCGGATGCGGAACGAGCTTCACGTTGAACGAGAGGTTATTGGGCATCTTGAAGTTGTCGAGTGCGGCTACGGCCTGGATGTTCTCAAGAAGGTTGTCGGATGCCCCCGGTGCAGGCGTAAGCCCGGGCGTGAACGCCTTGCCTTTCTTCCTGCCCGAAGGCAGCGCACCCGAGAGCATGCCGAAGCCCACGTGATAGCTGTTCGACCAGTAGCCCGGCCAGTATACGCCACCTCTGTAGTTATCCTGGGCCGTGAAATAGTCATAGCAGAAATCCATGATGTCGCGGGCCATGGTAACAGGTTCATCCTCGCCAGAGCCGAACTTGGCCACGCGCTTTATCATCCTCTCGACGTCTTCGAAACCTTCGAAGTCGGCTGCAAGAGCATCGAGAAGCGTCGAGAAGTCGAGCTTTTTCTGCTCGTATATGAGCTTCTTTATGACCATGAGGCTGTCTATGACGTCGGATATCGAGACAAGCGCGACGCCTGAAGTGTTGTATTGTGCGCCGCCGAAGATGATGTCGCAGCCCTTTTCCATGGTGCCGCCCATCATTGCAGAAAGCAGAGGGGTCGGATGCTGGTCCTGGTGGGCGCAGCCCATGTAGTTGTTTATCTCGACCGAGAGTTCCATTAAATATTTGAGCTGCTTTCTGTATGCGGCGAGGAAGTCTTCGTATTTCGGGAAGGCGAAGCGGGCATCGCCTGTTTCCGGTCCGATCCTGTCGCCCATCACCGGGTGAACTCCGTTGTTGAGCGCCATTTCGAGAGGTGCAACGAGGTTCAGCATCATGCAGTTGGTATGTCCGTAGTGGCGGCCGGTAATCGTTGGCTCGACGCATCCCGTTGCGGACCAGTCGCGCGCATCCGTAAGTGGGATGCCTTCGTTGACGAGCACCTCTATCATGGCCTTGTCGTTCTGTATGATGGGGCTCGCCGCCATGTTGAGGTTCACCTCGCAGAGCCTTCTCAGATATTCCTTTGAGTTAACGCCGGGATAGTACTTGGCGTTCATGTTGGGGTCCTGGAAGCAGAGCATCTCGGCCGCCTTCAGAATGATGTAGGTCATGTCGTTTACCGCGTTGTTCCCTTCGCTGTCTATGCCGCCCACGGTTACGGTATCGTCGGACGATGTGCCGCCGAAGAGCTTGTTGCCCGTGCTGGGGACGAGCGGGTCATGGTCGTTGAACCTCATGAACAGGCTGGCCACGAGTTCTATCGTTTTCTTGACGACGGCCTTGCGTTTGTCATCGGTGGCCGCCCTGGCGATATCGTTGAGGAAGAAGGGCTGCAGGAGCTGATCGAGCCTTCCTATGGACAAGGCTGAGTTTGCGTTTTCTATCTGCAGGCAGGTGAAACATATCCAGATGGACGTGAGAGCTTCATAGACGCTTTCCGCAGGCCCTGCCGGTACCTTGGCGCATATGCGCGCCATCTCGTTGAGCTCCTCTATGCGCACGGCCTGGACCGGATCCTGAGGATTGAGGGTCGATGCGAGCAATATCGCCTCGCGGCTGAGGTGCTGTGCATAGCTCAAAACGCCGTCGATGGAGACCTGCACCGCCTGGTAGAAATTCTTTTTGTCCTGGTTTTGGGCCTCTTTTTCCTTTGCGGCCGCCCTGTTGCGGACCGAAATCAGCCCTTCGTTGATGGCGGTCTTAAAGTCAGGTACGGTATGCGAGATGGCGTTGTTCTTCATCATGAAGTAGAGCACGAAACGCTCTTCGAGCTGCTGTGAAAGCGGGTTGCCGAAGCGCTTGCGCGTGTGTTCTCTGATGTTGCGCTCCGCCCAGAACGGGAACACCTCGCGGTTGAGGATCTCCGCCTCTTCCGGTGTAAGGTCGCAGGGGTTGAGTTCGCGCGTGCTGATGCTCTTCAGCTCGGGCCAGATCAGCGTGCCTATGAATTCGGGATAAATGGGAACGCCCACTTCCTTCGATGTGGTGGAGCCGGGTATCAGATGTTTATCGTGTATGACAGGGCGCTTGTTCTCCATGCAGTATCGCATGGCATGGGCCTGGCGCAGGTTTGCGTCGAAGGCGGCTCCGCCCGCAGTCCGCTCGAAGCCGTATTCCCGGTGGTAGCGCGTGAGAAGCTGCGCCCTCTCGACGCACAGTGCGGGCTTGAGCGCAAAGCGCCTGTTCTTGAGATATTTCAGCCTCGGGAAGTCTTCCAGGGTGTATTCTCCCAGATACGGGTCGTCGAGTACCGAAACCGCGTCCACCTTGCGGCCAAGCGTTTCGTTCACCATACTGCGGCGCTTTGAGCCCTTGTCGATATCCACAACCTCGCGCATGGACGGGACCATATTTTTTTTCCTGCCGCCTCCCGCAAGAAGCGTCGAGAGGTAGGAGAACTTCGTCAGATATGACATGTTGCCGGTGGAAGACATCTCGTTCGTAAGCAGGTAGTCTATGGATTCCTCCGGGTTCTTCGCGAACAGGCGCGCTAAAGTTTCCTTGTCGCGGTATGCGATGACGGTATCGGGGTTCTCGATGACGCCGGTACCGGTGCGCACACTGCCGTTGTTAAAAATCATGAATACATACACCGCTTCGTCGCGCGTCTTGAACTGGAAGCGGGCGTTGAAGATATACCCGGTTTCGGGGTTGTATATCTCGCGCCTGAATCCGGGCACCGTCGAAAAGATAGCCGCCAGTGCCTTGAGCGACATTTTGAAAGCGAATACCGAGGCCTCGGTACGAAACCTGTTCATGATAACCCTCCTTGTTGTATGTTTTTTCTGCTCTCGGGTCTCAAATTCAGCTTGACGGCAGGAATGGGGCGAGTGCGTCTTCGGTAAGGCGCGCCACGACCGGCAAAGGATCGCTCTCGTACTCGTGCATGCCACGGCTGTTGTACAGCGAGACCACGCCGTGCAGGTTTGTCCACAGCTTCAGGATGAGGTAGCCTGCATCACCGCGGGGGAATCCCTTGTTCGCCTTTGATATCTCCTTCAGGACCTTTGCCGTTATGTCGGCAAGACGGAAGGCGGTTTCCTTTTCGGCGCGGGCCGTCGGCTCCATCGCGGTGTTGATGTAGTCGTGATATTTGGGTACGGCCCAGTTGAACATTATGTTGTAGTAGTTTGCGTTGTTGATCCCGAAATCCACATATGCCCGGCACATGGCCCTGAGCTTTTCAACCGGGTCAGTGAGGTTTTTTATGGAGGCTTCCATTTTTACGTTGATGAGTTCGAAGCCCCGTGTGAGCACCATGAGGTATATCTCTTCCTTGCAGGAAAAGTAGTTATACAGGGTCTTGGCGGCGAAGCCGAACCTGGAGGCCAGGCTGCGCATGGTGAGGTTGTCGTATCCTTCTTCGGCGATTATGTTGAGGGCATAGTCCAGAATGCATCCGCGAATCTCGGCAACCTTTTCCGCAGGGCGGGCCGCTTTCGGCATATCGGACCTCTCTTTCTATGGAAACTTGATTCAACTACTTTGTTACGGTAACTTAGTTACTATTATATGTCAACGTGATTTTTCTTTCGTATAAATTATTTGATTTCATGTCGCGCCTTGGAAATATTCTTGACTGTGCTGCTTTTATTCGTAAGCATGATGATATGAAAACAAATGGAATGAAAACCGGGTCAGCCGGGGGCCGTGAAATAAAGATACGCGGGATGAGCATCGATGACGTTGCGGACGTGTTTCATCTGGGCGAAGAGCTTTTCACGTTCAGCACATTTCCGAATATGTTCCGCACCTGGGACGAGTTCGAGGTAATCGATTTCTTTTCATCCGAATCCGAATTCTGCCTCGTGGCTACCCGCAAGGAAAAAATTGTAGGGTTTCTTCTATCCACGATTATTGAAAAAAGATCCCGCAAATACGGTTATCTGGTCTGGTTCGGCGTTGACGGGTCTGTGCGCAGAAAAGGGGTTGCGTCGAAACTCTTCGAGAAAATGTTGCGCATCATGAAAAAGAGCGGTGTGAATATGATCATAATCGACACCCAGGCGGATAATACCGAGGCCCTTGAATTTTTCAGAAAAAAGGGTTTCTCCTCGCCGCAGGACCATGTTTATCTTTCGCTGAATATTGATTGAATAAAGCTCCCGCCTGACTGAGATTACCCGTTCATCCCCTTGAATATGAGGCTGAAGAACTGATCTGCGATATGTTCGATACCTGGCAGCTTCTTTCTTTTATGGTTCAGGACAAAGTAATAATAGACGACCCTCAGAAGGGCGCCGATTATCATGTTGGCTATGATTTCGGTGTCCAGGTCTTTGTTGACGAAGCCTGCATCCACGCCTTTTTGCAGGTCTTCGACCACATAATGAACCATCTTGCGTTCGAAGATGTCGACAAAGGAAGCTTGCAGCTCGTTCACGCTGGGGCCGATCTTCAGGTAGAGGTTGCAGAGATCTTCATGCTCCTTGAAGAACTTGAGACTGCGCGCGACGAGGGCCTTATAGTATCCCAGAATATCCTCTTGCGCGAGCTCTGATAAAGGGACCTGTGCCGCCTGTTCCCATTCGTCGAGAAATTTGACAAGGATGGAAATGAAGAGCTCCTCCTTGTTCTTGAAATAAAGGTAGAAGGTGCCTTTGCCTATCCCGGCTTCCTTCAGGATTGTTTCAACATGGGTATTGTAATAGCCGTTTTTTGCGAACAGTTTCGTGGCGCATGTAATGATCTGGTTTTTTCTTAATTCAGCCTTCATCGATTATCCCGCCTTTTGCATTTCCTTGTCCAATGTAAGCCATGATTTGCTTGACTTCAACTTTTATCGGCGTATAAAAATAAATTATACAGACCTGACGCGTCAGGTCAATTCAATTTATAATATCGTTTGGAAATTTCAAAATGGGATGGGGGGTGCAGATGAAAGATTCCACCAAAATCATGATGAAAAAACACGGATGGCGGTTTGACAGGTTTATCCACAACTACATCTACTTCGTGTTTTACCGCCCTTATGTGTTTTTTGTCCTCTGGCTGTTTCGTATCCTTTCCTGGAGTCTGGCGTGGTTCAAGCCGTTCAACAGCATTCTGAGTATGGCCTTTGCAAGGTATCATGCAAAATTTCTAAGCATGAGCGATGCCACCAAGATATTCACTTTGAATGAAGAAGTCATAGCCACTTCCGAAGAAAACAAGCGCATCGTCCCTTACGACTATGCCTACAAGATTATCCTGAAAGATGCCGACTGCGTGGCAGTTATGGATTGCCCGTGCATTGTGGCCAAGAAAGGCCGAGAGAATATTGGAAACTGCGGGCCCATAAACCGGTGCTTTGCCGTCGGCAAAAATCTGGCAACCTTCTGGGTGGATCACTGCCGGAAATACAATGCACACTTTATTTCACAGGACGAGGCTATCAATATCATAAAAGATTTCAGAAAGCGCAGACACATCACCCAGGCTTTCTTCAAGGTGGCCACAGGCGGAAGCACGGGCGTCTTCTGCAATTGCTGTCCTGAATGCTGCGTGAGTCTGGAGGCAACCAAACTTGCACAAAAGTTCAACTCCAACCTCTCAATGGCCGCTCAATCAGGCTATTCGGTAGAGCATGACAGCACAAAATGCAGGAATTGCGGCACATGTGCAAAGACCTGCCACTTCGACGCCATAGATTTCAGGGACAGCCATCGAGGGTTTTACAGCAGATGGAACTGCATGGGTTGCGGCCTTTGCACGGAACACTGCCCGACCGGGGCCCTCAGGCTCTACGTTGACAGCGACAAGCCTGTACCGCTCGATATCGACCTGGTCAAGGAAAGGTTTGCTGATTAGGTAGCTTTTCAGCATGCATAGCCGAGCCGGATAATAATCAAATCCTGTAAAATGGAGGTCTTATAAATGCAGAAAGAGTATGACGTTATCGTTGCCGGGTCAGGTCCCGGGGGCGCAACTGTCGCACGCGAAATGAGCAGACGCAATAAAAAAGTCCTGCTTATAGAACGTGGAGGAAACTGGCAGGCCCTTGGAAACACCCTGTCAATCGCCATGATAATGCAGTGGGTTCCTTTGATATTCAGCAAACAAGCCAGTGTCGTTATGGCTGCTTCCAATTACGGAGGGGCCTCGCTGATATCCTGCGGTGCCGCAGTTGCTCCGCCCAGAAAGGTATTTGATAAGGTGGGCATCGACCTTTCAGCCGAGGCGGAAGAGGCCAGAAGCGAGATGTGGATTAACACCCTGCCTGATGTTCTTGTCGGCGACACCAATATGCGCCTGCTCGAGGCGGCCAATGACCTGGGATATAACTGGACCAAGACCGAACGCTTCGTTGACTCCAGCCGCTGCGTGCCGGGCTGCGCCGATTGCATGCTCGGCTGTCCGCGCGGTGCGAAATGGTCCTCCCGCATCTTCGGGGACGACGCGCTCAGACACGGTGCAGACCTGGTGCTTAATACACGCGTCGATAACATCATCAAAGAGAATGGCAAGGCAGTAGGCGTTGAGGCAAGCCACTTTGGCCGCAAAGTGAAGTATTTCGGCAAGAAGATCATCTTGTCCGGAGGTGTCTCCAATGTCGGCATATTAAGGCGTGCGGGCATCAGTGAAGCCGGGCGGAGCTTTGCCGTGGACTGGCTGCAGTTCATAGGCGGAGTCATCCCGGGTATGGATACCGTCCATGATCAGCCCATGGCAGTAGGCACTCTGGAGCATTACGAATCCGACGAAATAATACTGCTCCCTGTATTCCCCAACTGGTCCATGCTGGCGGCCATGCTTTCCCTCAAAGGCCCGCAGGCCCTGCCATGGATGCGCAACGCCTTCAGGTGCAGCGGCATCATGGTAAAGGTACAGGATGAGTTGAAAGGTGAAATTTTCCCTGACAACCTTCTTTATACATGCAGCAAGGAACCGTCCGAACAGGATAGGAAAAGGCTCAGAAAAGGGGCGGATATTATCCGCCAGGTTCTGATAAAGGCTGGCGCCCCTGAAGATTCAATAATGGAACTCAAACCTTCCGGCGCACACCCTTCGGCGGCATGCCGAATCGGCGAGGTGGTAGATGTCAATCTCAAGACCCGGATAGATAATCTCTACTGTTGCGATGCGAGCGTCGTCCCGGAATCGCTGGGCCTGCCCGTGGTCTGGACCGCAGTCTCGCTGGGCAAAAGGCTCGCAAAGCATCTTGACCAGCAGCTGAAAAATTAATCTTAGCAATAACGGGGATGAATAGATGTTCATCCCTTTCTTCATTTTCTTGATATTTTTATGTAAAAACCTTCAACGTTTAGGGAGTAAGAGGCATGCTGAGGTTACTTAAATTAAGATATATCATTACTGCTTCGGTGCTGAGTCTGCTTGTTTGGATAGAACGGGGGCATATCCTGCTGCCCTCGACTTTTCCCGCGCTTAAATGGGTCGGCATCAAACGGCTTCTTAAAGGTGAGGGGTTTAACGGAATACTCTATGGCCGCTGGATTTCTCAATACATTAAAGCCGTAAGTTTCATAGCGAAATACTCAGGACCCGGTTTTAAAAACTGGGTCAAGCAGACCTATCACGGCAAGATACTGACGCATGAACTGGCCAGGGCGATTATTTCAATCGACAAAGACATCCCGCTCACCGACCTCGGGAAGAAGATTATTCCATACGACCGGGCCCGTGATGTCATGATTGATGCCAAAAATCTCGATTTTGTCGTGACCAGATGCGGTTGCAAAGCGCGTAAGAGTGAGCCCTGCAAAGTGGTCGAACCTCCCTATCACACCTGTATCCTTATCGGAGAGCCGGTGCTGACAAGCTTTCTCATGGACCACCAGCCGGATGTAAGCCGCAGGGTGAGCCGTGAAGAGGCTTTATCTCTTCTGGAAGAGTTTCATGCCAGAGGCCTGGTTCACAATGCCTGGTTCAAAGACTGCATCAGGGACAGGTTTTATGTAATCTGCAACTGCTGCTCATGCTGCTGCCTCGGATTTGAAATGATGAACAGCTTGGGGGTAAATCAGATCGCCTCATCCGGATATGTTGCCCGGGTTGATCAAAACTTGTGCAAGGGCTGCGGGTCCTGCCTGGATGCATGTCAGTTCAATGCAAATGCCCTTGTAAACGGCAAGTCGGCCATGAACTGGGAAGCATGTTTCGGCTGCGGCCAATGCGTATCGAAGTGTCCGAACGGGGCACGCAGCCTTATGCTTGATGATCGAAAGGGCGTTCCATTCGATGTACGCACGATAGGAGAACTATAAAACCATAGGTGACGCTGAGTAGAATATAATTAAAGGATAAATTATCGAATAATTCTTTATTCTTCTCCAAGGTATTTCTTTATTTTCAGTTTGATGGATTCAGGAAGCTTTATCCCTTTGGCATTAAGCCTTGACTCATAATTGCGTAATGAACGGATATGCGCTGAAGTTGAGGAAAATATCTTGAAGTATGACTGAATGCTTCCCTCGATCTCCTTCCTGAATGCAATATCTTCATTGAGCATGTCCTCGGTTGATGAAATGACCCGGTAATGGATGGGGCGGCATATTGAACGGTATGCTACAAATCTCTGGAGCATCTCAGATTCATAATTTCTTTCCATGATGGCATTCTCGATTTCATTGAGGTTCAAACAATCAAGGATCTGGAATTCATACTCCTGCCCGAGGACATCCCTTATCATGGCTTGAATTTTCCTGAAATGGCCGCATTCTGTGAACACAGCAGTGCAGCATTCATTTTCACACCTCAGGTAAATCACAAAATCAATATCAGACCCGGGCAATGATATACCCATGTTTACCGAACCCATGACATCAAATGCGATATCATCTTCAATTTTGTCTTCGAGCGAACGCACCACCTCCTCAAGCTTGTCAATACGGTCCTCGGACTCGATTGTCTGGAATGTTCTGTAAAACTCCCTGATCTCCTTATATAACTGTATCTCGGGTATATGGGAGTATTTAACCTCACGCATGTCATAATTCTGATCCTTCTTGAGGGCCCTGTAACGTTCGACATCAACAACATCCTCATGCCATAATCCGTTAATATGTGAATAGTCGGCTATATCGATAATGTTCTGGCTGCTGATTTTTTTGAATATGAGTGAAACAACCCGACCATCTTCAATTTCCAGCTGATAAAAAAAGCCGCCTTCCGATACGCTGCCGGAAGCAGCAGTAACTTCGCCGAAATTTGACGGGTTCAGATACAGCGTTCCCTCAACCTCTTTTGCCCCCCAGGCATTATGGATATGCCCGGTAAGACACAAGGAAACAGGATTTTTATCACAGTACGCACGCAATGAAGAAGACCCGAAAGGCCCGCCGGCTGCCATCCTGTCATGAACGCCGTATGCAGGCTGATGCGTGACAATGATATGTGGTTTGACAGCCCTGAAGAACTGGTACATCTCGTTCTGTTTTTCATTTTTTCCCATCCCGGCCTGGTATCTGACAATATATCGCTCAGGTATTCCGGGAGTCCGCACATCAGCACCGCCATATCCGCAAATTCTCACATCCCCTATCTGCCGCCATTGGAGGTGAAGATCATTTTCATGCAGGCTTGTGTACTTGAGATCCATATCATAATTTCCGGGCAGGCATAGCACCTGGGAGTTTTTCTTTGCGGATATTATGTTTTCCAGCACCTTGTATTTCTGCTGCATGACCCTGCGGGCGCGAATAGTGTATTCCTGGAATTGAGTCCCTTTTTGCTGGACCTCCTCAGTCGCATCAGGACTTTCAAGCAGTTCGTCAACAAAATCTTCAATCTGGGTATTTTCAGCGCCCTTTCTTATGCGCAATCCGTGAAAGAACGATTGAAGCTCATGGTAAACCATGGAAGTCTCCATGCTGTAAAACGGGATGTCAATAAGGTCACCGGCGATAATGTACACATCAGCAAGCGTTTCAGAGAGCAGATCTTTGAGCTTTTCAAAATCACCATGTATGTCTGTTAGGTAGATAAGCCTCATTAAACGCACTTATCGGAAACTGGAATAAAGATGATAACATGTGTGCCTGACCGTCTACATATTCGGGCATGCCCTGACTTCGGACGATAAATGCCGGGGCCTGACAGGAGTTGCCGATCAAATCAATAAACGTTTTTCAGAAACCAGCAGCACCTGCCTTTCATGGAACCGCAACCTCGATAAGATTTGATTTCATCAGATTGCCTGCAAGATCGAGTATCCTGAAATTGTAGAATACCGATCCCGATGGTATGTCTGTCCTTGCGAACAGCGGATCGCCGGTTGAAAGCGAAAACTCTTCCCCGTTTGTCATGGTTGCTTCTCCTGGCTTTGCCGGATCGTACAGCTCATAAATCGGAGTGATTATGTCGGTCGGCATAAGGACAACCATCTGCTTGCTTGAAGAGTCATCCAGGCTGGAGCTTTCGCAGGCCATTTCCACTTCTCCGTAGTTCAGAAGGCGCTGATAATCAACAAGGATGGTTACCTTGATATTTTCGCTCACAGGCTTCCCGGACCTGCGGTGATAGACGGGAATGGCGATATCATATGAATCGAAATCATCCCAGAACCCCTGGCCTTTTTCGAAATAACCTATCACAGGTTCACCGTCGAGCGTGAACCATCTGTATGTCAGGTTGTAGAGTATATCATCGCTATCATCTTCCAGTTTCACAAGGTCCTGGCTCTGTTTTATATATTTTCCATCAACCGGCCCGACAGTCACGTCAATGAACACCTCTGACATGCCGAAAGGGCTCGAAACAGTTGTATAAAGGGTATCGCCCGCCCTTAGAGCTTCGCTGAACGCAAGTGCGGGTCCCGGCGGATTGTCCAGAGGATAGTTTACGAAGTCGTTGATCATGCATTTATATTCCGGGACAAAAGGGAGATCATTGTAATTTGAGAGTTCTGTTTTTGCACTGGCAAACACATGGAAAGGCAGGTAAGCGGACAGCCCCGTTGCGTCCTCGTGAGCTTTACCCTTTCTGCAGTATTTGACAGCGTTCTCAACCGCGCTGATAACCCTTTCGCAAACATTTCCATAGGTTTTCTCATCGACAAGTCCTAGTCTTTCTGAAAACCCGATTATATCAGCCATGTTGTAGAACCTGTTCGATGCATACATGGCCCCGAATTCCTCCGTGAACATCCGCGCAAGACCAAGCTCGTTCCATGCACCGGCTCCTTCTTCCTCGATTTCATCAGCAGCAAGAGCGCCCAGCTCATTGAGTTCCGCAGCCACTTTCCCAACCTCAGACAAATCGGTGATGGAAAATGTATAACCGTCGCCCGATTCCGACCGGATACATTTATCGACGTAGGAATCCGCAACGACCTTTCCGATATCAAGACCGTCTGAAGAAGGATTTGCAGCGAGGAAATTGAACAGGGCTGTATAATCCCAGCCTTCTCCCGGTTCAAGTTCCTGGGAGGCGGCATAAAATTTCGCATACTCAGAAAGACTGTATGCCGTCTCCACTGTGGACATAAGGCAGGCGTCGAAGCCGATAACTTCAAATTTCCTGCCTGTCACTTTAATGGCGTCTCCGATGGCCTTCTGTATCGTCGGGATGTACATTGTTGAGGCAATGGTCTTTGGCGGATCGGAAGTTTCATATCCTCCGTAGCCATATATCGGGCCGCCGCCGTGATCCCAGAGGACAAGCATGTATCTGTTTGCAGGGTATTTCCGCTGCCCCCAGATGATGAAGTCCTTGAGAACATCGGGGTCGCCCATGTCTTTTTCACCGAGATCCTGGAGCTCTGTAATCCGGCCGCTTTCAATTTTATGACGCTTGACTGTTTTCCAGCTTTTGACTGGATCTGCAGGGTTTTCTTTTGAAGCAGCGCCCGTTTCCAGGAGAATTCTGATATTTTCAGAAGCGGTTGCGGCCAGAATCTCTTTAATATTGCCGGTGGCCGAATTGTCCTCGTCTTCAAGGTTTGTGCCCTCGATATAGAGCAGCACCGTCATTTGTACCGGTCTGTCATTTGATGATGAAGAACATCCGTTAAGCGCAAGCAGAAGCGATATGGCCGAAACGCTCAACAACAGCTGAAGATAATATCTTTTCATCTTCATATCTATGCACTCTCCTGAGTCGAATTATTCAAAGCTTGAAATTTGATTTTTCATCTCTTATTTATCGGCAGTCCCTGAAACAAAATTTATTTTTTGTCTGAGGCGGCACATCTTCAGGTCGTTATATAAAAATCTATTTTTTGCTTAATCTCCATCTGGTATGGGTCTCTTATGAACAGGGATAAAAAATCCATAACCGTGTATTCGACCGGAAGCGGGCGTATCTGCCCCGGCTGCGGTCAGCCAACGGGCAAGTGCAGTTGCAGGAAGCATGCAGCTATACCGAAGGGAGACGGAACGGTACGGGTAGGCCGCTCTACAAAAGGCCGTGGCGGCAAATGCGTCAGCCTTGTCACCGGTTTGCAGCTTGAACCCGGCGAACTGAACAGGCTTGCCAGACACCTCAAGCAAAAGTGCGGCTCCGGCGGCACGCTCAAAGACGGCGTTATCGAGATACAGGGCGATCATCGCGAGCTTATCGTCAAAGAGCTTGCCGGGCTTGGCCACAAGGCCAGGCTTTCAGGTGGTTGAGTGAGAAGACCAGACCCTGTCGGATATGATTTATAAGTTATCAGGAATTAACGTCCCTTATGTCCCCCCATTATCGCATGAGGACCTATTTGAGAGGAACGATCACTTCCTTTCCGTCCTTGATATGCAGGGCATACTGCATGTTTTCTTCGGTCAGTATCGTAGGCGTGTCGAAATTAAGGTCAATTATCCCGCTGTTGCCGGGCTGAAGGTTATCGGAAAAGGTCGTTCCCGGCGTATAGCCGACGGGGTCGAATTTTTTACCCTCGTAGTCCGTCAGCCAGAACTGTGCGGTCACATTCTGGGGATAGGAGCTTACGTTTTTGCATGAAATGGTGAGCGTCCGCGTTTGTGAAATATTCTTAACTGTATATTCTATATTGTTGGGGGCAATCTTTTCGCCGACCTTGAATTCAACATTGCCGACCGGAAAGGCATAGTAGCTTGCAAAAGCAAGGGCCACAAGGATAACCCCTGCTATCCAGAAATAGTGCATCTTTGAAAATTTGCCTTTTTTCTTGTCGTGGTCTTTTTTCGAATGCTCCATAGTTTCTCCTCGATTCTTTATTTTTCATCAGGCACATAAGAACCCGCCAGAAACATATCGGTACGTTCCCGTATAAGGTTTAATACTGGAATTTTCGAATTCGGGACATTATGATTCACTCAATAAGACGTGCACGGGCTGAACGGCTGCTGAGTGGAGCAGTCGTCGATGAATCCGGCAGGTATCACCACTCCCATGGCTCCGGCAATTTCCTGAAGAAATTTAACGCGGTTTTTAGCGCCGGTGGGATTATTGGCATTGGGCCCGCATTCCCGGCCTCCGTTGATGATGTTTATAATAATACCGAAGTTCGCCTTTGTCCTTCCGCAGGCGACATCGTTATAATCCTTCCTTGCATTGGGAGTGGAAGCGTTCGACGGCGTCCATTGGCCCGTCAGCACATTATGAGCTGAGGGCTTCAGGGGGATATTCGGCGGAGACCATTGATTGCGTTCCGTATGTCCCCAGAACCATATCGAGCCTCTGATTCCTATAAGCCAGTCTTTTGTCAACAGGTCGGGATCCTTAAAATACTTATCTCCTGCCCCCATTGCCTCGCTATACATTTGATAGTTGTAATCATGCGTAAGCTGATGAGGGCCTCTTCCGGCATATCCGGCCGGGGCGCAGGTTCCTTTTGGCTTGCAGACTTCACTGAAAGCCTGTGATCCCCAGTAAGCACCGCTGCCTTCCTGTATGAAGCAGCCCGGCCCTCCGTATGCATGGCTTGAGTCCGAGCCTGTTTCCTGCGCAATATTCGCCAGAAAAGCCGCTATTTCAAGCTTCTTTAAATTGTCGTCCCCATAGTTGGCGAACTCTTCAAGCTGCGCCATGCCCTTTATTACATTGTCGTATGTGTAATACCATTTGCCGTTTATTTCGTCGCCCAGGCCGAGCGCCTCCCTGTTTCTTTCCTTGCATGCGACATTGTTGCGCGAATCCTTTGTGATTTCATTGTAAACTGATTCCGGCAGAAGCCTTTTCAGCTCCTCGACCCTTTTATTGACATCTGTTGAAAGGCAGAAATCATACTCACCGCAGCTGGACTCGTTATCGCTCGATGCTCCACAGCCGACACAAATTACTGTCAATATTGAAATGAACAATATCCTTGTCGTATTTATCAATGTCATTAAAAGCCTCCCATGGTTGTGTATTATTTTAAATATTAAATCCTAATGATAAAAAACCAAGGGTTAATTTAATTATGCGTGCTTCTTGCAAAGAAAAACCCGACCGCTGGGTGGTCATACTCTGCAGAAGCTGCTGTATTAAAAGCAAGGAGGCCTTCATTGTGACAACCGAAGGCGGCGTAGCAGCGCAAGGTTCAACCGTAATAAATATCGAAAACCTCGACCCTCTCCGCACCTGGGACCTTTAATAACCTGTCACGGCTATGACTATTAACGATATCCTCAAGCGCATCATACATGTCAACAGGAACATGTGCGTTATGCGGAGCGGGATTCCTAACGGCTTGACTTGAAGTCTGTCTCCTTCTATGAGGGTGAATCAGAGGTGATGAATGATGAGGAAAACTCTAGAGAAGGCCCATAGCGATCCGGAATCCATGAAAGCCAGAATACTAAAGGTCGCACGTCAGATATTCGGGGATTATGGCTATCACGGCACTACAACCCGTATGATTGCAAAAGAGGTTGGCATTGACATATCCACTCTCCATTATCACTGGGGAGGAAAAAAGGATCTTTACGAAGCCGTGGTGACTGATATCAACGACGAGATCATGCGTGAATTCATTGAGGTGGAGAGGATTATCCACGGCATGCCGCTTGAGAAACATATCGACGTAGCGTCGTCTATTCTGATTGACTATTTTTACGAACATATAGAAATTCCCCGCATGCTGCTTCATCGATCGGTCAACAAAACGCGCTTCGAAACCAACTGTGAACTGGATCTGTATAAATTCACCCGCAACATCGCCATCTCTATGAAGCTTGTCCCTAAAGATGCCCCTGATGACCCCGATGTGCTGATGGAGGTTCTTGCCCTGATCAATACCATGATCACCTTTATCGCAGGTGATAATTTTTTGCGGGATTTGCTGCATCTCGGCCGTTCGGAATACGTCACAATGGTGAAAAAAACCACGAAGTTCATGATTACCACCGCATTCACACAGAAGTACCGTCCGCTACCCTAACCTGCACCTGGCCTGAAACCTGGCCTGCAAGGCGCCCGGGAATCACTGCTCACCTTTAAAATACAGAGTTTTCTCTCCACAAAATACGTAATTGGCCCCATTGCCGTTCGCAGGCGAAAGGCATATGCACAATTAGTGCATCATTTGATGGAATCAAATGATTGAGGAAAGGAGAACTGAGATGATCAAGACAGCCATTACCGAAATGTTTGGCATTCAATACCCGGTCGTATGCGGGGCTATGATGTGGCTGGCCGGGCCGAATCTATGTGCGGCGATTTCCCAGGCTGGTGGTATGGGCAACCTGACATCGGGCAGTTATGAAACCGAAGAGTCCTTCCGGGAGGCAATCCACGAGATCCGGCGAAGAACCGACAAACCCTTCATCGTAGGGTTGACGTTGATGCCATCGGTACGCATCACCCCGGAGATGAACCGCATGTATGTGCGTGTAGCTGCCGAAGAGCATGTCGCCGCCATGGAGATATCAGGTACTCCGATAGACAAAGGTCTGGGCATGGAATATCTCGAACAGCTCCAGAAGGCCGGAGTCAGGGTTTTCCATAAGGTCGGAGCCCTTAAACACGCCCTGCATGCACAGAAGATCGGCTATGACGGCGTTTATTGTGCGGGTTATGAGGCAGGCGGTCATCCCCACCCGGATAATGTCACTTCTCTGGTCCTTACTCCCACAATGGCTGAGGCATTGAATATCCCTGTGATATCGGTTGGCGGTATGGCCGATGGGCGTTCCCTGGCCGCGGCCCTGGCTCTTGGGGCGCAGGGCGTAATGATGGCCAGTCGCTTCATCGCAACCACCGAATGCGAAGTGAACGATCGTTTCCGGCAGGAACTCATTTCCCGCAGCGAGAATGATACAACCATTTTCGGCCGCAAGGCTCTGGGCATTCAAGGAAGAGCCCTGAAAAATCATCTGATCGAACAGGTTCTGGCCATAGAAGAAAGCGGCGGAGGGCTTAATGAACTTCTGCCTCTGATCTCCGGAGAACGCATTAAAAAAGCATGGGACAGCGGTGATGTGAATGAAGCGCCTTTGATGGTCGGTCAGAGTATCGGGCGCATCCGGGAAATAACAAGCTGTGCGGATGTGATCGAGAACATGTGCAAGGAGGCCCGGACATATCTTCAACAGGCCCGGGATATGCTGGGTTAATACAGGAGCAGCACATAAGGAGGCAGGTATGAACGAGACGTACAAGTTCTACAAAGTGGAAAAGGAAGCCCCTCTGGCCCGGGTGATCCTCAACCGGCCGGATAAATACAATGCCATGGGGCCGGCAGCCTGGAAGG
Source organism: uncultured Bacteriovoracaceae bacterium (assembly GCA_964400685.1). Classification (GTDB taxonomy): domain Bacteria; phylum Desulfobacterota; class Desulfomonilia; order UBA1062; family UBA1062; genus DATCTV01. Next base: position 14,206 of record CAYNVT010000023.1, on the reverse strand, counting down.
AGATCATCCCGATTTTCGATGATCTCAACCGGGACGATTCCATACGAGCGGTCATAATTTCAGCCGAGGGCAAAATTTTCAGCGCCGGAATCGATCTGGTAGGTATGGCCGGAGAGATGGCGGCTGTTGCTAACGGAGACATGAGTGCAGCCGGACGGCGTGAGGTTTTTCGCACCATCTTCCCGTTGCAGGAGGCAATTTCTTGCGTTGAAAAGTGCAGCAAACCGGTCATTTGCGCCATCCATGGCAAGTGCATCGGAGCAGGCCTCGACCTCGCTTCGGCCTGTGATATCAGGCTGGCGACAGCGGATGCTACCATCTGTCTCAAGGAAGCGGCGGTGGCCTTTGTGGCCGATGTAGGTTCCCTGCAGCGCGTTCCGCATATCATCGGCCAGGGACATGCACGCGAGCTTGCTTATACCGCACGGTTCATCGATGCGGACTGGGCGTTTAAGATCGGGCTGGTGAACCATGTCTACCCAGACAAGGAAACCATGATTCAGGCTGCTGAAAATTTAGCCCGAGAGATCGCGGCCAACTCTCCCCTGGCGGTACAGGCCAGCAAGGAGGTGCTCAACTTCTGCCGAGGTCAGTCCATTGCCGACGGTCTCGAGTATGTGGCGGCACGAAGCGCCATGATCGTTCCATCGCAGGATCTTATGGAGGCCATAACTGCCTTCATGGAAAAGCGCGCTCCCGCATTCCCCGGCAAGTAAGTTGCCCGGCAGGCATTATGCCCTGAAATACCGGATATGGAATTCACCGGGACAAGGGGGAAAGATGATTATCGAAAATACAAGGAGGAACCATGATAGACGATAAATACAAGGATATAGCAACCGGAATTGAAAACATCGTGCCGATTGCCAAGAAGATGGGTCTTAAAGTTATTGCAATGCGTGACCGCTACGCCAAGCTCATGCTACCGCCAGAGCCAAATCTGAACCATCTGAACATCATCTACGCCGGATCGCTTTTTACCTTGGGTGAATTTTCAGGTGGCGTAATATTTGTCACCACCTTCGATATCACGAAATATTATCCAGTAGTCAAAGAGGTAACCATCCGTTATCGCCGGCCCGGCAAAACCAATATGTATCTAGAGGTGGAAATGGAACAGGAGAGGGCGGACCTGATACTTGCAACCATTGAGGAGACCGGCAAGGCCGACTTTGATCTGGATCTGGAACTCAAGGATGAACAGGGTGTCGTCTGTGCCCTTGTTCACGGGATATGGCAGCTCCGGAAGATGGCGGCCTGATTCGCTGCCCGAGCGCAATCAAAAAACTTAAAAAGGGAGAACAGCATGGCAAATAATATTCTGGATGAAAGGGATCAGAGGTTCGTATTGAAGGAAATGCTGGAGGTGGAAAGCCTCTGTGCCTATGAAAAATTCGCCGAGTTTTCAGGGGATGTCTTTGACATGGTCCTGACCGAAGCAGGGAAGTTTGCCCAGGAGGAAGTCTTTCCGACCTTGGCGGAAGGCGACCGGCAGGGCTGCCGGCTCGAGAACGGGCAGGTCTATGCGCCGCAGTGTTTTCATAGACTATACAAACTTTTCTGCGAGGGGGGCTGGAACGCCATAGATCTTCCGGCAGAGATCGGCGGGCAGGGTATGCCCGTGACCATCGCCAACGCCACTGTCGATTGGTTCATCCACAATTTTGCCTTCCTGGCCTACCCTGCACTGGGTAAGGGGACCTCGCGTCTGATAGGACACTATGGAACGGCAGACCAAAAAAAGCGTTATCTCGAGAAACTTGTAAGCGGTCAATGGCTGGGCACAATGGGGCTGACCGAACCCGGCGCAGGTTCGGATGTCGGCAACCTTTCGACGCGGGCAATCCGCCAGCCGGACGGCAGTTTCCGTATTCAGGGTACAAAGATATTTCATACCGGCGCAGACCACGATCTGACCGAGAACATAATCCAGCCGATCCTTGCCAGAATTGAAGGTGATCCCGTCGGTACCAAAGGCATATCGATCTTCCTAGTGCCAAAATACATTGTCAACGACGATGGTTCGCTCGGCCGCCGCAACGACTATCAAATTGCAAATGTGGAAAAGAAGATGGGAATTCACGGCAGCGCCACCTGTCTGGTGAATTACGGCGACAACGGTGAGTGCTATGCCGAATTGCTGGGCGAAGAGCGTTCGGGCATGAAGATCATGTTCTTGATGATGAACGAGATGCGTCTTGGTGTCGGCACGCAGGGGCTTGGCAGCGCCTCCATTGCTTATCTGCATGCGCTTGCCTATGCCAAGGAACGGCTGCAGGGTTCTGCCCTCATAGATTTCAAGAATCCGGCTGCCCCCAGGGTGCCAATCATCGAGCATCCCGACGTGCGGCGTATGCTGCTGTGGATGAAGTCGCATGTGGAAGGTATGCGTGCGATGATCTACTATACCGGTTTCTGCCTGGACAAGAGCGAGTGCTGCGAGACGGCCGAAGAGCGCGAGAAATGGCTCGGTCTGGTTGAACTCCTGACACCTGTGTGCAAGGCTTATTGTTCGGATATGGGATTCAGGGTTACGGAATATGCCATACAGGTCCATGGCGGTTATGGCTATTGTTCAGAATATCCCGTCGAACAGATCATGCGCGACCAGAAAATTGCCTCGGTATATGAAGGAGCCAACGGTATTCAGGCCCTTGACCTGGTGGCGAGAAAGCTCGGCATGAAAAAGGGCGCCTATTTCATGAATCTCCTGGGCGAGTTGAATGCGGTTATCGGCCGCTACCAGAGTGTCGAGGAGGTTTCTGATTTGGCGGAGGCCGTTGGCAAAGCTGTCAACACCTTGACCGAAGCGGCAATGTTTTTCGCCCGTTCAGGCAAGGAGGGCAACTTCCTGTTGCCGATCAACAATGCCTATCCCTTCCTCATGATGATGGGTTCGATCCTTAATGCATGGTTCCTCATGTGGGAGACCGGGATTGCCAGCGAAAAGCTGGCGGTTTTGAGTGCCGAGCGAGGCGTTAAGCGTGAAGATGCGCAAGCCTGGGGGGCTTTTGTCAAAGACAGTACCGAGGCCGCCTTCTATGACGGCAAGATCCATGCCGCACGCTACTTTATTCGAAATGTCCTACCCGTCTCTCTGGCTACAATGAAAGCCATCGAAAGTGCAGACATGTCGATCATAACGATCGCCAACACGAGCTTCTGATCGCTCAAAGGAGGAGAATATGGGAGTACAACCACTGGAAGGAATTCGGGTGCTCGATCTGAGCAACCACATCACCGGCGCATATTGCACCAAGCAATTCGCGGATTACGGGGCCGAGGTCACCAAGGTTGAAAAACCCTCCCGGGGATGCCTGACGCGCCACCTGCCGCCATTTGCCGGTGACGATCCTCATCCCGACAAGGGCCTGGCCTTTCTGTATCTGAACACGAACAAGAAGAGCATTACCCTTAATCTGAAGACTCTTACCGGTCAAAAAATCCTGATGGATCTTGTCAGATGCACAGATATCCTGGTCGAGAGTTTTGTCCCCGGCACCATGGAATCATGGGGACTGGATTATGATACGCTGGAAAAAGTCAACCCCACCCTTGTCATGGCCTCGATCTCTAATTTCGGCCAGACAGGGCCCTATCGTGATTTCAGGGCCTCCGACCTGGTGTTGTATGCCATGGGTGGGGCCATGTCATCCACCGGATTGCCGGAAAAGCCTCCCATCAATAAGGCGAAGGATGCCTGCCTCTATGAAACCGGGCTGCAAGCCTGGTATGCCATCCTTGGGGTCTATTTGGGTACACTGAGGGACGGGATCGGAGATTACATCGACATCTCGATAATGGAGACCGAGCTGGCCGGTTGTGAACGGCGCACCTCGCATCTTCTGACCTATCAGTATACTGGAGACATCAGCAAGAGAATCAACCCTGACACCAAGATCGGTATCATGCCGCGCATGATCGCGTGCAAGGATGGGATGATCAATATGGTGATAGGTCCGGGCAAGTTTTCCGCCGCACTTGAACTTATCGGCCGGGGAGACCTCAAAGACGACCCGAACTGGAATATTTTCAATTTCGCGATCGAAGACGAGGTGCGGAGGGTCCTTGAAGAAGGTTTTGCAAAAAAGGGCAAGCAGGAATGGGCGGAGATCTTTCAGGATGCCGGGCTCATCTGCACCCCTGTCAACAAACCAGACGATGTGTGCCGCGACGAACACTGGAAGGCCCGGGGATTTTTCGTGGAACAGGATCATTCCGTTGCCGGACATGTGACTTTTCCGCGCGGAGCGGTTCGTACCGCGGAAGAATGGTGGCTCTTGAAAAACCCGGCCCCGACACTGGGCCAGCACAACCGCGAAGTCTTGGGCCAGCTTGGATATAATGACAACGATCTGACCAGACTCAGGGCGCAGGGCGTAATCTAAGGAGATAGACGATGAAGATCATTACGCGGAAAAATACTTATCCACTCGATGGCATCAGGGTACTGGGATTCACACAGTCATGGACAGGCCCTTTCTGCGGCATGTTGCTGGGCGATCTGGGAGCAGAGAACCTAAGGGTCGAGCAGATCCAGTATGCCGGAGGAATGACTCGCGGACTGGCATCCTTCCCGATACGTGATCTGTGGATCAATATGAAAGACGGGCGGACCATGCAGTACCCCGACCGCGAGCCTACCGGCCCCAACGGGGAGTATCATATGAACCGCTTCAGTTTCGGCAACTGCCATCTGCAGAACACCTATGGATTCACACTGGATTTTACACGTCCCAAAGGCATGGAACTATTCAAGCGACTGGTGAAGATGAGCGATATCTTCGTTGACAACAACACCCCGACTACAGCCCCCAAACTGGGCCTGTCGTGGGAAATGCTACATGAGACCAACCCGCGGATTATTGTGATCCGCGCCCCGGGGTTCGGGCTCAGCGGACCTCATATGCACTGGAAAGGCTTCGGCGCCAATATCGAGGCGTGTATAGGGCATACGTACGCTTTGCGTTACTCGGATGCCCCGGAGCATATCGTGAGCAACTTCGAAACCTACTCCATGGACAACTGCGGGGCGCATACCCTGGCAAGTGCAGCCATGATGGGACTCTTAAGGCGGAAACAGACAGGCGAAGGCATGCAGATCGAGATTGCCCAGGCAGAGGGAGTTATGGGAGTCCTGCCGATATACTGGATGGACTACTTTGTTAACGGCCGCCTGCAACCGCCCTGGACCAATCGCCACCCCACAGCCATCCAGGGTTGTTATCCCACACGAGGAGAAAATGAAGGCTATGACTGGGTGGTCATCACGCTTTTTGATGATGACGACTGGCGGCATTTCTGCGAGGCACTGGGGAATCCCGACTGGACAAAGGACTCCCGCTTTGCCGATGCGATTAGCCGGCATAACAATCAGGATGCGCTGGACGCATATATCGCAGAGTGGACCAGCGCCCACGATAATTATGCCGCCATGTTATTATTACAGAAGCATGGTGTGCCAGCCGGTATTGTAATGACGGAAAAGATGGTCTTTGATGACCCCCACGTGCGCGAACATGATTTCTTCATCGAGGAAACGCAGAAATGGTGCGGCACGCACAAGTATGCAGGCCTTACAGGCCGCTTCCGGCGAACCCCTCGCAAGAACCGGGCTGATATGCCGCCCACGGGTCTTGGAGAATACAATGAGTTCGTCTTCAAGACTCTCCTGGGGCTTACAGATGAAGAGTATGAGGACCTCAAACGCGAGGAGTATATCGGCACAGAGATGCTTGCCAATGCCAAGGCCAGTATCTAGTTGATGACAGGACTATATAAGACGGGGCACCGGCATATACGGCGCCGCACGAACGCACAAGAGCGGTTTTCCCGTGAGCCTGCCGTCAGAGCTGTTAGCTGCTGTGAGGCTTGAAGTACAGAATATATGGAGGATGTAATGGACAGGTTTTTCTCCCCTGAATCGCTTGTGGTAATCGGCGCCACGAGTTCTTTCTTTAATCTTGGTGGTACGATATGCAATATGTTGACACACATACAGTATAAAGGCCGGGTCTATGCCGTCAATCCGAGGGGTGAGGATTCCTACGGATGCAAAGGATTCGCCTCGGTAGGCGAATTGCCCGAAACGGTCGATCTGGCGATCATCATTGTGGCGGCGCGGTTTGTCCCCGGCATTGTCAGAGAATGCGGCCAAAAGGGCATACGCCGTCTGATCATCCAGAGTGCAGGGTTTGCCGAGGAAGGTGAAAGCGGCCGCGCCCTTCAGAGCGAGGTGAACAATATCGCCAGGGAATATGGCATCCGCTTTATCGGTCCTAACTGCCTCGGGCTGATGGATACGCATAGTAAATTCTGCTGTTTCTTCGGCGCTACACCTGAAAAGTTCAGTGATATCGGCAGTTCTGGCAGTGTATCCTATGTGGTGCAGAGCGGAGGAGTGGGTGCGCTCATTCTCGAATCATTGCGGAGCGACGCAGCCAAGGCCAACAAGATAGTCAGCATCGGCAACAAGGCAGATATGGATGAGGCAGATCTGATCGAATATTTTCAGCACGACAACACTGAGGTCATAGGCCTTTATCTGGAAAACGTCCGCGATGGAAACAAACTGCTCAAGGTGGCGCAGTCATCGACAAAACCAATTCTGGCCTACAAGGTGGGGCGTACGCAGGAGGGAGCCCAGGCCGCTACCTCTCACACCGCCGGTATGGCCAACAATGACACGGTGTTCGAGAGCGCCTGCCGGCAGGCCGGAATCATCAGGGTTGACTCCATCAGCGAACTCTCTTCCATGCCCAAGATTTTCACCACTATGCCCCCCCTGAAGGGAAAGCGCATTGCCGTATTCACCAATACGGGTGCGCTGGGCAGCATCGGAACGGATCTCCTGGTATCTGCAGGCCTGAAGATGGCCAGCATCCCGGAAGAAGTCCAGGCACGGCTGAAACAGACAGGTACGGTCTACAATGCCAAGAATCCAATCGACCTGGGTGTGGAGATGAACATACAGCCTTACCTCGATATATTCGAAATTCTGCTATCAACCGATACTATCGACGGCCTGCTTCCAATCCCGAACGTATGGCAGGACTTCGTGATCGAAGCCATTGTCGAACTGGTAAAGATGTGTCGCGCTTATCACAAACCGGCTGCCATCTATATTCCCAATGCGGTCGAAAAGATCGTTTCCGTGCGCAGCACGCATGGTTTGCCCGTATTTCTCTCGCTCGAGGAAGCTGTCAGAGCACTTAGTTTTTCTTACCGGTATAATGCCCGCCATCAGGAACAGAAAAACGGGCGGGTGAACTGATCGTCAGTCCACAGGCGGGGCGGTTGCCCCGCCGACAGGAAAGCGGCAATAACGAAAGAACGAGCTCATTGAGGCAGGCTGACCGGTCAGTCCCGTGACCGAAGCGGCCATCGTTTACTCTATGAGTATGGTTATGATATATTCGGTTCAGGATGTGATTGTGTTTGTCACGGATGGGAAAAGGAGCAGCGCATGTATAAAAAGATATTGATTGCTGAAGACCACACAATCATGCGTGACGGACTTAAGGCGCTGATAGCCACACACGAGGAATATACGGTTGTGGGCGAAGCATGCGACGGACTGGAAGCGGTACGTGTCACGGGTGTCCTCAAGCCTGATCTGGTACTTATGGATCTGACGATGCCGAAAATGAACGGCGTTGACGCAATAAAGAACATTAAGAAAGCATGCCCGCAGACCAAGATACTAGTACTGACAGTGCATAAGGCGGAAGAGTACGTTTTGGCCAGCCTGCGTGCGGGTGCCGACGGATATCTTCTCAAGGATTCGACGCATTCTGAGCTGATCAATGCCATCGGGCATGTGCTTAACGGCAACGCCTATATCTCACCGGGCGTCTCGGGACGGATCATCCAGGGCTACCTGAACGGCCGGGATAGTTCGGGTGTCGCCTCCTCTTTGGACATGCTCACACAACGGGAGCGTGAAATACTCAAACTCGTAGCCGAGGGCTATAAAAACAGGGAAATCGCTGACTTCCTCTGCATCAGCGTGAAAACCGTGGAGAAACACCGGGACAACCTCATGAAGAAAACGGATCGCCACAATGCATCCGCCCTGACGGCATTGGCCATAGAAAGCGGTCTTGTGAACGGGTAGGATTACCTGCGTTTAAATAGGTTGTTCCATGACCCAGGATGCCTTAAGCGTAGTTCCGGCACCTTTCTGCGAGCTGATGTAAAATACGCCGCCGCTGAATTCCGTACGCTCTTTCATGCTCGCCAGACCCAGCCCCCTTTGCATATCATCTCGCGCAAGCATTTCCTGGACATTGAAACCGCAGCCGTTATCCGATACGCACAGTTCGATCAAATGGTTCTCTTCGGTCAGGGAGACCTCTGCCGAGCTTGACCGGCTGTGTTTTGCGATATTATGAAGACTTTCTTGAAGGATTCGGAAAATTGTTATTTTCAGGTGTTCCTTGATACGGTCTTCGGCAACGTTAAGGTTCCACCTCAGTCTGATGTGCTCGTGGGTGTTGCTGAATTCCCGGCAGAACCAGGTGATGGTGGAAAGGAGCCCGAGTTCATCAAGCATGGCCGGACGCAGATCCATGGATATCCTGCGGACTTCATCGATAGTGGTCTGGATGAGTGTTATCTGATCCTGAAGTTCCGAATGGTTGATATCAGGGTGAAGCTTTTCCCCCCTGCGCAGGAAACACTCGGTATGAAGCTTGATCGTGGCCAGATACTGGCCGACACTGTCGTGCAGATCACTGGAGATGCGCCGGCGTTCTTCCTCCTTGGCCTGCAGGAGCTGGGCCGAGAGCGTTCGCAAATGCCTCTGTGAACGTTTGAGCTGCTCCCTGGCGCAATAGCGCTCTGTTATGTCCGTTATATGAATCATGAGCATGTCCGGTTCGATGAAGACACAGGAAAGAATTATGCGGGCGAAATCTCCAGTAGAGAGAAACCGATAGGGCAATTCGTCCTGAAGCGTGCATTTGTTGTCGTAGGCTTTCCAGAAGGCAGCTAGTATCTGCGGCTGATCCCGGTAGAGTTCGCTGGCCGCACTTCCGATGAGCCTGCCAATCCGTCCGGAGGAAATCTCAGCTGCTGCCTGATTGAAATCTTCCATCACGAGATCTTCGTTCTTGAATCTCCAGGTGATCGTGGGTACCGGGATGGCGCGATATTGGGCGCGCAGCATGGCCTCTCTTTGTAGCAGACAGGCCTGAAGCCGTTTATATTCCGAGATATCCCGGACAGTGCCTTCCAGGCCCGTGAATCCGCCTTTGGCGTCATAATAAGGTCTGCCGTTGGTAGAAGCCCAGATCGTCGAGCCGTCCTTTCTCCTGAACCTTACCTCGTAGTCTTCCACAAAACCGTCGCTGAAGATATGTTCCCATATCTGTTCACGGTCGGCTGGGTCCACGTAGTGATCCGCGATGTTGGTTCCCAGAAACTCCTCCGGGGTGTAGCCCATGGCCTTATAGATGTACGGTGAGACCTTGACGATAACGCCTCTGTTGTCAGTGCGGTAGAACACATCCTGCAGGGTCTCGTACAGAGAGCGGTATTCATGCTCATCAAGAAGCGAAGAGTTATGAGTCAAGATGCTTTTGCCGGAAGCGGTGATGTCACCTTTGCGGGCCAACATGCACCTCCCCTCCTGCAGGGATAGATAAACCGATGGCGAGATAGTCTCCGATAATATGACGGGATAAAAAATGGCCGGCTACCGAAGTCCGTGGATGGATCATGTCCAGTCTGCTGCCAAGCTTGTCAATGGTGTTTGAGCTTTCGACCCGGATATGACGATATTCCATGCTTTTTCTCCTGCGGGACGGGCTTTTAGAATCTTCTACATTCATTAAAGGTATGTGTCAATTATCCAAGCTTGTCCAAAAACCTCGTACTCGTTTACTGTTTGCCGTTTTGAACCCCCGAATTTCCCCCTTTTTTTAGGTCTTGAAGTGTAAAAAAGGTCTGTGAAATGAAAAACCCAACAGACTGATGTTCCCTATTCCCGAAACTGCTCTAAACCCTCTATTTATCAAGGTAATTTATGAATTGTTAACGCCCTTTTATGCTTGACATATATATGCTTATCTTTCATAGTCAAAATCATGAGGCAGTTGCGCGCGAGCTTGCTGTTTAAGCGGCGCCATAGTCTATCATCGTGTGAAGATGGACAGCCTCTCATACTTCAACGAAGGGGGATTAAATGAAGTTAATCAGCGAGGCACAGAAAAAGGGCGACAAAAACTTGAGCGAGTTCGATTCCAAAAAGGTCTTGGCCGAGTATAAGATACCCGTAACCAGAGAAACGGTCGTACATACCCTGGAGGAGGCAAAAACCTTTGCCAGGGAGATCGGATTTCCCGTCGTCCTAAAGGGGCATTCAAGCAAGTTGGCACATAAAACGGAAAAGAACATGATCGAACTGAACATTGAGGACGAAGCAGCACTCGCTAGGGCGTATCAGGCCCTTGAACATCGCGGCGAAGGCCTTCTTGAGGGTATTCTGGTGCAGGAAATGGTAAAGGGAGAACGTGAACTTGTGGCCGGTCTCGTAAGAGATCCGCAGTTCGGCCCATGCGTAATGTTCGGACTGGGGGGGATATTCACCGAAGCGCTCAAGGACGTGACTTTCCGTGTAGCGCCTCTTGAAAAGAAGGATGCATTGGAGATGATGGATGAGATCAAGGCAAAAAAACTTCTCGACGCCTTCCGCGGCAAGCCAGCAGTGAACCGGGATATGCTTGCTACGCTTCTCGTCGGCCTGGGACAGATCGGCCTTGAGGTGCCTGAAATTGCCGAAATCGATATAAACCCGCTCATCATCAAAGGCGATACGCCGGTGGCTGTGGATGCGCTTGTGGTTTTAAACCAGGCTTAGAAGATCAATCCTGTTCACATTTTTATTTTGTGATCTCGGCTCAGATACCGGAGAAAAAGATACCAAGCACCGCTCGTGAAAAATTCAAGGCCAGGCTAACAGGCGGCTGAGTGCGGATATGGCTAAAGGCTGAAGCATTGCCGTAAAAGTCTTTTGTGTGAATTCCAACCGGGATTAAATGTTTTGTGATTTACATGAAAGCCGTCCTGTCATAACCTGTCCCGGCTATGACTAATAACGATATCCTCAAGCGCATCCGGTATGCTTTTGATTTGAGAGATCAGAATATGTCTGCGATTTTCGGCCTGGCCGGCTATCAGGCAAGCCGGGAGCAGATTGCAGGCTGGCTTAAATCGTCCGATGATACTGCATATCAGGACCTCACCGACAAAGAGCTTGCGGTTTTCTTAAACGGATTCATAAATTATAAGAGAGGCAAAAAAGAGGGCCCGCAACCAGAGCCCGAACAGCGGCTTAACAACAACATCATTTTAAGAAAACTTAAGATCGCCTTGAATCTGCAGGCGGAAGAGATTATCGAGATCCTGAACATGGCCGGTATGTCCATGAGCAGCCATGAATTAAGCGCATTTTTCCGGAAACCGGATCACAGGCAATACCGGGAATGTAAAGACCAGATACTGCGCAACTTCCTCAAAGGCATTCGGCTTAAATACCGAGCCGGCAGTTGATTTAAATCCTTAAGGTACCGGCAATTTCAGAAATGAAAGCCCATAAGAAATTCCATTAGTATTTGTCAATTGTTGGGGCCTGAACCCACTGGTTTTTTTAAGCCTGTCCTGGACGATGGACGGGAAAAAGATAGGCGAGGAGAGAAAGGAAGCAGTCGCGCTGATTACATCAATTTAAGAGAATTAATAAAAGGGATTGAATTAATCATGGGATTACTACATATTACCTCTATGATCAATCTGGAAGAGCTTCAACCCGACATCGAAAAAGTGTGCATGTCCATGCCTGTAAAGAGGCTTGGTCTTTTCGGTTCTGTACTTACTGATGACTTCAAACCGGAAAGCGATGTCGATGTACTGGTTGTCTTTGATAAAGATGAAAAGGCCGATTTTTTCGAAAAATATTTTGAATTGAAGGAGAGGCTTGAACTGATTTTCAACCGTAAGATCGATCTCATTGTAGACAAGCAGTTCAGGAATCCCGTTTTCAGGAATAAAGTCGAAAAGACCAGGAAAATCGTCTATGAACGATAATGTTAGGAAAAATCTTATAGACATACTCCAGGCTTCAGAAGAAATCGAAACATTTATCAGAGGAATGACTTATTCGGATTACCATGACAGCCCTGTCACACAAAGAGCTGTCGAAAGGGATTTTGAGATTATAGGAGAGGCCCTCAACAGAATAAAGAAAATTGATGAGGCAATCCTTTCTGAAATTTCCCAGCATCACCGAATTATCGGGTTCAGAAACATACTGATTCATGGTTACGATATTGTCGATGACGAAATCGTCTGGGATGCGATTCAGAATCATCTGCAAATTCTCCGAAATGAAGTTCAGACGCTCCTTGGAAAATAGACTAAAACTTCATATCGGAAATCTTTTGTAATGGATATTGAACCTTGCAAAATGGAGTGATTAAGAATGAATTTCCTCAGGAAATTGGATCTTCGGATATCACAAATTCCCGAACTCGCCGGATTGGGCGTTAACGAAAAAAAACTGGCCATCAGAGCCTGTCGATGGAAGGTTTTTCGTGTCTGGCAATACTGGTTAACAGTGATACTCTGCATTCCATTCTCAATGATCTTTTTGGGCATAGTTTATATGTGGTATATCGATCTCTCTTTCGAATATTTTAACAGGATGTTAATATCAATGTTGGCATTTATTTCAATCTTGTCGATTATCCTTATATGTTATCTTGAACAACAAATCTTGATTTACTATGTCGCACCATTCATTATGCGTTCAATTGTATCCGGCTCAGGTAACCATGAAATCCAGCTTGTGCATAAAAACTCTCAGAAACTTCGTAAAAAGGCAATCAAGAAGGGTCTGATTTTATTTGTCTTGACCGTTCTGTTGGTTGTTATTTTATTGAAATCTTCTTTTCAGAACATGAATTTCTTAGAGCCCCGTTCTCTGAAGATGCCTGAAGCTCTTAAATCTCCCAGGATTGTAAAGAGTATGCAGGGTATGACAAAAAAGACATTCCTTGAAGATGCAAGGCTGGGCGATGTCACTGATATAAGTTTCAGAGGGCCCATTAACAGAAACTTGGATGAAATGGTCCTGTCTGGGACAAACGGCGCGCTGTTTAAGAGCAAAGACCTTCCCGCAAGGTTCGTACCATTTGAAGAAAGACAGGACAGCACGAATTACATCCCGCTCGATTCAAAGGGAACATTCGGGTTTATGAACAGGGGGGCATGGTGCAGCGAAGCGCGTGTTATGAATATTGCTGGCAGACTCATATGGAGATATGGCGGGTTCTCAGGAGTAGATGACATGGCATCAGGGGACATCAATAATGACGGCAATCCTGAATTTGCTGTTGGATTCAATGGCGACGGTGGAATCCATCTTTTGAACAGCCAGGGGAAAATGTTGTGGAAATTTTCAGACGGCAATGTCTGGCATGTCGAGATGGCTGATATTTACGGAAACGGCCAAAAGATGATTGTCCACAGCAATGCAGGCGGATATATAACAGTGCGCGATGTTAACGGAAAGGTTGTTTCAAAAAACAAGCCAAAACCTTATTTTTCAGATTTCTCACTGATTCGCTGGCCAAAAGAACACAGCCCAGAGCTTCTTCTCCTTGTGGAGGATAATTCATTATGGATATTCAATGCAAAGGCAACTCAGACTGTAAAATTTCCTGCCCCAGATTCAGGAAGCCTTGGAGAGGGCAAAGGAGTCATCATAGCAATAAATAGAGAAAATTCCGCACTGGCAACTATCGTCAATTATGAAATCTGGCACCGCTCGATCATCTATCTTCATGACTTAACCGGGAGCCTTCTTTATGAAGAGGTCCTCCCTGAGTCATGCTCTTGCATCACAAAGCCGCCTGCAAACTATAAAGGCGAAAACAGTATTTTAATAGGATGTGAAAACAAAGTCATTGAGTATCAAGTAGGAACAAACTAGATGACATCAACATATACGCGGTATACTTGAGAGGATGTTCATTCTTGATTAACTTACATAATAATAAGTTAATTGGTTATCAGAGGCCCTCCTTCATCCCGCTGTTCAAACAATCTTGCATTGACTTGAGGTGTGCAGACAATTCGTCAAGAATAAATGCCTGATACCATTGGGGTTCAAGAAGGTAAGTCCTGAAGCGACAGTGATAGTTCT
>CAYNVT010000022.1:0-44690 GCA_964400685.1 uncultured Bacteriovoracaceae bacterium | reverse complement strand
ACCGCCGAGGTCGTAAAGGAAGGGGTAATGCTGGGGGGCACGGCGCTCAATTATGTAAGCGCAAAAGAGGTGCTCATGGAAAACGGCCGCGCCGCTGGCGTTAATGCCATTGACAGGGAAACAGGCGAGACCGTGACCATCAGGGCGAAAAACGTCGTCAATGCCGCTGGGCCTTGGACCGACGAACTCCTTCCCAGAGATTACAACGAGGGCAGCCGCCTGATCAGGCCTGCAAAAGGGGTGCACATCGTCGTCAGGCGCGAGGCTATTGGCAACAGGGGAGGGCTCTATGTAAAGAACCCGGTGGATAAGCGCGGTGTTTTCGTGCTGGCACACGGCGACTACACCTATCTCGGGACCACCGACACCGAATATAAAGGTGACCTCGACAACTGCTACACGGAAAAAGAGGAGTACGAGTATTTTAAAAGCATAACCAATGCAAGCCTTCCTGCAGCCAGATTCGAGCCGGAGGACCTTGTAGGCACATATGCCGGAAACCGCCCACTGGTTCACCAGGAAGGTCTTTCAGAAGACAAGACCTCGCGCAGGGAATATATCGATGAGGTAACACCAGGGTTTTTCGTGCTGACCGGCGGCAAGCTTACCATATTCAGGACCATGGCGCTCAAGCTTCTGAATTATATGTCCGCGAGGGAAGCCTTCTCTGTTCCCGAACCCGACGGCAGGCAGTCTAAAAAAAGGTTTTCCATCTCGCTTACAAAGGACGAATGGAATGATCTTGTTAGGAGCACATTCAGAGATAAAGGCCCCGGGCTTGACGCAAGGACCATGGAGCACATCTATCAGAACTATGGCAGGGGCGGCATCGCAATACTTAAAATGGTGCAGGACGACCCGTCGCTGGCCGAGCCTGTTACATACGGCCAGCCCGATATCATGGCCGAGATCGACTACTGCATGGGATATGAAATGATCACGCATGTGAAGGATTTTCTCATGCGACGTACGAACCTCTCTCTGCATCAGCGTAATAACCATGAAGAGCTGGGACGCAGGGTGGCAGAACGAATGGCGGCATATCTGGGCTGGGACGAGTTGCGCATCAAGGACGAGGTCGCGGAATATGCAGATCTTGCCCGCAGGAACAAATTTTTCTTATCAGATAAAAGCTGACAGTTTTCTTAAAGGAGTGTCAGGATGAGTTACGAAGATGATCTGATCCTGGCCATAGACAGCGGCACCCAGAACGTGAAGGCGGCCGTATTCGATCTGAACGGCAATCAGCTCGCGCTGTCGAGGATGGCGAACGAGCCGGACTCTGCCCCATTTCCCCGCTGGGTGGAGCACGACCCTGATGACTACTGGAAGAAACTCTGTGCCACTGTACGCGAAGTGCTTGGCGCTATCGGCTCCGGCATAAAAAATCTCAAGGCAGTGGGTCTTACCTCGCAGCGCGGCACGGTCATTCCCATGGATGAAAAAGGAAACATACTCAGGCCTGCGATCGTTTATCTTGACGGGCGGGAGACCGAGGGCCTTCCTCCAATGGGCGGATTCTGGGGCCTATTCTTCAGGGCCATCGGCAAGAAGAGCGCAATCGACTACGTGCGAAAACACTCGCGCTTTCTGTGGATAAGGCAGAACGAGCCCGAAGTTTACCGGCGCACGCACAAGTTCATGCAGGTCGCGAGCTTCCTTAATTACCGCCTTACGGGAGAGGTTAACGAATCCATCGCCATGATGGTGGGCATGTTCCCGATAGACTACACGAAGTTCAAGTTCTACCCGTTCAAGGGAATCCACGAGGCATTCGGGGTAACGCCAGCGATGCTGCCCGAGTTGATGCGGCCCCAGAGCATAACAGGCCGCATCACCCGGGAAGCTTCACTAATGACCATGATCCCCGAGGGCCTGCCTATTGTCGTGGGCGGCGGGGACATGCAGTCCGCGCTCATAGGCATGGGCGTCACAGATGAAAAGCACGCCTCCCTTGTTCTCGGGACGACCATCGGCCTCAATATCCCCTCGAAAAAATATATCAATGACAAGAATCTTATATTCCTTCCCTGGCCGTCTGCGATCCCCGGTGAATACATACTCGAAGTGGGCGTGGGCGGCGGCCTTCTGACCGTCTCCTGGTTCGTGAAGGAGCTGGCAGGGCACGAGGCCATGCTTTCAAAAGAGAAGAACAGACCTGCCGAAGAAATTCTGGAGGAAGAAATCAGAAATATTCCGCCGGGCTCGCTCGGCCTGATGGTCCAGCCATACTGGAATGCGCCGTTCCACCGGCCCGAGGCCAGAGGTTCAATGCTGGGCTTTTCCATGGCCCATACCCGCGCGCACCTCTACCGGGCTATTCTCGAAGGCATGGCCTATGAGATCAGGGCCGGATACGAGGCCATCCATAAAGGAACCGGTATTGAGCTTTCCGAGATACGGGTCTCGGGGGGTGGCTCCCAGAGTGACATGCTGCTTGCCATCCTGGCTGATGTCTTCGGCATTCCGGTGGTCCGCACCAGAGTAGGTGAAGCGGGCGCCATGGGTGCGGCGATCTGTGCAGCAGCAGGCGCTGGCATTCTGCCAGATTTCAGGGCAGGGATAGAAAAGATGGTGCATGTCAAAGACCGCTTCGAACCTGTACCGGAAAACCACAGGACCTATGAAAAGATATACAGCACTTACCGGAAAATCTACCCGCGGTTGGGGGATCTGTATAAAGAGAGCGAAGGCATTGCATCGGACAAATAATTCGTTATCTATTTCTAAGCGAGGTGAATATGGAAATCAGTGAAGAAAGGGACCGGTTAAGCATTTCCACGAAAATATTTTATCTGTTCGGAGACATAGGCATATCAATATGTCTGTCGGCCGTGGCGTTTTTCATCCTGTTCTATTATGCCGATGTAGCCAAGGTCGACCCGGCTCTCGTTGGTACGGCCCTTCTGCTGGGCAAGCTCTGGGATGCCGCCAGCAACCCGCTCTTCGGATGGATTTCCGACCGTACAAAATCACGCCACGGCAGGCGCAAGGTCTATCTCTATTACTGCTCGATCCCTCTGGGTTTGTCATTCGCGCTGCTCTGGACCATGCCTGAAGGCCTGACCGGCGTCATGACCACGGTCTGGATTATTGTCACATTTCTCATCTACTATACCTTCGATAACATTGTAGGGGTATCCTATTACGCCATGACCCCGGAACTCACGCGCGACTATGACGAGCGCACGAGCCTGACCACCTTCCGCATGATCGGAGGGACAGTGGGATACATGGCGGGCGCCGCCCTGCCGCCCTTTATCGCGGGCCTGTTCGCAACCGGCAAGATCGGATGGAGTATGATGGGCATCATGTTCGCGGTATTTGCAGTGATGTGCCTCTATATCACGGTCTTCGGCGTTAAACAGCGCAAAGAGCTGGAGGGCCCGCCGTCCAAGCTGCCGGTGCTCCCTTCCATAATCACCTGCTTCAAAAACAAGCCGTACGTGTATCTGATCATCCAGGGGCTGTTCACCGGCATAAGCTTCGTTCTGGTGATGTCGTACATGGCATTTTACCTCACCTATCAGCTCAACATGAAAGACAAGATACCCATAATGATGGTGCTCCTTCTGGCTACAATAGGCGCTTTTCTCTTTTTCTGGAAATGGGTCACCGACAAATGGGCGAAGGGCCCGACCTATGCCCTGGGGCTTTTCATCGCGTTCGGTGCAACGGCCTTGTCATTCTTTCTGCCGCAGGGCGGCAGCTTCTGGATATACCCCATCGTCTTTGTGGCCGGGTTCGGATTCTCGGCCCAGTGGGTGCTGCCCTGGTCGATCATACCGGATGTGATCGAGTACGACGAGCTGATCACCGGAGAGAGGCGCGAGGGCATATACTATGGCGTCAAGGGTTTGACCGACAAGGTCGCCTGGGCCCTGGGTTTGTTCGTAGGCGGATGGGTGCTGAAGCTTTTCGGCTTTGTGCCCGAGGCGGCACAGAGCGCTAAATCTCTGCTTGGGATCAAACTCTTTTTCGGCCCGATCCCGGCGCTGGTGACGTTCATCAGCCTGCCGCTCCTCATCTGGTTCCCGATCAACAGAAAAACCCATGCCGAGACGCTGGCCAAGCTGAAGCTCAAGAAAGGGGAGAATTCATCAGTTTAAATTAAGATTTGATCTGAGAGTACAGTCTCTTTTGCTGAGATACTGTCTTAGAGCTCATTCAACTTAAGGGGGTCTTTCGGGTGTCCAGTGTTCCTACCAATAGAATGTACGTTGAAAAATAAAGGTTTCACGGAGTATCATGCAGGTTGCGGTTGAGCGCCTTCAGGCGCGAACCCCAGCATTCTTTTTTGGGTTTTCTGCGTCAACCCAACCTACTAATTAAATGAAGCTTCGATCTGACAGGACAATCTGTTCACAGTTGAAAGTCGAAGGTGAAAAAACAAACGCTGGTTTTGTTGGGCATCCTAAGCCGGCTGATCTATGAACCTACCAATAATGATCGGTTAACCAGATCCTCGATTGCATTTATCATCTGTTGAAGTCCCGGTTCCTCGTAAGGATAATGGCCTGCTCTTTCAAGGAGAATACATGTTTTCTTGCCTGCAATTCTGTCGAAAAACATTTTACTGAATTCGAAAGGAGTCCACTTGTCTTTTTCAGGGTGAACCAGAAGAACCGGGCAATTATTGAAATTCTCGGGCTCGATAAGTGGACTGTATTCAATCATTGATAAGTAAAATCCCAGATTGATTTTCGCCTTTCCCACATAAGGGTCATCAATGAATATCTTCGAGAAGTTTGGATCGTTTGTTATGTGCTTCATATTAGAGATCCAGCTTGCCCTGACATTGACATTACTCATGATTGGCCGGAAAAAGGACATCAAAGAGTATCCTGCTCTGCTCCAGAGTTTATTTTTTGCGAGAGAGTCTCTGACAATGGGCATTCGGGAATCGGCGAGACATGTTGCTGCAATCGCGCTTACGTTTCTGTTCCTGCAAGCCGCATGATATGCTAGCATACCCCCGATGCTGCCGCCGAACAAAACGATCGGACGCTCATCTCTTCTTCTTTCGGTATCGATCAGGTCAGAAACTATATCAACCCATACGCCGTATTCTCTTCGATATTCCGGTGCTACTACACTCAAACCGAATCCTGGGAAATCAGGTGCAACATACTCAAAACCATGATGATGAAAAAGGGCTCCGAAAGTACTAAGCAGTCTGCCATTACCTCCTCCGCCGTGAAGAAGAATGAATTTAGCTTTTGCTGAAGGGTTTCTCATCAGGTCAAGATGGATACTGTTGCCTTTCCATTCCCACCAGTGCTCTTCAGGAGAGAATCCATCCTCGAAACGCAAATTTGCAGGCAGAAATTCATGATATTTCTTCCAGTAATCCAGATAACGGTAAAATTGTTTTTTCAAGAAAGTTCCTCCTGTTGGTTTATCTCTCAAATTTCTTGTGGGATGTCTGATGGTTTTTAAAAAACAAACTTGATCAAACGGTAAGGAACCTTTTCCATATACTCATGATATTCTTTGCCATACTGCCTTTTTAAGTCCCTTTCTTCAATAATGCACAAGATTGCAAGAAAGATGAACCAGACAGGCGTATACATCAGGGCAACCGTTGAGCTTGCAAGTAGCGCCAATCCTGGAAGAATAAGGAAGTTGGCGGTATAGATAGGGTTTCTTACCAGGCCGTAAATTCCACCTGTGACAAGTCCTTTAGCTTTTCTGACACTCGGCACCCCGTTCATCTGACTCAGAGCCAATACCCAAATCATAACCGCAAAACCGGTTATCAGTATACCCACAGCAATACCGGGGATTTTGTAATTCTCATACCGGGATTGAGGGATGAAAGGCAGCATTATCACAGGTGCCATGAATAAAATTACGTAAAGCTTCTGTATAATCTTAGGCAGAGCAAAGAATTTTTTCTGCAGAGAAGGCATAATTGTAACGCCATACCCGACAAGGACCATACACAGGCTGAACAGAATAACGCAGAGAATTAATGAATCCGAGATCGCTTTCATGATTCTGGCCTCCTTTCTCTCATGAGGGTGAGTTTATATGAACTATAGTTCATGTTGTCAAGTTATTTTATGAACCAAAGTTCATATAACTTATTGCAAAAATGCATGTTGTCTGTTATTTGAATCGAATGCAGGGGAAAAAACATTACGGTCGTCAACCTAGAAAACCAGTTCAGGAAAGGGGTATCGAGACTCGTGAACGAATCATTCAAGCAGCGAAAGAACTATTCGAATTAAAGGGTTATCACGGCACTAACTCCAAGGAGGTAGCTGCAAAAGCAAAGGTGGCTGTTGGAACTTTCTATGGTTATTTCAAGGACAAAAAACCGCTTTTTATTGAGGTTGTTTCAAGATACTACGATGAAATCAGCGAATCTGCCCTTAGTGTTGAGG
Organism: uncultured Bacteriovoracaceae bacterium; assembly: GCA_964400685.1. GTDB lineage: Bacteria > Desulfobacterota > Desulfomonilia > UBA1062 > UBA1062 > DATCTV01. The sequence goes on along the minus strand of CAYNVT010000022.1, from coordinate 38,301 downwards.
AAAGCGATCTCAAGGAATTGGGGAACCCTAAAAGGATTATTGATATTTTTATCGATCGCCTGCTGGCTGCACACAGGCTTTCTCCTGATCTACACCGTGAAATCATATCAATGTTTTACAGTGATTCCGAAATCAGGGAATTGATTTCTAAAAAAGAGGAGGCAGTGATTAAAAGGCTTCTAGTACTCTTTCATATCGTTAAAGACAAAATTACCGTGAAGGATTTAGAGGCAGCAGCGAGAATTGTTCACCGCACGGCTGAGGAAAATATCCATGCCATTAAAATTTCCGGACCATCGATTCAGGAAGCAAGTCAAGTTCATGAATTGAAAGAGATGCTTTATCGCTATCTGTTTCTTGTTGATTGATTTTAGGTTTTTGTTATGGGTGTACCGATGAGTATCAAATATCAAGCTGGAGTATGGTAACAAGAGAAAAGATAATGGGCAGTTAATAATTCTTGCTATAATCACAACAACATAAACAGGAGCAGTAGAAATTATAACTGGAAGAAAGAAAGCATGGATAACACCGGAACTGATTGTCCTGTTGTGCAACAAACCGGAGGAGCAGGTTCTGGTTGCATGTAAGACCAACGGGCAAACATCTTCTGTATCCACGTTCCAGACCGGGTGCAAGGACGAATTTGGATGTCCTGACTGCAGCGAGTCGGGCTAATCCTGAACATCGACTTGGAAACATGGTGGCGATGGACACACATGCCATGCAAGCGCTCCAGTTTTCAAAAATTTAAAAAGCAAATTACAGTGCTTGAATAGAAACCGGAGGATGCAAAGTTATAACGCCATATACCCTGTACATTACCATTTGGCGTAATGATCCTCCGCCCAGCCGGGTATGCCTCTTATCTCCAGGGTCTCACCAGCTTCAGTCTTTAGCGTCCCTTCGAATGTCCCCATGAACTGCGAGAATTTAGATTTGACGAGCAGAGCATTCAGCTTTTCCCCGCGCATGCCTTCAGGATAGAATGTAAGGTCAACCCTTTTATCATAGGACGTAATCTTCCATGGCTTGTGCAAGTTATGGTTGTCGAATTCGAAATTGACGGTATCGACCTTTGTCCTGGCACCATCAAGCCAGAAGGCGTTTTCGGTAAAGCTGGTATCGTTTACACCACAGCAGAGATTGAGCCCGAAGGATCTTTCATCGGGAAGTGTCGTTGCGGTTGCAGCCCATTCCCAGTATGTGTCACGGCGCATAGTGCCGGTCGTCCAGTCCATAAGACCCATATATTCGGGCGACGATATCTCGTATGTTTTTCCCCTGCATGTGACCTTGCCTGAAACTGGGATAGGGGTTGTTTTCTCCATGTAAACCCATCCCCGGTAACCCGTGCGCGTGCAGAGCCGCAAAGGTTCGGTGGGTTTTGCAATTTGCACATCGAGGGTTACATCGGGTGCACTGGCCATCATCCTGAAAGATGTCACTGCGATATCGAGGCCACCTGATGAATATGAACTGTCATAACTCCTTGCTGTCGGCATAATGGTGCCGCCGATTCCTAAAGGGGTAATTTTATTAGTCTCGATAAGTGTTTTAGCCTTTCTGTCATAGACATACAGAAAGCCGCTGGCAATGTACTTGAGATCGATTACTGCCATTCCCACAATTATTTCAGGGCCGATTATTCCTGAAAAATGAAACTGGTTAACAAGAAATTTCCTCAGCAGTCTCGGTACCCTTATGTCCATCGGCGTATCAAGCGCGTAGTCGGCATAATTTATGTTATCAACAGGTTCATCGTAAAATCCGAACCTTATTTTTCCTTCGCTTGTTATAAGATTTGCCATTAATCTCCCCCTGAAATTAGAATATCCTCTTTTTATATCACACCTTGCTGGCCGGGAACAGAGCTGTTGTTGAGAGTTCGAGCCAGCAGAAAAATGAATAATGAATTCTTGCCATTAAAGAACGTTTATGGGATACTTCCTCTCTGATAAAAAAACAAAAAGTAAGTATTTCAAGGAGGGTTGTATGGCAAATGTGGTTTTGGTAAGCGGGGTAAGGACAGCAGTCGGGACATTCGGCGGCACACTGAAAGATATTCCGGCCAAAGAGCTCGGGGCACTCGTAATAAAAGGTGCGCTTGAAAAAATCGGCCTTAAGCCGGCTGTTTCGGCAGATGCAGAAGCCGATGCCCCTGACAAGCTCAAGGGGCAGGGCCTGAGCGAAATCGAAAAGAAATACGCCAGAATCGAAAACGGCAAAGATATAGTCATTGACGAGGTCATCATGGGCAATGTCCTTTATGCAGGACAGGGTCAGAACACCGCAAGGCAGGCTATGATAATGGCCGGTCTTCCCAAAGAAACGACAGCTTTTACCGTCAGCAAGGTATGCGCATCAGGCATGAAGGCTATAGCGCTCGGCGCATCGGCGATCAAGGCCGGAGACGCATCGGCGATAATTGCAGGCGGCATGGAAAACATGAGCGATGTCCCTTATGCAATGCCAAAGGCGCGCTGGGGATACCGTATGGACATGCCCTTCGGCAAGATCACCGATTTGATGGTTTTCGACGGACTCTTTGAAATTTTTTACGGATACCACATGGGCATCACTGCTGAAAATATAGCCGAAAAATACGGCATCAGCCGCGCGGATCAGGACAGGCTGGGCCTTCAAAGCCACAACAGGGCCCTTGCCGCAATCAAGAGCGGCGTTTTGAAAGACGAGATAATCCCGGTAGTCATCCCGCAGAAAAAGGGCGACCCCAAAATATTCGACATCGATGAAAGGCCGATGGACACCACGCTTGAAAAAATGGGCAAGCTGGCAACGGTCTTCAAGAAGGACGGGACGGTAACGGCCGGGAATGCATCGGGAATAAACGACGCCGCGGCGGCATGCCTGCTTATGGATGAAGATAAGGCCAAAGCTATGGGCCTCAAACCGTTAGCAAGGATTAAAGGCTATGCCACGGGTGGACTTGATCCGGCATACATGGGTCTGGGGCCCATTCCGGCAGTCAGGAAGCTCTTGAGGATCACGGGAACGTCCATTAAAGACTATGGTCTTTTCGAACTTAACGAGGCCTTCGCATCCCAGGCAATCGCCTGCATAAGCGAGCTAGGCATATCCGAGGATATCTGCAATGTAAACGGTTCGGGAATCTCCATCGGCCACCCGATCGGCTGTACGGGCGCACGAATCATCGTTGCACTTATGCATGAAATGAGGCGAAGAAATGTATCGCTCGGCCTTGCATCACTTTGCATAGGCGGCGGCCAGGGAATGGCACTCTCGATCGAGGCAGTTTAACCTTCATATACCACGCGGGGCTGCTTATCTGAAAGCGCCCCGCTGCATATTCAAGGCAATTCTTTACCCGGTTATTTTTTAAGATGGAATCCTTTGCCATTCTGTTGTCTGCCAGATGGGCATATTATTTCCACTGTCAGCAATTATAAAGCCCTATCAGCGAGCTTTTTCAACTAGTTACGCTTGGCACCCGGTGTGCATAAATTTAGTAAGACATAAAGAACGGTACGCAGGTTGCAGTGACCGTCCCGATATGCGTTTCAAACAGATACTGAAAAATCCGGAACTGCATGCCCTAGCCAGGGGGATAGGGCATGCAGTTCTATTATTCCTTGAATTAATACGACAACACTTCTTTTATCACTCATTGTTTTCTCAATTGAACAAATTATGGTATTCTTAAATCGTAACTAAATCTCAGTGAAAGGAGAAGACTATGAAATCAGTAAAGAATGAAAAGAAATTTTTCATATATGTTTTACTCGGAATAGCTTTCCTTTTTTCATATCCAGTAGTGGTAATGGCCCATCCTCCAAAAACCCTTACGGCAGAGTACGATATATCAACTCAAAAACTCATTGTAAGAATCGACCATGGCTCGTTTTCATCTACAATGCATTATATAAACAAGGTCGAGGTAAAAAAGAACTCTCAGATTGTGATCAACCAGACATATAAAAATCAACCTGACAAAAACCCGTTTGAATATACATTTGATATACCGGCCAAGGCGGGCGACGTTCTTGAAATAAAAGCTACCTGCAACATGTACGGTTCGAAAACAATCAGTATCACGGTAGCACAACAAGATAAATAAAGGAGGCTCAGTATGAAAGCTTGGAACATGACAGTAATTTTAACAATTCTTATATCAGGTTTTCTTCTTTTCAACACGGCATATGCAAATGAACCGTCATCGCTTACTCTCAGTTATGATTCATCGTCACAGATGCTCTCCGTAACTGTCGGACATTATACATACGACGTAACGGTAGATTACATCAGCAGCGTAGAAGTTAAGATCAATGGCAAACCTTATCAGACATTTAATTATACAAGCCAGTATGACAAAAATATCGCTGCATTTTCATATAAAATTGAAGCAAATCCGGGCGATCAGATCGAAGTAACTGCAACAAGCAAACTGGGCGGTTCAAAGACTTCAAGCATAACCGTAGGGAGTTAACAGGTCTTGTGCAGACGGTGATTGTCCATGCTGCTTTGATGGCGGCAGGCATAACAATAATTGCCTCCGCCGCTTTTATTGCCCTGACTCAAAGAAAAAAAAGCTGGTGGCTGAAGGTACACAGGCCTATGGGGATAACAGGCGCATTATTCATACTTGCCGGATTTATTGCTGTTTCTTTGTTGCCTGATGGTGATGGGTCAAGCCTGATCCCGAAAATACACGGTATTATTGGAAGTTCTGCAATAGCGCTTATATGTGCTGCGCCGGTTATGGGATTGTTAATGTTCCGGCTTAAAAAGAAATGGATGAGGCCTGCCCATCGCTGGGCAGGCCGTTTTGCCGTTTTATTCGCTGTTATAAATCTTGCCCTGGGTCTTTTTATGGCAGGCTTGATTTAGCAGCGGGCCGGGCTTCAGCCCTGAGGGCTTACCTTATTCATCAGATCATCAAAGAAATTCTGTTTGAGACTGGTCGGGACGATATAAAACATTTTCTGCGCCTTTGGGGCATAGATTTCAATTACAGGTATTTTGGACATCTCATGTGTCTTCATATACTTGGCTAATTTCGGATATACCCTGTAAATTCCTATTACAATCGATGGCAGCCCCTTAAATGGAAATTCCACGACAAGGTAATTGGCCTGCGGAAGTTCTCCGACTTTGTATTTCTTTTCTATATCCATAATCCTTGATCTATCAGTGTCTTCAATTATCCTTCCTATAATAGATCTCGTCTTTTCCTCGGCCGTCACCTTGGGATCATCATAATAAATGCCCAATCCCATCGATGTTTCTATCCCTTCATTTTTTATATCCTTCTGCATCTTATCTATCAGCGGTTCTACATCCTTGTATGGGCCGACATGCGACTCCATTATAAAATTAAACGGGCCAATCTCTTTTTCCTGGATATTTACCGGAGCGAAAAGTCCGTAAAAAGAAAGGGCGCCAGCTGCAATAGCAGCTAAAATACCAACTATAACTATTACTGTTTTCATATGCTAACCTCCTTAATGAAGTCCAAATATCCTTGAGAGTATGAATGCTATCCCGCCCCCTATGAACGGGCCTGCAACAGGCACCCATGCATATCCCCAGTCTGAGCCGCCCTTGCCTTGTATTGGAACGACTGCATGAACAAGCCTCGGCCCGAGATCCCTTGCCGGGTTTATGGCATAGCCAGTCGTTCCGCCCAGTGAAAGGCCTATGCCCCACACCAGAAGGCCAACAAGATATGGCCCGTATTTTGAAGCCATATACCCATCCAGTTCCTTGAATATGGCAAGCACAACAACAATTAAAACAAGAGCCCCTGTGATTTCGCAGAATAGCGCATTGCCCATGCTTCTTATTGCAGGAGATGTGCAGAAAACGCCAAGTTTTGTCGCCTCATCGGGTGTTTCCTTCCAGTAGGGATAATAATACAGGTATACAAGAAACGCGCCTATGAATGCCCCGGCAAATTGCACTCCCATTGTGAATAATGCGTGAGGAACTGTATAAATATTCATCATTGTCTTAGCCAGAGTAACAGCGGGATTTATATCTGCCTGTACGGAGCCGCAGGCTTCGGCCATGAAGATGCCGCAGGTGACAGCAATGCCCCATCCTGTTGTTATTACCATCCATCCTGAGCCTTCGGCTTTTGATTTCTTAAGGCAGACATTTGCGACCACCCCGCAGCCGAACAAGACAAGAACCGTTGTTCCCAGGAACTCTCCCAGCAGGTTATTGTACATATTTCCTCCATACGCCTTATCAGAATAAAATCATATTTTAGTGTTAATCGGCATTTTAAAGGGCCGGCATTAAAGAATATATTGATATAGTGGTGAGTGGTGGTCTGTTAAATAAAACGGGATGTCAGCCATTATTATGAATTTAATATGTTAAATTGAATAATTGTTTTGCATTTACGCAAGCCGGTCCTGCATGATAATCTTTTATTCATGAAGCATCTCATGAACAGGTATGCACTCGTCTTTTTCAGAATCATCATTTCTGTACTGGTGATTATCGCTCTGCCGCATGCAATCTTTGCGGATGAAACTCCACCAAAAGAAAGGGCCCTTATATATGTTGAAGGCCTTCCTCTCAATACAACTGATATCATCGCCGGAGTTTCGCTGGACAGGCCGCTTGTATTTGAAAATGCAATCATAGTCTGGCCGGACAGGGACCTGGACGGACTGGATGATGCGATGGAAACCAGCCTTGCTGAAAGGATAAGGCCCATACTTATATTTGACTCGAATGAAACAACGATCGAACAGGATGAGCCGATTACGCTGTTTCAGGCAAGGCCAGCCGACCTTTCCAGCCCGGACACTATGTCCGTGAGGATCAGATGGGTGATGCTTTTCAGGAAAAGCGGCGGATACGGTCCATGTTCGGTATTATGCGGCGGCAGTCATGCAGGTGATATAAAGACCATCACATATACCATGGAATCAAAAGACAAAGGCGTAACCTGGGAAACAACAAGAATCACACTTGGTGAAAAAGATACCATTGCCTGGGAAAAAGGCCGCGACAAGATAGGCCCAAGGGCTTCGCATCCTCAGGTCTTCGTCTCTTCGGGCAGTCACAACCTCTATTTTTTCCCTTCAGAGGGCGGCATAAAATCTCCATACAGCCTTCTCGGCTGCTGTGACAATGTAGACGGCAAAGGAGCCCTTAGTCTGCCTGGAATAAAAAACGTGGGCGAACCCGAAACCCATCCGGAACCCTTCTTTGCAGACAGACTGGCCCCTGTGTTCCCCGGCTATTCAGTATGGGGGGGGAATTATTTTTTTTCCATATGGACAGGAAGCATAAGAGACAAATGGCTTAAAAATAGAATTATTCCCCGGGATGCTTTTCTTTGCTCCATCGAGAGCATGTCCAGTCCCGGCGATTTTATAAGGCACAAGCGCTATCTGGGAGAGGTAACGAAAATCATATCGGCCCGTGACAGGCTTGATGCAAGGTTTAGAATCATTCCCGACACCTCGGGTAAAGGCATGGTTATGATCGAATCCGCAAATTATCCCGGGTATTTTCTGGCGGATAAAGAGGGCCGCCTTTCTCTGATAAAACCTGTCAGTGAAGAAGGAAAGTCTGCCGCTGTTTTTAAAATGGAAAAAGGACTCAGGGGAAAAAATACCGTTTCTTTCAAATCAACTGCTCAAAATAAATTCTATATCAAGGCTAGGGACGGACACCTGTTTGTAGAATCAGGCAAGGGCAGGCTGTTCAAGCAAGAAGCCTCGTTCAGGATAACTTCACCGCAGTAAAACCAGTTAATCAGCCGGGTTCAATCCCTTCTCTGCGATATTGCTCAACAGGTCCCTTCTCAGGATTTTTACTGTTCTTCCCTTCAATTCAACCATTCCTTCGTCCTTAAAGCGCCTGAAGGCTCTCGATAGGGATTCGGGTGTCGTGCCAAGCAGTTTGGAAAGCTCCCTGTGTGCCATCTCGAGCTGCAGAATGTCGCTGCCGCCCTGAAACACCGACGAATGGATAAGCCATGTGGCAAGTCTCTGCGGGATCTCCTTCATGGACAGCATTTCAATCAGATACATGGTTTCTTTAAGTCTTTTTATGAGTACACTCATTATATTAAGAAGAAGCGCCGGCTCCGATTTTGCAATTGATTCCAGAACATTTGCCGGGAGGATCAGAACTCTCGTTTCACTCAGGGCGGTTGCATCGGCGGGAAAGGTCCCGTCTTCCAGTGCAGTCATACAGAAAGGTTCACCCGGGCCGAAAATATAAAGTGTCTGCTCGTGTCCGTCATGGGAGGTCCTGTGAAGTTTCACGCTACCCCAGACAACAACGAAAAAGGCCCTGATCCTCTCTGTCGGCCCTGCTATAAGCTCACCGGGCTTGTAGGACCGGTATATCCCGCTTGAATTAAGCTTTTTCATATCTTCTTCAGGCAGGCCTGCAAACATAGGTATGTAATCAAGAAATCTGTCTTCCATTAATCCCTCCCTGACTTGATTCAGATCAATGCCTAAAGGATAAAGACCGTGTAAACAATTAAGGTATAAAAAGCAAAGACAAAAGGAGGACATCTTATGATTACGATTACTGAAAGCGGCAGGAACACGCTGGAGCTGATTTACAAAAACAGCAAGCTTAAACCATTGCGCATTTATATGATCTCTTCCTGAAGCGGTACCAGACTGGCACTGGCTCAGGATGAGCCGGATGAATTCGATGACGTGATAGAAGCGGAAGGCTTTAAATTCGTAATAGATAAAGACCTTATCAAAATGGCCAATCCGATTACTATAGATACCAATCCATATACCGGGGTGCCGAAGATCATATCAAGAATAAACCCCGGAACATCATCTTGCTCAAGGTAGGCTATTTATAGAGAAATACCATATCCGAAAGCTGCTTGCGCTTGGGAGGCTTTGGGCATACGCAGGGTTCCCCCATGGCAACAATGGCCATAAGCTCATAATCATCCGGAGTGCCAAGCAGCTTTTCAACGGTGTCCCTGTTCTTGAGAATCTCGCCGAGCCATAGGCCGCCCAGGCCGATAGAATGAATTGCAAGCAGCATATTCTGTATGCATGCGCCTATCGCCTGCAAGTCCTTGGTCCTGTCATAGCTTGATGCATTGTCCATGAAAACAGCGATAAGAGCGCCGGCAGCTTTGAGTGTGCTTCCGTACTGCGTCAAGTCCGCTAGCCATGTCTTTGTTTCAGCGTCTTTTATTACCGCAAATCTCCAGGGCTGGTTATTCATTCCCGAAGGCGCCCATATTCCCGCTTCTATCGCATGCCTTATTGCTTCGTCCGAGACCGGAACTTTTCTGAACCTTCTTATGCTTCGGCGCGTTTTAATCGTCTTAATCATTCTTTCCACCGGTTGCCAGCATGGCAAGATATGCATCGATAAACGGATTTATCTCACCGTCCATGACCGACTGGACATTTCCGATCTCCAGATTTGTCCTGTGGTCCTTTACCATCTGATAAGGCTGCATTACATATGAGCGTATCTGACTGCCCCAGGCTATTTCCTTTTTTTCCTTTTGGAATTCGTCCATACGCTCCTTCTGTTTAACGACTTCAAGCTCATAAAGTTTCGATGCAAGCATCTTCATGCAGAAGGCCTTATTCTTATGCTGGCTCCTCTCATTCTGGCATGAAACAACGATGCCGGTTGGCAAGTGCGTAATGCGCACGGCCGAATCGGTCTTGTTGACATGCTGTCCTCCGTGGCCTGAGGAGCGGTACGTGTCAATTCTGAGCTCCTTTTCGTCAATCTGCACATCAATATTCAGATCGACTTCCGGTGTGACCATAACCGATGCAAAAGAGGTGTGCCTTCTCGCATTGGCGTCAAACGGCGAAATGCGGACAAGGCGATGTACGCCGGTTTCACATTTAAGATAGCCGAAAGCCCATTCACCGGCCATTTCGACAGTAACGCTTTTTATGCCTGCTTCTTCATCTGAATATATGTCGATGATGCTTGCTTTGAATCCGTTCGACTCAGCCCATCTCAAATACATGCGCAAGAGCATTTCAGCCCAATCCTGGGCTTCGGTCCCTCCGGCGCCGGCATGAATTTCCAGGAATGCGCTCCTGGAGTCGTCAGGGCCTGACAGTATATGAGCAAGTTCAATAGCATGGGCCTTTTCCTCGAGATCGCTTAATGCGGAATCTATTTCTCCTGCCATTGATTCGTCTTCTTCGGCAAACTCTATCATTACCTGAAGGTCGTCCCACAGCTTTGAAAAAGTCTCCCACTGCCTGACTATACTTGAAAGCCGTGAACGTTCAGACTGGAATTCGGTGAATTTATGCCGGTCTTTCCATACTTCGGGATTTGATAAAAGCGAATCTAATTCTTCAATGCGGACGGTTTTTCTGGAAACTTCAAAGATAACTCCTGATGGTTTCTATTTTCCCTGAAAGCGCTTCAATACGCATCTGATAGTCGGTAATCATGATAAAAATATCTACGCGGGTTATTAATGCTTGTCAACGGCTAAAGAAAAACAGAAATCCTATTATTCATGCCTTTTTTCCCGCTTGACTTTGGCTGTTAATTCTTCTAGTCAGATTTTTATACCGGACAGACTCAAGTTTATTTATAGGCTTGTCGATTGTCATTCAAGCAACTGACAAAAATCACGTCCAATTAATCCGAAAGGACAGTTTATGCATTTAGAAGAATTAAAAAAGAAGGGGCCAAAAGAGCTTTTAGAATCTGCAAATGCTCTGGAAATTGAAGGCTCGGCAACAATGTCCAGGCAGGAGCTTATATTCTCTATACTCCAGGCAACTGCCGAAAAAGAAGGCTACATATCCGGAGAAGGAATCCTTGAAATCCTGCCCGACGGATTCGGTTTCCTCCGCTCGGCCGATTACAGTTATCTTCCCGGTCCTGATGATATATATGTGTCTCCTTCGCAGATACGACGCTTCAACATGAAGGTCGGCGACAAGGTCAGAGGACAGATAAGACCGCCGAAGGACGGAGAAAGATATTTTGCCCTTCTCAAGCTGGAGAACATAAACGAATCGCCCATCGAAGAAGCGAAGCACAGAGTGCCTTTCGACGGGCTGACACCGCTTTATCCGGAGGAGCGATTTACCCTCGAGACAAAGCATGACAATCTTACCGGAAGGACGCTTGACCTGCTAGCGCCTATCGGCAAAGGCCAGCGAGGCCTTATCGTCTCGCCACCGAAAGCCGGTAAAACCATGATGCTGCAGGCTATAGCCAACAGTATCACTGCAAATCACCCGGAAGTCATTCTCATGGTCCTCTTAATCGACGAAAGGCCGGAAGAGGTTACGGACATGCAGCGTTCAGTGAAGGGCGAGGTCATCGCCTCGACATTTGACGAACCTGCGTCTCGTCACGTACAGGTCGCAAGAATGGTCATAGAGAAAGCGAAGAGATTCGTTGAGTATAAAAAAGATGTTGTAATACTGCTGGATTCTCTTACAAGACTTGCAAGGGCCCATAACACGGTATGCCCTCCATCCGGCAAACTCTTATCCGGCGGTATTGACGCCAATGCCCTTCAAAAGCCGAAACGCTTTTTCGGCACGGCAAGGAATATCGAAGAAGGCGGAAGCATGACAATTCTCGCAACGGCCTTGATCGATACGGGTTCGAGGATGGATGAGGTCATTTATGAAGAATTCAAAGGCACAGGCAACTGCGAAATCCACCTTGACCGGACCATCATGGAGCGAAGGATATTCCCGGCATTCGATATATCCAAATCAGGCACAAGGAAAGAAGAGCTTCTCATCCAGCATGACCAGCTTGACCGCATATGGATATTGAGAAAACTTTTAAGTCCGCTCAATCCCGTAGACAGCATTGAATTTTTACTGGACAAACTCTCAAAGACAGATAATAATGCGCACTTCCTTGAAGTAATGAATAAGTAAGGAGAAAGCTACAATGAAAAAGGATATACATCCCAAGTACGAAGAGGCAACAGTTACCTGTGCATGTGGTAACAACTTTAAAACCCGTTCGACAATGAACGACATCCGTGTTGAAATCTGCAGCGCCTGTCATCCGTTCTATACCGGCCAGCAGAGAACTTCCGCAACTGCAGGCAAGGCCGAATTGTTCCGCAGAAAGTACGGCAACTATCTGAAAAAGGACAAGCAGCAGTAAGCCCCTGCAATTAAAAAACCCCGTTCAGCGGGGTTTTTGATTAAGAAGACTAAAAAAACCAATTATGCTGGAAAGACTGAAGGAGATAGAGAGGAGATATACCGAACTCTCAGATCTTCTTACCGATCCCGAGCTTATCAAAGACCGTGACAAGTACACCCAGTCGACAAAAGAGCATTCATCTCTTGAAGAATATGTTGTGCCTTTTCGCAGGCTCAATGAAATCATCGAAGAAATCAAGACGCATGAGTCAATGCTTCAAGACCCTGATCCTGAGATGCGAGACCTTGTAAAGGAAGAGCTTAATGATTTGCAGGAAGAAAAGGACTCTCTCGAGAACGCGCTCAAAATGCTTTTCATTCCTAAAGACCCGAATGACGCCAGGAACGTTATTCTGGAAATAAGGGCAGGAACAGGGGGAGAAGAGGCCGCACTTTTTGCTGCAGACCTTTTCAGGATGTACTGCCGCTATGCGGAATCAAAGAAATGGAACATCGAGATATTAAGCCTTAACGATACCGGCAAAGGCGGCATAAAAGAGGTTATTGCCGGTATCAGCGGCAGGAATGTTTATTCCAGGCTAAAATATGAAAGCGGGGTTCACCGCGTGCAGCGTGTTCCAGAAACCGAGGCTTCAGGAAGAATACATACATCTGCGGTGACTGTAGCAATCCTGCCCGAAGCGGAAGAAGTTGACCTGGAAATCTCACCCACCGACCTGAGGATTGACACCTACAGGGCAAGCGGTTCGGGCGGCCAGCATGTAAACAAGACTGAAAGTGCAGTCAGGATAACCCATATTCCTACCGGTGTTGTCGTTACCTGCCAGGACGAAAAAAGTCAGCACAAGAACAAAGACAAGGCCATGAAAGTACTCCGCTCCAGACTCCTCCAGAAGAAGCAGGAGGACTATGATCAGGAGATAGCCAATGAAAGGCGTTCGCAGGTCGGTTCCGGTGACCGGAGCGAAAGGATAAGGACGTATAATTTTCCGCAGGGCCGAGTTACAGATCACCGCATAAACCTGACATTGCATAAACTCTCGGTTATTCTCGAAGGCGATGTCGAAGAGCTTATCAATGCCCTTGCCGCAGAGGCCCAGACTCAGGCATTGAAAGGATCATCCGTCTGATGGTCAGCTGGACGACAAAAACTGCCCTTGAGTGGGCACTGGATATCTTTAACGGAAAAGAAAATATGTCCGCCGCTTTGGATGCCGAACTGATTTTATGCTATACAATGGGTCTAAGGCGCGTTGATCTATATATTGATACCGAAAGACCTCTTACTCCGGAAGAACGCGATACATATATGGCATACGTTTTCAGACGAGTGAAAGGTGAACCCGTTGCATACATTGTGCAGGAAAAGGAATTCTACGGGGTGCCTTTCGATGTATGCCCCAGTGTACTGATCCCCAGACCTGAGACAGAACTGCTTGTCGAAAAAACCCTTGAAATAGCACCAAAGGGATCCACTATAATCGAAATAGGGACAGGCTCCGGTGCCGTAATGATATCCATACTGATTTGCAGACAGGACCTTAAAGGGATTGCAACAGATATCAGCAGGGATGCCATCCTGATTGCAAAAAAGAATGCCATCCGGCACGAAGTTGATAATAGGGTTTCGTTTGCGGTTGCCGATGCAATAGAAGCCTTTGGTGAAAATACTCAGATTATAGTCATGAATCCACCGTATGTAGCTGAAAAAGATATCAAACTCCTGTCAAAAGACATTATTAAATTCGAACCGGAATGTGCATTGTTCGGAGGAGTTGACGGGATGAATGTAATCAGGAAGGTTATCAGCAGACTTGATTCATGCCTGTGCGCCGGCGGAATGCTGATCATGGAAACAGGCTACGACCAGCAGGAAAAAATCGAAGCCGTCTGTGCTGAAGAAAAAAATCTGATAATCAAAGAGTGGCTCAATGACCTCGCGGGCAGACCAAGGGTAGTTATCATCGAGAAAAGGGCGGCCTGATTTCATCCAGCCACAACATAATTCTTTCCCTGATTTTATCGCGCACCTCACGAAACTTCGCTGTCTTTTCATCATCGCTTCCGGCAAACGCTGCCGGGTCATCGAAGTCCCAGTGAATCCTTTTGCCCGCCCCGGGAAAAACAGCCGGACAGTTCTTGTCTGCATTGCCGCACACTGTTATCACATAGCTGAAGTGCATTTTACCCATATATTCATCAAGATGCTTGGACCTCTGAGACTTTAAATCAATACCCTCTTCTTCCATAACTTTAATGGCTAAAGGGTGTACCCCCCTGGGTTCAAGACCTGCACTGAAGACCTCGAAACCGTCGCCTCCTATTTTCCTCAGTAATCCTTCCGCCATCTGAGATCTGGCCGAATTGCCGGTACATAGAAAAAGCACCTTGTATTTATCCATTTTCCCCTCCTGATTTCTGGTTATGCTTACACAAGAATGTTAAGTTTTGATTAAGCAAAATGAAATTTCTTCTTGCCCGTAAAATTTATTTTTTGCATCTAATTGCCAATATACAAGACATCAAGATAGTGCTAGTCCATTAAAAGATAAGTATTGGCATGTTTGTTCATACATTAAGAACAGCACCTGTAGCAGGAGGCTTTATAAATGACTTTGAGTATTATATTCCTGGTTGCGCTTGCGCTCTTGTTTGACTTTTTGAACGGTTTCAACGATTCCGCAAACTCCATTGCCACTATCGTGTCCACAAGGGTGCTTACCCCGGGTCATGCAGTTATCTGGGCTGCATTTTTCAATTTCATAGCTTTCTTGTTCTTCGGACTTCATGTTGCAAACACAATAGGCAAAGGCATAATAGATATATCCATAATCAGCTCGCAGGTAATTTTTGCGACCCTCATAGGCGCCTGCATGTGGGATATTATCGCATGGTATCTAGGACTTCCGACAAGCTCTTCGCATGCTCTTATCGGAGGCATGGTCGGCGCTGCGCTCATCAAAAAAGGGTTCAGTGCACTGGTCCTGCCTGGCATAATAAAGACGGTTGCATTCATTTTCATATGCCCGATTGTCGGTATGATATTCGGCCTGATAATAGGTACTTTTGTCCACTGGATGTTCAGAAAAGCCACTCCACTTCAGGTCGATCATATCTTCCGCAAGGGACAGCTTGTCTCGGCAGCCTTCTATAGTCTTGGGCATGGCGGAAACGATGCACAGAAAACTATGGGAATTATTGCAGGGCTGTTGTTCAGCGCCGGCCTCTTAGGAAACAAGTTTCATATACCTCTCTGGGTAGTCCTTGCATGCCAGAGCGCCATCGCGCTGGGAACCATGTTCGGGGGATGGAGAATCGTGAAGACCATGGGACAGAAGGTTACAAAGCTTAAGCCGGTTGACGGCTTCTGCGCCGAAACGGGTGCAGCTACCGCATTGCTGATTTCCACACTGATGGGCGTCCCTGTCAGTACCACGCACACAATAACAGGCTCGATAATGGGTGTTGGTACTCTGCGCCGTTTCAGCGCTGTCAGGTGGGGTGTTGCAGGAAGGATCATGTGGGCATGGTTCCTTACAATACCCTGTGCCGCAACAGTTTCCGCTCTTACTTATATGGTAGTTGCAGCCCTTGGAATATTTTCTTAACAGAAAATTAACACAATCTTAATACTTCCTTAATTGCATAAGACTACCTCCATTTTTAAAAAATGGAGGATATATTTTGACTTCTGCAGCAAGCCTTAAACATTTGAATCACAAACAAAGCTACAGCTGCATGACAGCAGGAGGAATGCAGCTGTGACCACCATGATAATCTTTCTGATAGCCCTTGCCCTTCTGTTTGATTTTCTCAACGGTTTTCATGACTCGGCAAACTCGATTGCGACAATTGTTTCAACAAGGGTGCTGACCCCTCAACAGGCGGTTTTATGGGCAGCTTTCTTTAATTTCATAGCATTTATATTTCTCGGCCTTCATGTAGCGGATACCATAGGCAAGATAATAAGACCTGAATATGTAGATGTTTACATCATCTTTGCAACACTCATAGGCGCATGCGTATGGGATGTTCTAACCTGGTGGCTCGGGCTTCCGACAAGCTCTTCACATGCGCTCATAGGGGGAATGATAGGTGCAGCCGTAGTAAAGGCTGTAACAAACACGCTTGTAATAAGTAATCTCCTTAATTTTAAGGCCATATTTAAGACCGTGCTTTTCATATTCATTTCGCCTGTTGCAGGCCTCGTTATCGGACTGCTCATAGGCACTCTTGTAATGTGGATTTTCAGGCATGCCACCCCAAGAAAGGTAGACCATATCTTCCGTAAGGGGCAGCTTGTTTCAGCAGCGCTCTACAGTCTTGGTCATGGCGGCAACGACGCACAGAAGACTATGGGCATCATCTTTGTTCTACTTATGAATGCCGGGATTATAAGCGTACTTCCTACAAATGTCTGGGATACGAACAGGATCGAGTTCCTGGTTATCATCTCCTGCCAGATCGCAATAGCTATTGGCACCATGTTCGGAGGGTGGCGGATTGTAAAAACAATGGGACAAAGGGTTACAAAATTGAGACCGGTGGACGGCTTCTGTGCAGAAACAGGGGCGGCAATATCTCTGTTCATTGCTACCATGCTGGGCGCACCTGTAAGTACTACGCATACTATTACCGGTGCAATAATGGGAGTAGGCTCGCTTAAAAGATTGAGCGCCGTCAGATGGGGTGTTGCGGGTAAAATAATCTGGGCCTGGATACTTACAATCCCGGGCGCGGCGGTTATATCCGCTATAACTTATGTGCTGGTTCAGTAACCGCAATCATTTATTATTCATCATTTTTTAACAGTAACTTTATGTTTCGTTAACCGGCCTTGATTAAACTTCTGAATAAAAACAGGAGGCACACATGAAAAGATTTACTCAGATTATGATATTAACATTGATACTTCTTGTAACAATATCAACAGGAACCATATCAGCGGCAGGAAAGACAATAACGATAAAGGGCTCCACTACAGTCCTTCCGATAGCACAGGCGACAGCCGAGGTATTCATGGAAAAGAATCCCGCAATAAATATCTCAGTTCAGGGAGGAGGGTCGAGCGTCGGCATTACATCTCTGATTGACGGGACCTGCGATATTGCGGACTCCTCCAGACAGATTAAAACCGAAGAGATAGAAAAGGCCAGGTCAAAGGGTGTCAATGTCAACGAGATCAGGATAGCAATGGACGGAATAGCAATAATTGTCAATCCGAAGAACAGGATAACGGCCATCACAAAGCAGCAGATAAAAGACATATACACGGGCAAGATAAGCGACTGGTCGGAGCTTGGCGGGACACCCGGTAAAATCGTTGTCCTTTCTCGCGATACCTCCAGCGGCACATATGAAGCATTCGAAGTCCTTGCACTGAACAAGGAAAAGGTTCGTGCCGACGCCCTCATCAATGCATCAAACCAGGCCATCGCATCAACAGTGGGAACGACTCCTGGTGCAATAGGATATGTCGGACACGGATATCTTACAAAGAAAGTCAGAGATCTGACGGTTGACGGTATAAAATGCACAAAGGAAAACATCCTATCCGGTAAATACGGGCTTTCAAGGCCTCTGTTCATGTACACAAACAATAAACCTTCGGGAGATATCAAAAAGTACATAGACTTCGTTCTTGGTAAAGAAGGTAAAAAAATCGTTGAAGAAGAAGGTTTTGTCGGACTTAAATAACAAAGAATCGCCTTGCCCCGCTGAATGCGGGGCGCGCAATTCAAGGCTGAAGAAGGAATATCTGTGAACAGCATCAAGGAAAGGTTGATAAAGCTTATTTTCTCTGTCCTTGCTTTTTCATCGCTTGTCTTTTTAATAGGCATTATCATTACGCTCTTTAAAGAATCATATCCTTTTTTTTCACAGTTCAACATACTCGGTTCACTGTTCGGAATTAAATGGTACCCTACTGCTGAACCGCCTGAATTCGGCATGTTCCCCCTCATATTCGCCTCTGTTGCCGTTACAGCTGGGGCAATGGCTTTTTGTGTGCCGATAGGCATTGGAACCGCTTTATATATTCACGAGATAGCCGGACCAAAACAGCGGGCTGTACTGAAACCGGTAATTGAAATTCTCGCAGGTATTCCTTCAATCGTTTACGGATTTTTCGGAATGCTGATTGTTGCCCCATACCTGCAGGAACTCATGAATATACCGACAGGACTCAACGGTTTTACCGCAAGCCTCGTCTTAGGAGTTATGGCTATCCCCACTGTCAGCAGCATTTCGGAAGATGCTTTGAGCTTTGTGCCCAGGAGTTTTCGGGAGGCTTCCCTTGCCATAGGGGCTACGCGCTGGCAGACGTTAACCCGCGTGATCCTGCCAGCAGCCGGTTCGGGCATCTCGACTGCAGTCATACTCGGCATGAGCAGGGCGGTAGGCGAGACAATGACAGTGCTCATGGTTGCAGGTGGTGCGGCAGTCATCCCCAAGTCCATATTTGATCCGCTACGCCCCATGACATCGACAATAGCCGCTGAAATGGGCGAAGCGGCAATGGGAAGCCCCCATTACCACGCACTTTTTGCAATAGGTCTTATATTGTTTTTTATCACACTCGTTTTTAACGTAATCGCGGAAATCATCAGCAGAAGGTTCAGGCTCAAACTGGGACTCGGAAGATGAAGACAATAAATTCAAAACAGATCTCCCAGGGAACTGGCTTTGCCCTGCTATTTTTGTGTATAGCATTCTGCCTCTTCTTCATGGGCTCAATCATATATTTTATAACCTCCAGAGGAATAGGCGTCATTTCATGGGAATTCTTAACCGATATTCCGAGAAGGGCCATGACAAAAGGCGGTGTTGCTCCTGCTATTGTCGGGACGCTTTACCTGACGCTTGGTTCAATGCTGCTGGCCTTCCCTCTTGGTATAGCGTGCGCAATTTACCTTACTGAATACAGCCCGAAGGGGGTAATCGTAAACATCATCAGGCTCTCCATCAACAACCTTGCAGGGGTGCCGTCAGTTGTTTTCGGCCTTTTCGGGCTCGCATTGTTCGTGAAGGCCTTCGGTTTCGGCGTTTCCATACTCTCAGGAAGCCTGACTCTAGGCATCATGGCGCTTCCCGGCATAATATCAGCCTCACAGGAGGCGCTTATAGCAGTGCCCCAGTCGTTCAGGGAGGCCTCGCTTGCACTGGGTGCGACACAGTGGCAGACAATCAAGAAGGTCGTGCTGCCGAGTGCTCTTCCGGGTATTCTTACCGGCGTGATCCTCAACATCGGCAGAGTTGCCGGAGAGACCGCCCCCATCCTCTTTACCGCAGCCACATTTTTCAACAAGGCTTATCCGACCTCGATTTTTTCCGAAGTAATGGCCCTACCATATCATATATATGCACTTATGACGGAAGGTACAAAACCCGATTTGCAGACCCCTATCGCATACGGGTGCGCCCTTATTCTTCTTGTTCTGGTATTATCCATCAGCGCTGTTGCAATTATCATCAGGCAGAAACAAAGGAGCGGTTATGGAACATGAAGTAAAGATCAGGTCTGATAAAATCAACTTTTATTACGGCAAGACACAGGCCCTAACAGATATCAGTATGGATATATACACCAATAATGTAACAGCACTTATCGGTCCCTCCGGCTGTGGAAAATCCACATTCATAAGGCTTTTAAACCGTATGAACGACCTGATACCGGGAGCCCGTGTCGAAGGAAGCCTCACCATGGACGGTCAGGACATATACGCCCCTAAAACCGATGTCGTTGAACTAAGAAGACAGGTTGGCATGGTATTTCAAAAGCCCAATCCTTTTCCGAAGAGCATATATGAGAATATCGCATACGGATTGAAGGTTAACGGTATGCGGGACAGGACCTTTATCGAAAGCAGGGTTGTTGAATCCCTCAAAAAAGCAGCCATATGGGAAGAGGTGCGCGACAGACTTCACACAAGCGCACTCATGCTTTCAGGAGGTCAGCAGCAGAGGCTTTGTATCGCAAGATGCCTGGCTGTGGAGCCTAAGGTAATCCTCTTTGACGAACCCTGTGCCAGTCTCGATCCCATATCGACAAGAAAAATTGAGGAATTGATACTTGAACTTAAAAAGGACTACACTATTGCAATAGTGACGCACAATATGCAGCAGGCGGCCAGGGTATCCGACTATACGGCATTTTTATACCTGGGCAGCCTGATAGAATATGGCAGAACAACTCAGATGTTTACTGTGCCCAGACAGACCATGACGGAATCATATCTGGCAGGCCAGTTTGGATGATGTTTCAGGGAAGGAGAAAACAATGCTTGAAGAGAGAAAACTGATTGAACTCAGAAAAGAACTTATCGACAATGCAGCACTTGTCGAGACAATGATCGAAAAAAGTGTGAGAGGGCTCAAGGAAAAAGACACACACCTTCTTGAGTCCGTAATCAACGAAGATGAGCCAAGGGCGAATGGTTATGAAATAGCAATCGATGAGATGTGCGTCTCTACAATCGCTCAGCACCAGCCTGCTACCAAGCCTCTCAGAACGATTCTCATGATACTGAACATATCGACGACGCTCGAACGCATGGCGGACCATGCCGTGACAGTTTCTGAAAGCGCCCTGTTCCTCATCAGTCAGCCGTCCGTAAAGCCGCTCATCGACATACCAAGGATGGCGGAAGTGACGATATCGATGCTGAAGAACGCCATCGATTCCTTTGTTAATGAAGACGCCCAGATGGCTATGGCGGTTTGCGAGAGGGACAGCATAGTTGATGCATTGAGAACCCAGATTATCAGAGAGCTTGTATCATGCATGATCGCCGACCCGCTGACCATCGAAAGGGCCCTGCACCTCATGAAGATAGCTTCGAACCTGGAGCGCATAGCCGACCTGGCCACAAACATATGCGAGGATGTTATCTACATGGTGCAGGGTAAGGTTATAAAACACCACAAGGCCTGAGAAGGCATCTTGTTCCATCTTCTACTGATAGCGCCTGAATGTTAAAAGCTATGCGCAAACACTGCAAAAATAAGAATGCTTCACCCGAATGAGAACGGATTAAACCTGGTGCCGATGTCGAAATGATCGATGTTTTCCTTTTTCTTAAGCCACGCGCAGACCTTATATGTTACCGGTGTCATGATCACTTCAACCGAGCACTTGAAAATATAGTTCGTGAGAAAGAGCTGTACGAAAAGGGTGAATGGAAAGACGCCTGTTGTGCATGCAATCGTCAGGAACACGCCAGTATCAACGATCTGGCCTGCCAGCGTGCTGCCTACAGTCCTAGTCCAGAGCCACCGGCCCTTCGTAAGAACCTTCATCTTCGCCAGGACGAACGAATTAGTAAATTCGCCGGTGAAATACCCGCACAGGCTGGCAACAACTATCCCGCCCGTGCTCATTCCTCCAAGTATCGCCCAATAGGCCTTGTCGCCTGCATATTGCCTCCACGAAGCGTCGCCCGGCATTATAGAAATAAGCATGAAAAGCCCGGAGCTCAAAAACAGCATGAAGAAACCCGTCCATATGATTCTCCGCGAGCGTGAATAGCCGTAGACTTCGGTGAATATGTCACCGAAAATGTAGCTCAGAGGATAAAGGAGCGTCCCGGCATCAATGGCCATCCTGATTCCGAAAATCGAAAATCCGCAGTCAATTATCTTGGCCGACGAAGCGATGTTGCTGACGAGCAGCACCGTCACGAATGCAGCTGAAATGATGTCGTAATAACCGGGCTTCTGGTCATCCATAATTGCTTAAATGTTTCGGCATTTGATTTAAATAAGATTAACCGAAAGTGTTGCCATAATGAGAAATCATTTCCTTTCACCCCACTGACCCGCCCTTTGTTTTTGACACTTAACCTTTCCTTACTGTATAAACTTGCCCCATGAACGATACGATTTCATATCTGGCCTTGATGATTGTGCCCATACTGTTTTCGCTTTCGGTGCATGAGGTGTGTCATGGATATGCAGCCTATGCATTGGGCGACCCTACTGCAAAACTGCAGGGCAGGCTTACTTTGAATCCGATCAAACACATAGACATTTTCGGCCTGGCCGTGCTCTTCATCACTCGCATGATAGGCTGGGCAAAACCTGTTCCGGTAGACCCGCGCTATTTCAAGAATCCGAGGAAAGACATGCTCTGGGTGGCGCTGGCAGGCCCGGCATCGAATCTGGCTCTCGGGCTGATATTTGCCCTGCTCCTCAATTATATCGGGCCGTTGATGACGGCGAAATTCCTTCTTCCCGTAAAGTTAATGATGGAGATTATGGTATTTATCAATGTCGGGTTAGCAATATTCAATCTCATTCCTATTCCGCCACTTGACGGCGGAAGGGTTCTGGTGGGGCTTCTCCCCGAAAATATGGCTAACTCATGGGCGAGAATCGAACCCTATGGATTCATAATCCTCCTTGTACTTGTTTTTACAAAGACTGTGAACTATGTGATATTTCCGATCATAAACGGTATAGTCACCATCTTTTTATCAATATGAGGTGAAATAATGGACAAACCAAGGATAGTTTCCGGCGTAAGACCGACAGGCCCTCTTCATCTGGGGCATTATCTGGGTGCTCTTAAAAACTGGGTGTCGCTTCAGGACGATTACCGCTGCCTTTATTTTATTGCTGACTGGCATGCGCTTACAACCGCATACAAAGACCCCTCGATAATCATCGAGAGCACGGAAGACATGGTGCTTTCCTGGCTTGGTGTAGGCATAGACCCTGAGAAGAGCATCATATTCAGGCAGTCGGACATAAAGGCACATGCGGAATTCTATCTGCTCCTGTCCATGATTACACCTATATCCTGGCTGGAAAGGAACCCGACCTACAAGGAGCTCAAGGAAGAGCTCAAGGAAAAGGACCTGAGCACAATCGGCTTTCTCGGCTATCCCGTGCTTCAGGCGGCGGACATCGTGATCTATCACGCCGACAAGGTGCCCATAGGCGAGGATCAGCTGCCGCACCTTGAACTGACAAGGGAGATAGTGAGGCGCTTTAACTATCTCTACGGCGAAGGCCTCTTAAAAGAACCTCAGCCTATCCTGACTGCAGCACCCAGGGTTCCGGGTCTTGACGGCAGAAAGATGTCAAAGTCATTCAACAATGCAATCTTCATCAATGACACGGGCGCCTCACTCAAGGAAAAGGTCATGCAGATGCTTACCGACATCAAGCGCATGAGAAAAAAAGACCCGGGCGAACCTAAAGACTGCAATCTGTTCCCGTTCCATGAATTTTTCACCGATGAATCAAAACACGATGAGATCAAAGAGGGCTGCAGGAACGCCACATGGGGATGCGTGGACTGCAAGAAACTCCTGATTGCAAACATCGAGGCCGAAATGGCGCCTGTCTGGGACAGGATAGAATATTTCAAGGGCCACAAACAGCAGGTGCAGAACATCCTTCACGATGGAGCTTCCAAGGCAAGGGCCCTTTCAGCAATCACGATAGAAAAAGTCAGGGAGGCCATGAAGGTAGCCTGATGGATCTTATTTCAAGTTCAGACCGCACTGATTTCATTCTGCATCTTGAACGATTTGAGGGTCCGCTCGATCTCCTGCTCTACCTTATCGAAAAAAACAGGTTCAGCATAGAAAAGCTCGAAGTATGTCCGATAGTTGACCAGTATGTCGAGCACATCAAGCGCCTGCGCTCATTGAACATAGAGCTCGCAGGCGAGTTCCTCGAAATGGCTTCATACCTGATATGGCTCAAGTCGTGTATCCTGCTTCCTGTATTCAGGGAAGACGGTTCAGAGGAGATAAATCCAGCCCAGCAGCTCAAAGAAATGCTGCTGGCCTACATGGCGATAAAACAATCGGCGGGCCTTTTATCCGAACGCCCCCAGCTTTTCAGAGACAGGTTCCCGAGGGGCGTTTCCAGTGAAGAACGGGGCCTGCCCAGGCTTGGACTTGCGGCACTGCTTCAGGCAATCGACTCAATCAAGGCAAGAACCAGACATTACATCATGAAAGTCGACGTCCGCAGATATCATATAAGGGACATGATGGCCAGGATTGCAGCCATGCTGACAAAGAAAGAAAAAATCGATCTCATGGAAGCGGCCCAGACAAAGGAAAAGGCTGAAATCATTTCTCTGTTTATGGCGGCACTCGAGCTTTCAAAGGCATCATTGGCTAAAATTGCCCAGAACGGGCTTTTTTCAAGGATATTCGTCATGAGAAAAAGCGGGGCTGTATAAAATATGGCAATTGAAGAAAGAGGGATTATCGAAGCGATAATTTTTTCATCGGATAGTGCCTTGGGCCTTAAAGACATCCAGAAGGCCATGCCGGATATGACTGCCGAGAAGCTTGAAGGCATTGTAACCGACTTGAACAGCATATACGAGGAAACGGGAAGGTCTTTTCGTATAGTCAAGGCGGCAAACGGCTACATGTTCGTATCCCTTGAAGATTTTTCGCCCTACCTTAAGGCTATGCTTTCGCCCAGAAGGCTGTCACAGGCGGCGTTCGAGGTGCTTGCCGTTATCGCCTACAAAGGACCCTGCACAAAGATGATAATTGACGGGGTGCGCGGGGTCGATTCGACATCCACTCTCAAAAACCTGCTCAAGGCCGAGCTGATAGACGTAAGGCCAGGTAAACCAATGAAATACGTGACAACCGATCACTTTCTTGAAGCATTTGGCCTGGACTCGCTCAAGGATCTGCCTGATATGAGCCAGTTCGAAGAAGTCTTTGCAGAAACCGCCGGAAGAATGGACGAGGTCCAACCCGAACAGCTTGATCTGGTTCAAGAGAATGCTTCTGGAAACAGCGAGGAAACGGCAGACAATTCCGAAGAATCAGAATAGACGGGGAAGCCTGCCGGGATAATTCCTGTCTTTTTTTCAGGCCATCTCATTTGTTGAATAATTTAGTCGGAGTGTCATTAAACCTTTCCTGTCTTTTATGAAAAAAACGTGAAGGATTTGAGCCCTGATATCCGATGCCCGCCCTCAAATACGTCCACAATCAGATTCTCCTCCGCTTCCGTCTCGCGGTAAATCCGGGAAATGTTAGCAAGCGCGGTCTTGACGCCTTCTCTCGGGAATAATCTGTCCTTTGTTCCGCTCTCAATGAGCAGTTTGCGCGGTGCAATGGCTGAAGCGAAATCGTATATCTCGCCGATTCTTAATATTCCGGGAATATAGTTGTCGGGACAATGCCACATAGCCATTACACTGTCCTTAAATGTATTGATATAGCCGCTGACTGCCGCACGCGTGATGCGTTCGTCCAAACACGCAGAATACAGAGTTACCAGGCCGCCTCCCGAGATACCCATGCAGCCTGCTTTGTTGAAACCCCGCGCCTTAAGCAAATCAATGCAGCGCATTACCTGATAAATACGCAGGGAAGCCGTAGTCAAACCGTAAAGAAGAGTAAGCTCTGAAATTTTACTGCAGGAATTGCTGTAAAAAGGCTTGTACGCGTCCGAATCATTCTTAGCTTCACCGAAACCTATGGGTTCGGGCACAATCACTGTATTTCCATGTATGGCAAGTTCAGCCGCGAAATTTTTCTGATAGTTGTCGAGAAAATTGATTACGCGGTATCCGCCGTTCTTTGACTGCCGTATTATCTGCCGGCAGCCGTAGCCGTGGCCGCATACTGCTACGACACCGCTTGATGAAGGCTTTTTGGGAGTCAGAAGATAGCAAAGCATATTCCAACCCCAGCAAATCTCCACGGACAAGGTTTCCTGAACGTATTCTCCCCTGTCGGCAGTTGCTATAATTATGGGTTTCAGTTCGTAAATTTTGCCCGGTATCGCGTCAATAGCGATAAGGTCCTTTAATTTCCTTCTTATCCCGGCGGATACTGCAAGACAGCTTTCCCTGCCTGTCACCCCATCATAAGGCGACCTGTAAACATGTGCGTAAAGACTGTTGAGGTATCCGTCGGGAGAATATCTTCGCTTTTTCATCTTTGCTCCTTATTAATTCCACGGCAGACCGGGAGATAGTTTCAGACAATTGTTCTCACATGAACTGACGCATTGCTCGCAGATTATGCAGCTCCTGCTGTTGATGCTTTTCCCGTTCTTTACAAAGCCGCTCACGTCTATAAGCATGGGACATGCATCGTTGCAGCTCTTGCAGCCGATGCAATTTTCAGCATTTACCGGCTTAATCTTAAAAATTGAATATTTTGATATAAGCCCTGATATCGACAAAAACGGACACAGCATTCTGCAATAGGCCCGGCGGCCCAGGAAAATCGACAGGACAATTCCCACGCTTAGAATGAAAGCATTCTCTCCCACTATCCACCAGAACCTTTTGTTCTCATCCAGTGCCGGGTTCCCGTAGAATGCAACGACTCCTGCTATTATGACAACGAAAGCAAGATATGAGAATGCAATAACGATCGATCTTTTATTAATTTTTTTTGATTTAGGTATAACGTTTTGTGTCAGTTCGAATATCGCACCATCCCAGCATGCCCACGAACAAAACGCATTGCCTATGAAAAACGGCATGATGAGTCTTGCTATGATAAATTGAATTATTGCGCCTGTTACAATGAGAGCGAAAATATCAAATACTATCTCAGAAAACTGGAAGTTGACCTTGAGTCGAAGCGACAGCCCCAGAAACAACCCGCCGCCGACAAGGATTTGCGTTATCCTCCGAAAGGCCTGCTTGTTTTCGGGAAAAAGAATAGTAAGACTCCCGCACACTGATGCTATGAAGCCGATACCGGCAAAAAGGAAAAAATACAGCAGCCTTTCTTTGTAAAGAGATACAGCGATACCGATCAACGAAAAAATAATAGCAACAAGTATTGGCAGTAGAAGGTTTTTGAGTTTCAGTGTGTACTTCAATCTCTTTGATATCATGTTATTTGACAATATAAGCCTTTATATAAAATAATGGAATGGCATCAGGAAATAATCCCGGCTGAGGCAAGTCTGGACTTTACCCGGAAATCATCCTATAATCCGGAAATTATTAATTATAGTTCGGCCAGAATCTGGCCAATAACATTGAGGAGATTATCATGAGAAAATCCATTTTATTCCTGCTCGCTCTCCTGCTCGTTTTATCTGCCTGTAAACAAGAAAGCCTTTCGCCTATGAATCCGCATGTTACAGGCAAATCCGGTCCTTTCTTCGAGGGCTGGTATTACCGTATCACGGACCCTGCAAGCGGCAGAAAAATCGCTGTTATTGTCGCCTCATATCTGCTGCCCGGCCAACAATATGAGCCTGGCATGCTGATGCCGGGTTACCTGGCGGTTCTTATAAATAAAGATGGAGGGTCTGAATCAATCGAATTGTTTCCTCAGCAGACGCAGCTTCTGAAGGGTGGGTTACCCGTGAATGAATACTATGCATTTAACCAGCCGGCCGATTTCGAATGGAGAAGCGAATATGGATCAATCACTCAGGATTCGATTGATATTGAAGTGCCAGGCTCATACAGCCTGCACGCCAGTATAGATGGCCGGATACCCTGGGACGAAACCTCTGAAATGGGTCCCGAGGGTGCTATGCTGTTCATGCCGGTCATTAAAGCGCACTGGTATGTCTACAGCCTGGGGTCCGATGTATCCTACGAGCTCACCATGATAACGGAAGGTTCTCGCGAGACATATGAAGGCTCGGGATATATCCATCAGGAGAAGAACTGGGGCGATACTTTTCCACAAGCCTGGATATGGCTTCAGGGAGTAAATGAAGATAATAATGCGCACATCGCGTTATCAGGCGGGAAAGTGCCGCTGGGAAGCGATTATATGACATCCTGGCTTGCAGGATACCGTTCAAAATCACTGAACTGGAACTATATAGGAGGAGAAGAACTGCCTGTTGCCGCTATTCCGGCCGGTACCATTATCCATACCGAGATCGATGCCTGTTCCGGCACGTTTTATTTTTCAGCACTGAATCCTGCGCGGAAATTTATTGTCGACGCAAGTGCACCGGTGGATTCTTTCTTCCCGGTATCCATACCCACCATGAACGGTTTCCAGGAAAACGGCGGAATCGAATCGTTCGATGCCACAATTATTGTTTCCGCCTACAAAAACAAGGGGCATTCGGCTCTCATTGAGAAAACCGTATTTAAGGGAGCCGCCCTGGAATTCGGTGCAGGATATGGGTGCCGGTAGGTTTGTTCATTTCCGTACGAAAAAAAGCAGGCCGTTTGCGGCCTGCTGAAGTGGGAGGTTCTTTTGGTTTGAACCCTGAAGACTTGTTTATGTTACAGGCTAAGTATTAAAAAACCCGACCTGATAATTCATTTATAGACTCATCCATCAATGTCTGCAGCAATCCCGCCCATTTTCCCTTAAAGGGCAGGACTGCTTATCCTACCTAGCTCACCAGACCTTTGACTGCTTCAATTGCGGGGGCCGTGAACAGGGTAACCATTAATGCGTAAAGGGCAAATGATCCGACTGCCTCGCTCAGATACATCTTCTGATACCTGTACTTCAAAGATACAATGGTCAGTCCGCCCATAATAAGGCAACCGAGATTGAAATATGGGAAATTGCCAGCGCCTGTCACTGCATTTGCAGCAAATGCAAAAGATGCTGTGATCAACACAACGAATACCGATACGATTAATGTCTGTATTGTCCTTTTCATCTTAATCCCTCCCGCTACCTTTATTTTTATGTTAACTGCATATTCATCTAGGAAGAAACATGCCAACTTTGCTATTTATTCAAAATTATTATGTAACCCAACGATATTTTTATTATTATTGATGCAAGAAACTGAATTATGGATGTTCTTGAGCTTGAAATATCCGGAGATCTTTCGAAAAAAACGTTAAATCCCTTAAATGAAACATTCAAACGATAACAGATATCAGATCAAGCTGTGGACATTTTACAGGGGTATGAAATGACATTTAAAGTGTGAGCTTTAAAAAATCCTGGTTTCCCCGAATTTCATAATCAGAAAAGAGTTTTCACTCATATCAGCCTCTTTTAAAATTTTTTTCAAATAAAGAGGCGGTTCATTAAGCGGTTCATCGGTCAGCTTGAATGTTCCCCAATGCATGGCGATGGATTGTTCCGCCTGGAGGTCCCTGTGAGCCTGCAATGCTTCAGGAGGATCCATGTGTACTGTCTTCATGAGCCAGCGGGGCTGGTATGCCCCTATTGGTAAAAGTGCAATACGTATCCTTCCCAGTTTATCCCTGATCTCCCGGAAATGGGGGGAGTAGCCAGTATCACCGGCAAATAATATTTTGCCATGCCCTGTTTGAAGTACCCATCCTGCCCAGAGAGTCTTATTCCTATCATTCATGGACCGCCCTGAAAAATGCTGAATCGGGACTGACACGATGCGGATTTCATTAAATATCGATGTTTCCCACCAGTCCATCTCTACATAGTTCGTAATCTTCTGTACTTTGAACCACTGCCCGAGCTTAAGGGGAACAAAATATTTCGGCTTATTGCCCAGCTTTTTCACTGTGTACAAATCAAGATGGTCATAGTGGTTGTGGCTCTGAAGAACGGCATCGATCGGCGGCAGCCGGTCAAAGGGAATGCCCGGTGGGCTTTGACGTTTTGGGCCGATGCCTTCAAAAGGTGATGAACTGCCGTTAAAAATTGGATCTGTTAATATATTGATGCCTTCAACCTGGATAAGGAATGTTGAATGGCCTATCCAGGTAATCTGTATTTTACCGGGATCAGGATGATATATCTTCTGATAATCCGGATCGGCGATATCAGGTACATAGGGTGTTATCTGCTCATGAGAAATGGCGGGTGATTCATCCGGCCCGAGTCCGAGCTTCCAGCGCAGGAGACTTGTGAATCCATGTTCCGGGTTCTCATAAATATTGCGAAACCCGTTCATTGTATGGTGCTCCTGTGCAGGATTATTCTCCGGCATTTTTTTCTCAGCAAAAGCATAAACAGCCATAAGATTGATACTGGCGAAAAGCGCCACAAGCAGGATGTAAAAAATTTTCTGGTGTCTGATTTTTCCCATGTAAATATAAAAAGAACAAATCCTCCGGATGACCTTTGATAATGGAAATCCCCTTTGCAGAAAATCCTTCTAGTTCGCACAATCGCTCATATCACCGCCCAGCTTGGAGAGTGCATGTGGCAGGGCCGGCAGGATGACTCCCAGGTTTTCTCTGACCGCTTTTGGACTTCCAGGCAGGTTGACGATGAGCGTTCTTCCCCGAATACCCGCAACAGCTCTTGATATCATGGCATTCGGTGTCTTTTTCAGGCTTTCCATCCTCATGGCTTCTTCCATGCCAGGAACCCTTTTCTCAATCACAGCCAGAGTTGCCTCAGGCGTGACGTCCCTTGGAGAAAGCCCTGTGCCTCCTGTAGTTATAATCAGGTTCAAACCTTTGGAATCGCTCCATTCCTTAAGCTTTAATGAAATAAGGACGGCCTCATCGGGAATAATTTCATATGTGTTAACCTCAATCCCGGAGCCTTCGAGCATCTCTCTGATAACCGCTCCGCTTAAATCTTCGCGGTCTCCCCTGGAGCCCTTGTCGCTCAATGTTAATATGCCGGCCTTCACTTCTTCACCTCATGCAGTCTTCTTACTGCTGTTAAGCCTAATACTCTGGGAACCGCCTTGCTTTTTCCCAGTTTGGAAAGCTCCCTGTCTTTGAGGGAATATACTAGTTTGGTTGATATGAAAATCGGGGTCTTCGGATTGAATACAAGAGCTACCCTGACTTCATAGTTTTTCATCCATTCCCGCTGGGTTGATATATATTTCAAGACATCTTCGTGCACAGAGCGGTTGTTGGCAATTGTGACAATTTCACTTTCAGTTATTTTCGGAGACCTTATAACCGACATCTGAACCAGCCGGTTGCTGTCGCGGATAAGAATTGTCCGGGCCTCCTTGTTGCATTTCATTGCAAACTCGACTTTTTTCGACACCGACATTTCCTGAAGTTGAAGATACAGACTGTTTGTTTTTTGCTCTTTTTCTTCCTTGGGAAGATCTTCCAGATCCTCTTCAAAGGTCTCCAGGCTTGTTTCAGCAGCTTCTCTTTCATACGAATCCGAAGCGATGAAACCGTCATCTTCAATTGAATACTGGCCCGCTATTTCTGCATAGTCTGAAAGTTCATCACCTGCGGCTTGTTTTTCAAAAGACAGTTCCGGTTTTCCCGGTAAGGTAAGGCTTCTAGTATGAATTTGAATGACAACCGGCAGCCACCGTTCATTATATACTTTTTCAATTTGTGGCCTGCTTTTATCTTCCATAGTTTAGATAAAAATGAAGCCCCTGTTCAAGGGGCTTCATTCGATTGTTATTTTTCTTTTGCCTCTCTGGCAGCTTTTGCCTCGGCAACCACCTTCTCCTGTATATTGAACGGAACGGGTTCATAGTGCGAAAAGCTCATCGAATAAGACCCGCGGGCTGAGGTCATGGAGGTAAGGTCGGACGCATACATGAGGACTTCGGCAAGCGGCACACTCGCCTTGATCTCCTGGTACTTGCCCTTTGCGTTCATTCCTTCGATCTTTCCCCTGCGGCTGTTGAGGTCGCCCATTACGTCACCCATACAGTCTTCAGGCACCACAATGGCAATTTTCATGATGGGCTCAAGCAGTATCGGCTTGCAGCTCTCCATCGCTTTCTTGAATGCCATTGATGCAGCAATCTTGAATGCCATTTCAGACGAGTCCACTTCATGGTATGAGCCGTCTACCGCACTTATCTTAAGGTCTACAACGGGATTTCCGGAAAGCGGCCCTTCTTTTATTGCTTCAATCAGTCCCTTTTCAACTGCCGGGATATAGTTCCTTGGAATCACGCCTCCGACGATTGCGTTAACAAACTCGAAACCGGCACCTCGCTCCTGAGGAACGACTTCAATCCATACATCGCCATACTGGCCGTGACCGCCGGTCTGTTTCTTGTACTTGCCCTGAACTCTTGATGTCGTTGTAATCGTTTCCTTATACGGGACCTTGGGTGTCTTGAGCTCGACTTCGACATTATAGCGGCGCTTAAGCCTGTCAACAGTAAGCTCAATATGAATCTGGCCAAGACCGTAAAGTTTGAATTCACCTGTCTGTTCGTCACGTATAACCTTGAGGACCGGGTCTTCTTCCATGAGTTTCTGAAGCCCCGGCATGATTTTGTCTTCATCTCCTTTGGTCTTTGGCGATATGGCCATATTCATGATAGCTTCTGGGAATTCGGGGCTCGGAAGCATCATATCGGAATTATCGCTTAAAAGCGTATCGCCTGTTTTCGTTTCCTTGAGCTTTGCTACTGCAAACAGGTCTCCTGGACCTACCTGTTCGAGCGGTTTCTGTGCTTTGCCTTCAATGGCCACAATCGAACCGATCCTCTCCTTTGTGCCGCGGTTGGGATTGTTAAGCTGCGAGTCAGGACCCAGTGTACCCGAAAGGCATTTGATTATGCTTAATTTGCCGGTATAGGGATCGCTCATGGTCTTGAACACATAACCGACAAACGGTTCGCTTTCCTCGGCCTTTACTTCTCTGGTTTTCCCATCTGATGATTTAAGCTCCTGGGGTTTTCTGTCCTTAGGGCTGAGCATCGAGTTTACAATGAAATCCATAAGCGGCTGGACGCCCATATTCAAAAGGGCGGAACCTGTAAAAACAGGCAAAAATACACCCTGCGCAACGCCGTTGTTCAGAGCGCCCGAAAGTTCCGCAGCGCTTAATTCCCCGCCTTCAAGGTATTTTTCCATGAGCGTATCATCAACTTCGGCAAGGTCTTCGATTACCTTGGAATATGTATCTTCAAGTATATCCGCCATATCCGCAGGCACTTCGGTTTCCTTGAAGTTCCCGCTGCCGTTTTTCTCGAAAATGTATGCCTTCTTTTTGAGTACATCCACTATGCCCTGGAAGCTTTCTTCCTTTCCGATAGGGATTGCAAGAGGAAGAGGTTTCGTTTCGAACACCTCACGAATGTCTGAGAGCACCTGGTCGAAATCCGCGCGCTCGCGGTCCATCTTGTTCACGAAGCATGCACAGGCAAGGCCTTCTTTTTTTGCAAGCTGCCAGAGGTTTTCAGAATGAGGCTTAATGGAATCTACCGCATCTATTACAAAAATTGCATTATCCGCCGATTTAAGACCAAGAATTGCTTCCGATGAGAAGTTTGCATCGCCAGGGGTATCAAGGAGCATAACGCCTTTGTTCTTCCATTTGAAGTTATGCAGAGCGCTGAACACCGAAGACTGCCTTTTCTGCTCTTCGGGCTCGAAGTCCAGAACAGAGTTTCCTTCCAGAACTTTGCCGAGCCTTGTTGTCGCTTTGGCATTGAAAAGCATTGCCTCCCCGAGAGATGTCTTTCCTGATCCTGAATGGGCTACAAGGATTATATCCCTTAAACTTTCCGTACTAAATCTTCTCATCGATGATCCTCCTACAAAATAATACTGTTTTAACGAGTGTCATACCGTATCCAAAAGCCATCTCCAAGTCAAGCTGACATTGGAAATTGCTTGACCCTCGGATTTCTTTACGTGCTCACTTCCGTATGCTAATTAAGTCATATGAGAAAATTTGCCATCGGTGATATTCACGGCTGCCTGGACAAGCTTGAAGATCTGCTCGGAAAAATCGACCCAAGACCTGATGACAGATTAATCTTTCTAGGAGACTATATTGACAGGGGAGAAAATACGAAAGGCGTAATAGATGCCTTGATAAACCGCTCATCTCATTGCAAATGCATTTTTTTAAGAGGCAATCACGAGGACATGCTCATCGAATATATGGCGTTCGGCAGCAACCGCGGTATGTTCCGCGCGAACGGCGGCGACATGACGGTGCTTTCTTATACCGGGAAGAAAACCTCGACCGGCAAAGTATTGGCTGGAATGCTGCCTCTCGATCACAGGGATTTCATGACAAAACTGAAATGGATGCATGAAGACGACAACTACATCTATGTACATGCGGGTATAAGGGCGGGCATACCTCTTAAGATGCAGGACGCGATGGATCTGATATGGATAAGGGGGGAATTTCATGAAACCCCGACCGGGCTGGACAAAAAAATCATATTCGGGCATTGCCCGTTTACCAAGCCTTTTATAAGAGACGACAAGATAGGAATAGATACCGGTGCAGTCTATGGGAGATATCTTACTGCGATCGAACTGCCTTCCGAGCGTTTCATCTTTTCCTTTTCCTGAGGTCTTGTAAAAAAATCAGCTGCTGGTTTATAAAAATCAAATGAAAAGAAACTACTATGAAATCCTGGGCGTCAGCAAGAATGCCACAGAGGATGAGATAAAAAAAGCCTACAGAAAAATGGCGTTAAGGCTTCATCCCGACACAAATCCGGATAATCCCGATACAGAGGAAGAATTCAAACTGCTTACCGAGGCATACGGCGTACTTATAGACCCTTCCAAGAGAAGGCTGTACGAGCTGTCGCGCAATGCTGGCTTTGACCGTCAGCATATTTATGACGATATCTTTTCGAACACCTCTTTCAGCAGAGTGTTTGCCGACCTTCCCATTCCTCAGGAATGGATCGAGCGCATGCTGCATGTCGGCAAGATCGTGGCATATGAGGCTATAATACGAGGCGGCAGACCCAGGGACATAATAGGAAGAAGTCTGGTAAGGTTGGCTTCAGACAGCGCCGGGTCATTCTTTCATAATGTGATGGATATGCATAAGGAAATCAAGGTGTCAGCACAAATTGCGGATACTGGCGGGGAATCTGATTTTGTCTATCGCCCTGGATTCTCGCAAAAAAAACTGAACGTCACAATTCCCCGGGGCAGCATGAACGGAACCGTTCTGCGGCTTAAAGGCATGGGAAGGAAGGGTTTTAGCGGTGTATCCGGCGATCTTTATTTAAAGATTGTGATCTCGGGAGAGTAAACGACAATACGGTTCTTGCCGTTTGTCTTTCCCCAGTACATGGCCTTATCGGCCATTTTTATAAGTTCATCTCCGTTCATCGTGTCCTTGGGAAGGCAGGCCAGACCTACGGTGATGGTAACCCCCAGCGTTGATTCGAGCGACCTGCATATTCTCTGTGCAACCATGCTTGATTCTTCGGGATTGGTTTCAGGAAAGACTATAACGAATTCTTCACCGCCGTACCTCGTCAGTATATCGCAGTTGCGGGTATTGTGTCTCAACGCCTCTGCAAGGCCCACCAGCAGTTTGTTTCCTGCCTCATGTCCTTTCGTATCATTGTATTTCTTAAAATTGTCTATATCAAGCATTGCAACGGTCAGGGTATGGTCATATCTGATGTGCCTGTCCACCTCTTTTTTAAGCGTCGGTAGAAGATGCCTCAGGTTAAAGAGGCCGGTAAGCTCGTCCGTATGCGAAAGCATTCTGTAATAATTGGCCATTTCGGCCTCCTCCAGAAGCCTTGCATTCTCAAGCAGCTTGTTGATCGTCAGGTGCAGATGGTCAAGATGCAGAGGTTTTGTAATAAAATCCGCGGCACCCATTTTCATGCATTCAACCGCGTCATGAATCGAACCGTAGCCGGTTATCATTATTGCCTGTATTTTTGGATGGTATTCCTTGATTTCACGCAGAAGTTCAATTCCTGTGGTGTCTGTAAGATAAAGATCAAGTATGGCGATATTAAAGGCATGATCCCTGATGAGTTCAATGGCCTGCTCTCCGGTTTCTGCAACCGATATATCGATGCCTTTATCGCTCAGGTAATCGCTTATAAGGTTTAGAGTTTCAACCTCGTCATCAACAACAATTATCTTTGTACTTTTATAAACGCTCTGTTCCATTCACATCTCCAGTTCAAAAAAACCTGTTTTTAAATAACTATTTATCCTCATGTTTAATTCTTATCGGTTTTCCTCAAAAAAATTTTAATTTAATTTTTCATTTGTGTATTCTTCTCTGAGAAAATAACATTAATTCAGAAATTCATTTAAGAGGGATATCTATATGCAGATACTAGTAACCAGAAGCCTGCCGGGCAATGCACTTGATAATCTGGCCATGATCGCTGAAATCGAATTATGGAATGAAACATACCCGATACCGGATGAGGAGCTCAAAAAAATGATTAAAGGCAAAGACGGCCTTTTATGCCTTTTGACCGATTCAATAGATGCCGCGGTAATGGATTCAGCAGGCGACAGTCTGAAGATAATCTCCAATTATGCAGTAGGTTTTAATAACATAGACCTTGAAGCTGCAAAAAAAAGGGGCATCGTCGTAACCAACACACCCGGTGTGCTCACCGACGCCACGGCAGACCTTGCCTGGGCGCTTCTTTTTTCAGTGGCCAGAAGGATAGCGGAATCGGATGCTTATCTTAGATCAGGCAACTGGACAGGCTGGGACCCAAGCCTTATGCTCGGGGTTGACATAACAGGAGCAACTCTCGGTATCGTAGGTGCAGGAAGGATAGGCGCCTCGTTCGCAATGAAATCGGCGGGCTTCTGCATGAAGGTCGTTTATACGGATGATATGCCTAACGATTCACTTGAAAAAGAACTCGGCGCAGTAAGGCTCTCTCTCGATGAACTTCTCAGTGTATCCGATTTCATATCCCTTCACGTGCCCCTGCTCCCGGCAACGAAACACCTGATAGGCGAACGGGAATTAAGGCTTATGAAACCAACCGCCATACTTATAAATACCTCCCGCGGCCCGGTAATCGATGAAGCGGCCCTTGCTGTTGCACTTGATAAACGCATAATCGGAGGGGCCGGCCTTGATGTTTATGAATTTGAACCGGCCGTCAATCCAATGCTTCTGAAGCAGAAAAACGCCGTTCTCCTTCCCCATATAGCATCCGCAACGAACACGACCCGTGAAAAGATGGCGCACATGGCTGTGGAAAACCTGACTGCATTCATAAAAGGAGAAGAGCCTCCGAACAGGGTGGTTTAATTGAAAAAGCAGCTTATAAGCTGATGAGCTGGTGAGCCCGTGAGCCATTAAGCTCGGCCTTGAGTTGCATCAAAATTTTTTACGAGACCCTTATCCATTTTGATATAAAGTATGTACCTCGTGCCAGACTATTAAATGCTGTAAAAACCTCTTTTAGTAAATATCTTCGGCAGAAACATATAGTTTTTCAGCAATCAAAAAATGAAGATTCCTTTTGGAGATAACGACAAAACTCACCGGCGGGACGCCGCAGGTGGAGCCGGTGCTAGGCAACGAAAATATTGTGAACCACGTTTTTCCCTAAATGATAGGCTTCGTTCAATTTATCAGTCTGTTGCTGCATTTCAGAAAGTGTATCCACACTCTCAACAGATATGGACATTTTCATCTCAATACCCAAATGACCAAAATAATGTTGAAAGGTATCCAGTAAGTGTTGGCTCTCTTTTTGGGAGTTTCCTGCTCGAACAGCTACCCCGACACCAACCTTTTCGGGTGGTACAATCGTTTGACCAGTTTTTGCATTACATAGCGGTGTGGAGCGATCAATAAATACTTTCATTTGCCCCGTAACATCTCCCCAGTAAGAAGGCGATGCCAATACGATGATGTCCGAATCGATTATATCATTTATCAATGTATCCATATCGTCGTGCTGTGTGCAATGCTGCGTCTTCTCGCAGTCTTTACATCCTTTGCAGTATTGAATATTCATCTGCCCCAGAGAGCGATATAGAACAGCTACCCCTTCATCTTTCAGGCCATCAGCTATTCGGCTCACCAGAAAAGCGGTACTTCCATTTTCATTAGGACTACCTATGATGCAAACAGCTTTCATATTCTCTCCGAAGCGGCGCAACAATTAATATACCCTATAGTCTTTTTCTCAGTATTTTATGAAATAATACTTTTATTAACAGTAAATGAAAAGAGAGAACATGTCATAAAATCAGAAGATATCTTGTCTGACCACAGGGCATTTTATGATAATAAATGCATAAAGCCCGGCGGGTATATCATGGAAAAATTGTCCAATATAAACAAACCCGGCATTCTTCCTGGGTTTCAAACCTGACTTTTGGAAAAGAAACTACCGACGCAAAGAAACATTTTCTTTTATGCCTTGAGGGCAAGTAAATATTGCACCGACCAAAGGAGTACATGGCGTCATAACCTTGCAGACCGCGAAGCGACGACGGCGAGGAACAAGGCGTACAATGACGTACGCCGGAGTGACGAGCCAAGGAAGCGACAATGACCTCCGATTTATATTCAGGATAATGTCTAGGAGTCGAGGAGGAAGCGACGCAGGCAAACTTTGACGTATGTCG
>CAYNVT010000021.1:29424-45241 GCA_964400685.1 uncultured Bacteriovoracaceae bacterium | reverse complement strand
GAGAAAGGATCGGTAGGTTGGGGTATGGATGCCATTGTATACTGAATCTGGTTAAATTCCATATAACCGAATATGACCAGGTTTGTGCCTGTTCTGAAATACGTCCTGAAGTCAAAAGTTATTTTGTGTTCAGGGAGTTTCTCAAATTTGTCGCCTTTATTTATGAAGGAATCGTCGACATCCGCCTGATTCCTGGCAAAAAGATATGTATATGAGGGTGAGAAGCTTATATCCGCTATATTGAAAACATCAAAAAGATTCAAATTCAGTGTTGCCTCTACACCGTGTATGACTGCAGAATCAATATTCCTGTATATATAATCATCAATCTTGGTAATATAAATTTTTGTGATTTTATCTTTATAATCGCTGTAGAAATAATCCACGCCGAAGATCAGATTCTTGTTAAAGAATGAAAGTTCACAGCCTAGATCGAGATTGAATATTTTCTCAGGTTCAATATTTACATCCCTGCTCCCCAGATCGGACGATGTCTGGTAGGGAGACAGTGTTTTTGAATATGCCTGAAGGGTAGGGAAGGACGTTTTCCTGGATGCAGCAGCCTTTAGTTTCAGAACATCCTTTATCGGTTCATACAAAATGTCTCCAACTGGATTGAAGGAATCGCGGGTACCCCAGAGCGTGGAATCATCCGCGGCAATATACTGGTCTATCATTTCCGTGCTTCCGTCTATCCCCAGTTTTTTCTTGTAATTATCAAGGTCCTGCGCATCGTAAGAGACGCCAAGTGTAAGGTCTATATTTTTCATTATTTTCATTTCGTCTTCAATGGCGCAGGTAAGATAAGCGGCCCCGATTTCCAGCGTTTCGTATTTGCCTGTACCGTAATATTTTATTATCTTGGTTGATTCTTCGTTGTACGCCTGTTCTTCTTCTATGTGGTTGTTTACATAATACAGCATGGCGAAGTTCAGCCTGTTCCATGACGAAAGTTTGAATGAAGGATACATATTGAATCCGTAGGTATTGCTTGTCCATATGGACCAGGTCATAGTATCCACATCCCTGTTATATGCCAGGACTTTTTCCAGCGGGTCATCATAAGCCATGAATTTATTGGTATTTTCATAGTAATAGGCATTGGCTTTTAATCCGAAGCTGTCTTTTTCGAAAATTATATATGGAGATACGGCTAGATCATTGTATTCGGGCCAGCGGCTTGACGTGTTGCGCAGGATATATGTAGTGTCAGGAAGTCTCCAGCCTTTCTTGCCGGTATAATCATTATAGGTATACATGCTTCTCATATCAGTAAAATAAGAGCTGTTTTCCATTTCAGTCAGATTATAAAAAAACGTTGCCCCTGCATCCAGATCAGGTGTTATGTGATATCCGAGTTTACCGTTAAACTTGTATTTTTCATATCCTATGTGATCCCATATGCCTGATTCGTTAAGATAGTATGTGGCTGCAGAACTGCCGGGATGAGCATAGATATCATTCAAGGTAAAACCGTAAAGATCATAACGGGAAAGCTTCTGGAGCCAGTCCTCGCGTTCTTCGCGGTCAAGCTTTTCTGATACCTTATACCCGTCTGATTTGTCATACATGGCGGAGAACTGATAGTAAAAATTACCTATGGGCGCGCCGTGGGCGACACTTGCCACGAAGTTGTTATATTCGCCGTACTCTGCGGTAACATCAAGGTACAATTTAGTGGGTTTTTTTCTGATGAGATTGATAGAGCCTACAGCACCCTTAGTGCCGTAAAGGGCGGATGTCGTACCTCGGCTTACAATGATCTCAGCAATATCCGTCAGGCCTATATTATCAATGTCGATTGTCCCGTTGAAGGAATCTATCAGAGGAATGTCGTCAACCATTATGGCGACCTTCGACATATCATATCCACGCATATAAAACTGGGTAGTGCCCTTTCTCTGGGTTGATACCTGGATGCCAGGCACCTGATACAGGACATCCTTCAGCTCTTTATCGCTTCTCTCTTCTATATCTTCTTCGGTAATGTCGGTTGTTGCGCCGCCTTTTACTACCTTGCCTTTATCTATTTCTTTAATGCGGCGCTCCTTGACGACAATTTCCTCAAGCTGGTATTCATTATCGGTTTTAGTTTTTATTGTGGGCTTGTCCTCTTTTTCCAAAGGCTGGTTTTGCGATTGCGCATCGCCAGCGCTTTCAGTTTTGTTTGTTTCCTGCGCCATTAATGGAAAACCAGTTACAAACAGCAACAGTGTTATCAGACTTAATAATCTCATTGTTGCATCCCTATACCTAAAATCTTTTTTTAAAGAGAAAATGAATGCCGGTATATTTACCGGCATTCATTACAGTTTAGTCGGTATAATATTGATCAAATCTAATCAGTTCTTATTCATCATATGCCTTCGCATAAGCCGGCGGGTTCTTTGCCGAGTAGTCGTATTCGACGGTAGAACCGCTGATTACCTCAATCCTTACGGGATAGTTTAATTTTGTTCCGCTGACCTGTGCGCCGCCTGCAACCTGTACTATGAATTCATAATCCGGCAGATAATAGGCCTGCTGCATATGGGCATAGGTCCAGCCATTTCTGGCAAAACCATCCACGGCAACTATCTTGTACGTGTAAGCATCCGGGGTGTCGGTAATATAATCCGTCAGGAACTGATCCAGTGAAATAGCCTTGACATTCGTGTAAGTCCCAAAGCTTATTGTTTCAACTGTGAATTTTGTAGTCGTTCTGCCCCACACGGTGTTATAGGCTGTGTCGTCAACATAGCTGTCTGTCGTCGCTCCAATTTCAAACGTAGCGAGTGAACCTGCGGCGTCGGGTCTCTTCACATCAATTTTACGGAACATGTATATGTCATAGGCCCATTTGGTTCTATGCTTCCCTACAACGCCGGCTACTGATGTCGGGTAGAAAGTTCTCCCGTCTTTGTCTATCCTCAGCAGATAGCCCTGGTTAAACTGATCCCATCTCAGATCGGTAGTATATGCATTCTCAGTGTCGAGGCGGAGAAAATCCGTACGGTTGCTGAAACCATCCTTATTGGACCGGGTGACCAAGGAATACAATGCCCTGGCGTCATTTGTTCCCAGTTTGGCGTCAGGGTCAGGTGTTGCCGCATTTACGGCATCCTTGTCTACAAACTGATCCATCGCATATCCTGAAACATATACGGCCGGGGGACCGGCGGAATACAGAATATCGTCTGTCAATGTATAGGCGGAAAACAATGCGGCGTGCTCATCTTCAAGTGTGCCTCCACCGTTTTTATATGCCCATTGATCCGGGAAGGTGTAGTGTAGAAAACTGCTGGCAACAGGAGCGATTACCTGGATAGTCCATGTTTTTGTGTATGTTCCTAATTTGGATATCTCGGTAACTGAGAGGGTGTGTTCTCCCACATCAGCAGACTTGGGCGTATAGGTATAATCCAGTGTAGTGACATCTTCAATCTCGACACTGTCAAGCGACCATACGACGCTCGTTGGTGTTAATAATGTCTTGATTGAGAAGGCGCATGAATCTCCAGCTGCGATCGAGACGGTTTTCGTTGACGGCGTACTCTTTATGATACACCCGTTAAGCAGAACAACGGCCATGAACAAGAACAGAACTCCCGATAATCTCCTCTTAAATCTTTCCATAACACTCTCCTTATATTTTTTTAAAATACTCGCCCTTGTATGATATCAGTCAAATCATGTAACTATTGATCAATATGCCTTTGCAAAAGCCGGTGGATTTTTTGCCGAATAGTTGTATTCAACAGTAGAGCTGCTTATGAGTTCGATCCTGACAGGATAATTTATCTTTGTGCCGCTTACCACATTATTTGAGTCATCAAGG
Organism: uncultured Bacteriovoracaceae bacterium; assembly: GCA_964400685.1. GTDB lineage: Bacteria > Desulfobacterota > Desulfomonilia > UBA1062 > UBA1062 > DATCTV01. The sequence continues at coordinate 41,424 of CAYNVT010000021.1, read as the reverse complement.
CGGATGATGATATCATAATCCGGCAGATAATAAGCCTGCTGCATATCGGCATAGGTCCAGCCTTCTTTAAAGGAGCCATCAAGGGCTACTATCTTATATGTATAGGAACCCGGGGTGTCGGTAATATAGTCCGTGAGGAACTGATCCAGTGAAATGACCTTTACATTCGTGTAATCTCCGAAACTCTTCGTTGTTATAGTGAACTTCGTAGTTGTTAAGTAAGTTACTGAAGTGAATGTTGCGTCATCCACATAGCTTTCTGTAGTCGCCTGCGGTTCAAATGTAACAAGCGTGCCATCTGCATCAGGCCTTTTTACATCGATCTTTCGGAACATATATACGTCATAGGCGTATTTATTATCATACATGTTTGGAATATCGATTGTCGATGAGGGGAAATATGTTCTCCCGCTATAAATCAAATCAAGGAGATAACCCTGGATATACTGATCCCATCTGAGATCGGCATTATACAAACCTGAGCCTACGAACTTGGTTCTGTTGGTGAATCCATCCTGGTTGGAACGAACTACTACTGAGTATAGCTTTCTGGCATCATTATTTCCCAGAACACCATCCGGGTCCGGTGTTGCAGCATTTACGGCATCTTTATCTATAAACTGACCCAGAGCATATCCTGAAACCAGTGTGGTGCCGTCTTTATAAAGAATTCCTTCTGTAAGGGTATAAGCGGAAAAAAGGGCGTCTCTCTCATTGGCAACAGGTCTTCCACTTAGTTCATAGGCATATTGATCAGGCAGGGTATAGTGTAAATATTGAGGCGCGATACCGTCATAAGGTATATTCTCGGAAGGTGTGCTAACGTTATCAGATCCGCCCCCGCCGCCTCCTCCACATGTTATAAAACTCATGGCAAGCAATAAAACGAGAAGAAACGAAAATATTTTTTTCATAATAAATACCCCCTCCGGGATTTGTTATTGAAATATTATAATACAGGGTGCCTCTAACAATTCATTTCTCAATAAGAGTTATATCTGAATCTGATCAATTTATAATTTATGGAACCCAACTATTATAAGTATCCTGTATAATATGTATTAGTGAGCATAATGTCAATTTTATTTTCTTTCCACTTACCTGTTTTTTATCACATGAATGCCGGTGGCCTTAAATGATGCTGTCACTTCTTTGCCTTCTTCAAGTGCCAATTCGGCAGCCGAATACTCGGTCACATAAGCAGTCAGAGGAAAACCGCAGTTGATTTCGACTTTAAGATAAAAGCTCTTTGGAACAATATGGGTTATTACACCAGAAAACACGTTCCTTGCGCTGGTATTGATATCCCTTGAAGTCGATACGGTTATATTTTCAGGCCTTATCCCCAAGAGGATTTTCTCTCCCGGCTTTGCCTGGCCTGTTGCTGCGAGATTCTTGTCCGCTGCTTCTGCTATGATCATGTTGTTTTCTGATGATTTCACGATTCCTTCTATGAGGGTTTCCATACCCATGAAGGATGCTATGAATTCGTTTTCAGGATGGTTCATTACATCGACGGGACATCCTTTCTGAACAATTATTCCATTATCCATTACGGCAATTTCTGTAGACAGCCTTAGCGCCTCATCCTGGTCATGTGTGACCATAATTGCAGTTGCACCAGTTTCCTTTAACACTTTTCCGAAATCATTAATCAGAACTTCGCGGGTAGGTTTATCAAGTGAAGAAAACGGCTCATCCATGAATACTATATCAGGCATTACCGCGAATGCACGGGCCAGACTGACCCTCTGCGCCTCTCCGCCTGAAAGTGTTCTTGCCGAGCGCTTTAAAAGATGAGCGATACCGAAACGCTCGGCCTGAAGATTGACCATTTCATTTATATCCTTCCGGGCGGCTCTTCTGAACCTGAGCCCTGACGAGATGTTGGCTTCAACACTCGTGTCAAAAAGAAGAGCCTCCTGGAAGATGCAGGCTGTCGAACGCCTGTAACCCAGCATATCACCGTTATGTGACACTTCTTTTCCCTTGAATTGTATTGTACCTGAAGAAGGCTTGAGCAGACCGGCAACGGCAAGCAGCAGACTTGATTTGCCCGCACCGTTGGGGCCTATGAGCGTAAGGTGCGAGCCTCTTTCTATATCGAGACTGCTGACATTGACCACCTCGACCCCGCCTCGGGCGACACTGAACCCTCTTATTGAAAGTATGGGTGTCTGCAGATTCATCTCGGCCGTTTCCTTTGCTGTATGAGCGTAAGCCCCAGATTAATAAGAAATGTCAGCAGAAGCAGGATTACACCAAGGGCTATCGCCATATCAAAATTACCTTTACCTGTTTCCATGACGGTTGCAGTTGTAAGCACCCGTGTATAACCCTTTATGTTTCCGCCAACCATTATCGAGGCCCCCACTTCGGAAATAACCCCTCCGAAGCCTGCCATGATGGCTGCCATCAACGGCAACCTGGCCTCCTTTGCGAGCATCCAGAGCATCTGCGCCCGGGTTGCCCCGAGCCCCAGTATCTGGAGGCGCATCTTCTCGGGCAGGTTCTGGATGGCTGCTATGGAAAGGCCCATGATTATCGGTGTGGCTATTACGGCCTGTGCGATGATTATTGCCGACGGCGTATAAAGAAGTCCCAGGCTTCCAAGCGGGCCGTTTCTCCATAAAAAAATTGTGACGAAAAGGCCTACTACAACAGGGGGCAGCCCCATGCCTGTGTTGATTGTGCTGATGATGATCTGTCTGCCGGGGAAATAGTTCAAACCTATCAGCATTCCGAAGCCTATGCCCAGAACAAGGCTTATCAATGTAGCAAGACCGGAGACTTTCAGCGTAAGAAGGGTGATCCCTATTACCTCAGGGTCAAAAGAAAAAAGCAGGACAATCGCCTGCCAGATGCCTTTAAATATTAAATCCATATAATTAATTTATGGGACTTCCTTATCCTTGGGAAGACACGCTCAACCGGAATCTGCCGGATTGAGTTCAAAATATTAATGTTTTCTATTCAGCTTTGCCTGCATCAGGGAAGAAAAGCGGCGAACCGTATTTTGTCACGCCGAACTTGCCGATCTCATCCTGGGTCTTCTTGGCGACCATGAAATCGGAAAATGCCTTGGCTCCTGCAGCATTAACCTTCGGGAACTTTGCAGGATTGACCTCAATCACATGGTAAATATTGAGCAGCCCCTTGTCGCCCTCACAGAGGATGACCAGCCCGAGATTTTTCTTCAATGAGAGGTATGTGCCTCTGTCAGTAAGGGTGTAGGCGTTCTTTTCGGCTGCGACGTTGAGAGTCTGTCCCATGCCGAGGCCTGTCTGCTGATACCATTTCTGTCCTTCAGGGTTAATATCTGCAGCTTTCCAGAGGTTCTTTTCCTTTGCATGCGTACCTGAATTGTCGCCGCGGGAAAGGAAGAGCGATCCGCTGTCAGCGATCTGCTTCATCGCTTCCTTTACTGTTTTTGCAGACTTAATCTTCGCCGGGTCTGCCGCAGGGCCGACTATTATGAAGTCATTGTGCATGACAATCTTTCTATTTATGCCGTTTCCGGCGTCCACGAATTTCTTTTCTGCATCAGGGGAATGTACCAGCAGTACATCCGCCTCACCCCTTTCTCCCATAGCCATTGCCTGGCCTGAACCGACGGCAATTGTCTTGACGAAGTAGCCGGTCTGTTTCTCGAATATGGGAAGGAGATCATCCAGAAGACCCGTGTCCTGTGTGCTGGTCGTCGTGGCGAGGATAACAGTCTTGTTGGCCGGTGCCGCATATGATGGGGCGGCAAGCATCAGTGCGGTGATAAGTGCAATGAATACAGTCAGAAATTGCTTTTTCATAATAATATCCTCCTGGTTAATTATTTTTATTAAGATATGCTCTCGATTCCGGGACAAACAGCGGCTGACCGTATTTATCGGCACCGAAGGTCTTTATGATTTTCTGGCCTTTGCCGGGATCGGTGAGCCACAAAGCGAAAGCCGCAGCGTCTTTGGTGTTTACATCTTTACATTTGGCCTGACTCACCGGGATGACGCTAATATGATTGATGAGGACTTCATCTCCTTCGACAAGGATCACCAGTTTTGTCTCTTTCCCGGCACCAAGCCAAGTGGCCCTGTCGATTATCGTATAAGCCTGTTCGTCTGAGGCTTCCTTCAGTGTCGCCGTATTTCCCTGATCGCCTTTCAAGCCTTTATAATACCAGCTGCCCTGTGGAGTTATGCCGGCCTTTTTCCATATGGCAAGTTCAGCAACATTTGTTCCGGACTTGTCGCCCCGTGTCAGGAACTTCGCGTTCTTTTCAGCAATCGTTGAAAAGGCCTGTGCTGCAGATTTCATGCCCTTGATGCCTGCCGGATCAGAGGCAGGTCCGACTATTACGAAGTCATTGTACATCAAAGGCATCCTCTCCGTTCCGAACCCGTCCGCCACGAATTTATCCTCAAGTTCTTTTGCATGGACAATCACAATGTCCACCTGGCATTTCCTCGCGATATCAAGCGCGGCACCGGTACCAGCCGATATATGTCTTACTGTTATGCCCGTATCCTTTTTAAAACCCTGTTCCAATGCATCAATTACTCCTGAATCTACAGGACCAATCGTGCTCGCCATGAGCAAGAAGCCGCTGTTTTCTGCAGCAACAGTCTGAGCGCAAAGGATGAAAATAAAAACAGCCGGAATTAATATTTTTTTCATTTTATCCCCCTTATGTTTCAGGCCAGACAACCATGCCCGAGTTTTTGAAATCGTAATGTCCGAATGCGCTGGCCTGGTTTTTGAATTCGTCAGACCTTAAAACCGTTATCAGTGCCTGAACCTGGCGTTTAAAGAAATCGTCCCTGGCAAGCACCATATCGAACCTTTCAATTGAAAGCGGGATAAAATCAAGTCCCAGCATGGATGCAACTGAACCTGTTGCAATACCTGCATCGGCTTTTCCCGATAATACGGCGAGCCCGACTTCAAGGTGAGTAAAAACCGTATTGTCGTAGCCGGCTATCGAAGAGGGCTCAATGTGAGCCTTCTCAAAAAGGTTATCAAGCAAAAGCCTTGTACCTGAGCCTGACTGGCGGTTTACCATCCTGATGTTTTCTTTCCTGAGGTCAGCTATGGTTTTTATATGCTTTGGATTTCCAGAAGATGTTACAATGCCTGTCTCCCGTGTAAACAAGTTCAGAACGACTGCTTCCAGTCCCGGCGCTAATCTGGAAAGGAAAGGTATGTTATATTGACCGCTTTCCTTATCGAACAGATGAGACCATGCAATATCAACCAGGCCTTTTCCCAGAGCGGTGAGCCCCTGAGAGCTCCCGGTGTTGGCAGAGAATATGAAGATGTCAGGGTATAATAATCTGAGCTTTGAAAGCAGAAGGTCCAGTACCGGATCGTTGCTGCCCGCGGCCAGAAGTGCTCCCGGTACACGGGCGGCCTTTTCTTTTGCCTGATGCATTCCTGCCCTGGCATTTTCCTCGATCCATGAATCGATCAGGTGTTTAGGGAATATCCATTTCCCGGTAGCCTTGGTGCAAGGGAGCTTCCCTTCCTTTATAAGCGCATAAACCTGTTTTTCATGTATTTCGAGATATGAGGCGACCTCTTTTGTATTCATCATTTCTTTTGACATAACCGTTTTCAAATAAAGCGAAATACGGGCGATGTCCAGAAAAAAAGGTACTCATATTAACTTATATTTACCTGTATAGGTTATTATGGGTGCAGTCATTATTACCAATTGGAAAGAAAGGGTGCAGGCAGAAGCGGAGTGATTCTTAAAAAACTTTAAGCCTTAAACTGTTTTCTGCGCTCGGATTCGCTTAAAAAACATCCCTGAATGCATTTCGGTGTGCAGACTCCGTTGCACGGCTCGACATGGATTGTAACGCTTGTGTCCGGAAAGTGTTCGGAAATGTGCATTGTAAGGTCATCAGTGATGTCATGTGAGGCTTCCACCGTCATGTATGGGTCAACAATCAGATGAAATTCCACAAATCTGAAATGCCCGGCTTTCCTGGTGCGCAGTTGATGGAATCCATGGACCTGTGGCCTGTGCATGATTACCAGCTCATTAATCCAGTTTGTCTCGGAAGGGGGAAGTCCCACATCCAGAAGGTCCTTCGCAGATTCTCTGGTGAGCTGGAAAGCGGCTTTGATTATCATGACAGCGACAACCATAGCCGCGACAGGGTCAACCCAGTGAAGGTTGAAAGGAAGTTTCACAAGATCATCAATGAAGAGGGCTGTCATTCCTATCATAACGCCGCCGGATGTATAGACATCGGTCCTTAAATGCCAGGCGTCCGCCATCAGGGCCACTGAATCAGTCTCCTTTCCGACTTTGAAGAGATTTTGCGAAACAAAAATATTCACAACAACCGATACTAGCATGACGAGAACACCCAGGCCGGTTTCGCCGACTCCAGTAGGGTTCATGAGTTTGTGGATTGCCTCATAAATAATCCAGGCTGCGGCAAGAAAAATGAGAATCGCCTCAATGGTGCCCGATATATTCTCAATCTTTCCGTGACCCCATGGATGCTGCCTGTCGGCAGGGATTCCAGATGTTCGAACTGAGAACAATGCAATCACAGCTGCAAGAAGGTCAACTCCTGAGTGTATTGCCTCGGATATAATTGATACTGAACCTATCATAATGCCGACAATGAATTTTAAGAGAACAAGGATTGAGTTAGATGCAACAGATAGTGTGGCAACCCTTGTTTTTTTTATATAATTATCTGATATTCTGGAGGACATAATGGCATCCTTATTAATCAAATGTTTCACATAGATTTATCTGATGCGCGATTAATTGCATACACGCATGATTTTGACAATACAGTAATATACTCCTTCTTGAAACAAGTCGGAGTTACAATATAGAAGCTTCTGGAAGATCTGCTATGCTAACTCGGGAAGGATTTTCTTAAAGCGTTCAAGCAGGCCTATTATAATCTTGTCACGCTCTTTCAGGAGATCTTTAAATTCATACGTACGTGCATGATGAAGTTCTATTCTTGTTATGACTTCCTCTTTTTTCAACAGCATGCTGATAAGGCCAAGTTCTTCTTTACTGACTTCAAGATTTAACATGGTTTCCTCCTTATCAAACAATTTTTATATCTGTTCCCTTGCAGCTATTCTTCTATCACGCTTCTGGTTTCAAGCATAAAGTCATAGAATTTTTTCATCATTGACATAAATTTGCGCTTTTTATTGTAAACAATGAAAAATTCTCTATGCGAATCGATGCCTTTAACGGTGAGCGCCGATAGAGATCCTTCTTTGACCTCTCTGTTGACAACGCTTCTTGACAGGATAGCAACGCCAAGGTTGGCTTCCACCGAGGCCTTGATAGCTTCGGTGCTGGTCAGCTCCATGGCGATCTTGACTTCGATATTATATTTCCTGCTCATGTAGTCGATAATATCTCTTGTTCCTGAACCTTCCTCTCTGGCGATAACCTCGACAGGTTCTTCTTTAATCTTTTCAATGGTCAGGTAAGGAAGTTTTGCCCATTTGTGCTTGTTTGAGCAGATAATTACGAGTTCATCCTTCATGAAAAATTCGGATTTAAGGTCAGGATGCTTTGGAATCATCTGCACGAATGCAAAATCAATTTCACCTGTGAGCACCTGATCAGTCGCTTCCTGCCTGTTAAGTGAATGCAGTGATATTTCGGCTTTCGGGAACAACTCTTTAAACTTTCCCAGGAAACGCGGAAGTATGTAAATGCCAATTGTATTCGGGGCGCCGATAATAATTTTTCCTTTATCGCCGGTTCCGAACTCGCTCATTACGGCTTTGGTTTCCTCAATAAGAGAAATGATTCTCCCCGAGTATTCATAAAAGACCTGTCCTGCATCAGTCAGTGATATTTTCCGGCTTATTCTGTCAAACAGTCTTACATTAAGTGAATCTTCAAGATCCTTTATTTGAATGCTTACCGAAGGCTGCGAAAGGTGAAGTTTTTTTGCTGTTTTCGTAATGCTTAAAGTCTGAGCGGCCATATAAAAAATCCTTACCTGATGAATATTCATTTTCCCTCCAGACGGGGCCTTTTATATTTAATTATCTTTAACATTGTCATTGGATAAATATATTTGACATATATTTAATTATCCTTATATATGGTTATAAGCTATAGCACAAGTCTATGGGCTATAGACCTCCTTTTTTAGGCCCACTACCACCTTATTGAGTGGGCCCTTTTTTTTTGCTATTTAGATGATAATGAAAAAAGATGAAGGATTCAATAAACCGTTTGACATTCTCAAAAGTGTGACGAATCTCAAGGGTAAACCGGAACAGAAAAAAACGAAAAAACCCGATAATAAACCTCAAGCACTAACTGAACTATCTGATGAAGAAGTTTTTTATGAAGCAATGGCTGGTACGAAGCGTTTCAAGCAGAACAGAATTGCACCCGGGCCTGCAGATAAAATGGTACATCTGGAGAAAATAAACAAATCAATAAACTCTGATAATTACGAAGTGATGAATATTCTAAAGGCTCTTGTAAACGGAGGTACGAGGTTTGATATCAGGCAGACGGGGGAATATGTAGAAGGGTATATCATAAACCTGGAGCCTATAATAATCGAGAGGTTAAAAAAAGGGGAACTGGCTGTACAAGCTTACCTGGACCTGCATGGTTTCATGTCAGAAGAAGCAAAAGAGAAGGTCTCCATGTTTATCAGAAACAGTTATGCTATGGGGTACAGGTGTCTTATGGTTATTCATGGCCGGGGCCTTAAATCTCATGAAGGTCCTGTACTCAAAAATTATGTCATCAACTGGCTTTCTTCAGGACCATTATCCGGATATGTGCTGGCATTCTGTTCGGCCAGGCCTTGCGACGGCGGTACAGGAGCTGTCTATGTGCTTCTGAAAGCAAGACCTGATAAGAAGAAGAGGATAAAAAGAACTGCATAATATGTGCATAAGGAAGCCCTGTTCATCTTTGAATTATATCACCCATCTGGTAAAGAATATCGCTAAGGGCGGTTTTCAAATTTATACTGCTGTCCCTCATTGACCGTATTTCATTCAGTGTTTTTGAAATTTTGTCAAAAAAATAACAATCCATATTGTTAAGCGAAATCTTAAGGATTTCTTCATTGATGACATTTCGGCTTCCGAGATTCGCAATCATAAAATCCCTTATGAAAGATTCAATGATAGAAAGTGCAATCAAAATATCACCGTCTTTTTTTGCGATAGATTCCGCAGCGCTGAAAGGGTCACTGCCGTTCAGAATAGTTAGAACTTTGTTTCTTATAAAAGAGACATATTCCACATCGCTGTCAATCAGGCCTCCAATAGCGCCGGAAGTCAGTTTCAGGATAACAGGGTCAATATTGCTCTCTGAATTATCAGGTGCTATCGGTTTGAATGTGATCTCCTGACATCTTGAGATAATTGTCGGCAGCAGTAAACCTGGTTTATGACTGATTAAAATGAATATTGTGGTGTTGGGTGGCTCCTCGAGAGATTTTAAAAGTAAGTTCGCGCTGGACTTGTTAAGCAGCTCGGCAGGCTCGATAACAACGACCCTGTGTCTTGCAAGAAAAGGCTTCAAACCAAGCTCGTTCAATACGTTACGAACAGGTTCAACCTTTATTTCAGAACCGTCCGGGTTAATCTTGATGAAATCAGGATGATTCCCGCTGGCTGCTTTTATGCAGCTGCCGCACTTGTCGCATGGCTCAGCAGGCGTGGCTTTGCAATTAAGCGCTTTAAAGAATTCAAGGGCTACCATGCTCTTCCCAACCCCTCTTATGCCTGAAAATAGAAGAGTCCTGGGGATCTTGTCTGTATGAATATAAGATTTGAGAAGATCTATTTCACCCTGATGACTTATAATATCTTTCCACATGGTTATATTTTTCAGCTATCTCAAGTCTTTGAGGAGCTTTCTTCGTTCTTTAGTCAGGTCTATGATTTTCTGTTCGACGGCTTCTGTCTGTTTGATTTTATTAGCCGCTATATATGCATCAAGGGCGTCCTTCACATATTTTGTCTTGACTCTGCCGGATTTTGTTTCAGCAACCTTTTCCAGGGTTCTTGCCAGTATCAGGGCGACATCATAATCCTGATATCTTGCAAGGTATTTTTTGCATGCACTAATCGTTTTTTGAGGATCATTCAATGCATAAGAAGATTCAACAAGGCCCCTTAGATTCTCCTTTGTCTCTTTTGAACCGGCGAGCATGCTGAAATACTTGTAAGCCTCAGCATTGCGTCCCTGTTTCAGGTAAAGCGATGATATCCTTGAAAGGGCGTCCGGATCACCCGGTTTTATTTTCAGGAGCGAACTGTAGGTTTTCAAAGCCTCCTTGTTATTGCCAGCCTTCTCATAGGCGACACCCAGATTGAACATTACTACAGGGTCATTAGGCGATAGGGCCAGGGCTTTTTTGTAATATTCCACCTGTGACTCCGGATCACCTATGCTGCCCATTATCTTTCCAAGAAGTGCGACTGCATTCTTATCTGTAGGATAGAGGTCTATATATTTTTTAAGCAGAGGCTCTGCCGTTTCATAATCCTTTTTCTTCACAGCATCCTGAATTACTGCAATGAGGACTTCCCTGCTGCTGGATTCATACGAGATGGATTTATAAAGCTCGAGGGCTTTTGCCTTATCGCCTTTTTCTTCATATGCTCTTCCCAGCTCAAGGAGTATGTCACTATTTTTCCTGTCAATAAGCAGGCCGTCTTCAAGGTATGATATTTTTTTATCCAGATCAGATCTCGCTCCTGCAATCAAGGCCAGCCTGTAATAGGTATGGGCGGTCTGTTGGTTGTTGCTGATTATGTCCGTATTCAATTTTTCGGCATCATCGAGAAGGCCCAGTCTGATATATGTGTTTGTCAGTTTTGTTAATACGTTTTCATCAAGACCGTCGTTTTCCAGCTGTTTTTTATATATGCTGATCAGGCCCTGAAGATCTCCCTTATTTATCAGTGAATCTTCAAGCTGCTTTATGAAAAAACTGTTTTTCGGGAAGGTGCTGAATGCATTTTTAAGGATGGTGATCTGTTCATTTGAATCCCTGGCGGTTTTGAGCTGCTTTAAAAAATCATCCTCGCTTACCTCGATCTCAATAGGGACTTTTGCAATGACATGGCTGATATAATAGATATCAATGGGGATTGACCTGATACCCGTATCAATCAGCTGGTTCCTTATCTCGGTTGTTGAAATGCTCTGGTTCAATTCACTTTGCTTGCCGAAGCCTTCAATATCTGCATTGAGGTAGCTTTTGAAAAAGGTATTGGCATTTATTCCCGTAATTACAAGAGTTTCGTCTCCATGAATAAGAAGCGACTGGCCTGCCCTGATAATTCTGGGTTCGTTATTAACCTTGACTTCAATGGATATGAATCTTGGTGGAGTCCTCAGTACAAAAGATGTGATGGATTCTTTTATCTGTCCGGCTGTACCTCCCAGAGGCAGGATAAAAAAAAGGACTGCAAGAACGGCAATCAGAATCAGAACAATTATAAGTGCATTACCGGAGATGGTTTTAAGTATATTTCTCATAGTCATTTATTATCTGTAAAGACTGAATATTGTCTACCGGTTTTTATTTCAGGAAGTGCATTTGCTTTATAATGTCTTTCTGTGTTCTCCGGGGCTTTATGAAGTTGACAATGAATATATAAGCCATTAGTTTGACTTATGCATGTTTGAAAAATATCTTTCATTTTACAGGGGCTGAAATGTACAGAAATCTTGCTTTTAAAATTTTTCTGACGGTCATTATTTTTTATCTTTGTTCATGCACAACAGGAATGAAATCCATGGATCATAATACAGATGCTACCTCAAAACAGGAAGAAGTGAATTTCAGGGATTATGATTCAAATAAAGACAAAAGGATATCAACTGACGAATATGTTGCCAAGCAGATGAGATATTATGATCAACTGGACAAAGGCGGAAGTGAAGGGATTGACGTCGAAAAATTCATTATTTACTGGTGCAGCGACACAGCTCTTAAAAAGGGAATTATGGATCCGACA
>CAYNVT010000021.1:19182-29414 GCA_964400685.1 uncultured Bacteriovoracaceae bacterium | reverse complement strand
CACTTGCTCCCGTTTACCGGGAAATGGATAAAAATAATGACGGCAATATTACTACTCAGGAATGCAGAGCCTATTGGATGATGAAATTTAATAATGCCGATTTGGACAAGAACAACAGGCTGTCAAGCCAGGAGTATGATTATCTGATGAGGGACCGTTTCAAGAGCCTGTTGGACGGACCCGATCAGGATGGACATATCTCGAACGATGATTACAATTCTTTCGGGCCGTCTGTGAGGCCTTAATTAAAAATATGAAAGTGAGGGGAATATGGCAGGTTCACTTAACAAGGTAATTCTTATAGGAAGGCTTGGGAAGGATCCGGAAATGAGATTCACTCCGTCAGGCAGGGCTGTTACGAATTTTACAATGGCAACAAGTGATTACTGGATGGATCAGAACAATGAACGTCAGGAGAGAACGGAGTGGCACAGGATTGTGGTCTGGGCAAAGCTTGCAGAGACATGTGCAAAAATTTTGTCCAAGGGTAAACTGGTCTATATTGAAGGCAGGCTGCAGACCAGATCATGGGATGACCGTGACGGGAATAAACGCTATACAACTGAAATCGTTGCCAATGCCATGCAGATCCTAAGCCCGATGGATAATTCGGAATCAAAGGATTTTAATGATCCCGGTGCAGCCTCTCAGGAACCTGAAGGATTTGATGATATTCCATTTTGATTGGGTGAGGTTATGCATTACTGCATAACCTTATGCCTGTTCTCAGGTGATATTATTTTCTGGAAGACTTTCGATCCTCAGAGGTGATGGCTTATCAAGTATGGAAGTGAATACATCAACAATCTCCGGGTCCAGTACGTTTCCTTTCATGGAAGATAAAATTTCAAGCGCGGTTTCTTTCGAATATGCATCACGATAAGACCTTTTGGTGGTGAGCGCATCAAATACATCAGCTACAGCAACTATCCGGGCTTCGATAGGGATATTCTGGGCTTTGGAACCGAACGGATAACCATTACCGTCGAATCGTTCATGATGATATCTTATAATGTTTACGGTAGATTCTGAGAGATGGGCATCTTTTACAATGTCGGCACCCCACAAAGGATGATTTTTTATGATATGCAGCTGCGCCTCATCCAGGGGTCCTTCGCCATGCAGTATGTTTTCTGAAATCCCTATTTTCCCACAGTCATGCAGCCAGCCGCCATACTTTATTGCATTGAGCTTGTCAGGCTGAATATCAAGGGCGAGTGCCAGCATGATGGAATATTCTGCTACCCTTTCGGAATGGCCTTTTGTATAAGGATCTCTTAATTCAAGCGCATGGATTAAAGAAAGCATTGTTGCTTCGTCACCTGTCCTGATTGATTTTTTCAGTTTATAGCGTTTCATGGCGTCATCAACCATTTCAATAAGTGACTTGTTGTCCCACGGTTTAACTATAAACCTGAAGGCCTCTGCCTTGTTGATTGCGTCAAGGGCTGTCTGGAGATTGACGTAACCGGTCATCAGGATGCAGACAGTATCAGGAGAAACAGCACGTACCCTTGACAGAAGCTCTATTCCGGTCATTGTTGGCATCATGTTATCGGATACAAGAACGGCTATTTCATTGTTTTTTACGCATTCAAGTGCATCCTGAGCGTTCAGGAAGGTAAGGATATCGAAACCCCTGTCCTGAAATATTCTCTCAGCCAGGCTTAAAATGAACTTCTCATCATCCACAAAAAGTATCTGTTCGGACATTATCCCCCCGTAAGTACAGATCAATATATTATTTATATCATATTTCTTGATTTAGTAAAAAAATAAATGAAAAAAAATAAAAGAATGATTTCATTTGTTTGAAATGGGAAGCAGGCCTGTGTTATGAATAAAATATGCGAAATATCGGTGAAATAGTTGCTGTATACATAGATGACCGGCCTTCCGTATATGCCAGGATAGAAGATTATGAAGCGGATGTTAAACCAAGATGGTTCAAGGTTAAAATGCTATTCCTTACTTTTCCTCCGCAGGAAATAACCTGGCTTCTGAGGGAAGCTCAGGTTGATGGTGAACCGTTTACAATGAATAATATTCCAGTAAGGCTTGATGCAGTCAGAAGCTCTGTTCAATTACATAAAAAGACTGAAACAAATACACAAGTATCCAAAAAGACCTGCAGCAAGATTATAAGCCTTGCCGACAGGGCAAGGGGTTTAAAGGACGAAAAATAGCCGGTAAATATATTTCTATCAGTATCATCCGCTGATACAGGAATTATTGGCATAAATATTGATATCATTTAAATAATTAATTATTATTTGGCTGTTTCGTTAAAGAAGATATAAGGTCTTGCCGATAGGCTTACCGAGGAGTGTAATGGCTACCGAAAGAATTGGCGAAAGATTGGTTAAGAACGCGCTTATCACACCCGAACAACTGATGGAGGCGCAGAAAGCGCAAAGGGTAAGCGGTGTGAGACTTGGTTCTCAGCTTGTAAAGCTCGGATATATTTCCGAAGAAGAACTGGTCAGCTTCCTGGGTCAGCAATACGGGCTGCCATCAGTAGTACTCAAGAATACCAAAATTGATCATGAAGCAGTAAAGCTTGTTCCACATAACATTGTTCTTAAGTATAACGCAATTCCGTTTGCCAGGTCAGGCTCGACGCTTAAGGTTGCAATGACCGATCCGGCGAATATCTTCGCAGTTGATGACATTAAATTCCTTACCGGTTATTCAATCGAAGTGTATGTGACATCAGAGGAGTCCCTGAAATGGGCGATTGATAATCTCTATGGCAAGGCAGAAGAAAATGAAATGGAATATACCCTTTCAGGCCTTGAAGAATTTGAAGAGGGTATTGAAATTGACGATGGATTAGATGATGTAAGTGTAGGGGCGCTTGCACATGAAGCTGAAGAGGCCCCGATAATAAAGCTTGTCAATCTAATCCTTGTCGATGCGATTAAAAAGGGTGCGAGTGACATTCATATCGAGCCCTATGAAAAATTTGTACGAGTAAGGTTCAGGCTTGACGGTATGCTGCAGGAAATAATGAAACCGCCCATGCGCTTCAAAAATGCAATTACCTCAAGGCTGAAAATCATGAGCAAGCTTGATATTGCCGAAAGAAGGCTTCCGCAGGACGGGAGGATCAAGCTCAGGGTTCAGGGCGGCAAAGAGGTTGAATTCCGCGTTTCGGTGCTGCCGACACTGTTCGGGGAAAAGGTCGTTCTCCGTATTCTGGATAAGGCAACCCTTCAGCTTGACATGACAAAGCTCGGATTTGAAGAGGAAGCATTAAAACAATTCAAGGAAGGCATCTACAAGCCCTGGGGTATGGTTCTTGTTACAGGCCCTACAGGTTCAGGCAAGACAACGACATTATATTCGTCCATTTCCGAACTAAACAAGATCGATACCAATATATCAACAGCAGAAGACCCTGTCGAATTCGATCTTCCCGGCATAAACCAGGTACAGATGCATGAGGAAATCGGACTGACGTTCGCCGCCTCGTTGAGATCTTTTCTGAGGCAGGACCCCGACATTATCCTTGTCGGTGAAATCAGGGACTTCGAGACTGCGGAAATATCCATCAAGGCCGCTCTTACAGGCCATCTTGTCCTGTCAACTCTCCATACGAACGATGCCCCGGCAACAATCAACAGGCTCCTTAATATGGGAATCGAGCCTTTTCTTGTGGCGTCTTCCGTCAACCTTATTGTTGCGCAGAGGCTTGCCAGAAAAGTTTGCAAGGAATGTATAACCAGCGATGATGTCCCTGTGGAAACACTGGTGCAGATGGGGATGGACCCTGAATTTGCAAAAAAAGTTACCGCTAAAAGAGGCAGCGGCTGTCCTGTATGCAATAATTCGGGATTTAAGGGAAGGGTAGCCCTTTATGAAGTAATGACTGTAGGAGAATCTCTCAAGGAGCTCATCCTGATGGGTGCATCGGCATCTGAAATAAAGAGAGAAGCGATAAACCAGGGTATGAAAACTCTTAGGCAGAGTGGTCTGACGAAAATAGCAGAAGGTGTTACATCAGTGTCCGAAGTATTGAGGACAACTATGCCGGATTAATTGGAGGTGTTGTGGAAAGTACTATTTATGATCTGTTGAAAAAAATGGTTGAAAAGGGTGCATCCGACCTTCACATCACCACCGGCTCTTCGCCGCAGGTTAGAGTCAGGGGAGATTTATTCCCCCTGGATGAGCCTGCCCTTACGCCGCCAGATACCCGTCAATTGCTTTATTCCCTTTTAACCGAGTCGCAGAAACATAAATTCGAAGAAGACCTCGAGCTTGATTTCTCATTCGGCCTGAAAGGTCTGGCACGCTTCAGGGGGAATGTTTTCATCCAGAGGGGCGCACCGGCAGGTGTCTTCAGGATGATTCCGTATGAGATAATGTCCCTGGAAGCGCTTGGATTGCCGAGCGTTACAGGCAAACTTACATCATATCCAAGAGGGATGATACTTGTCACCGGCCCTACGGGAAGCGGCAAATCGACCACGCTTGCTGCGTTCCTCGATAAAATAAACCAGGAGCGCAGAGGCCATGTCATTACTATTGAAGATCCTATCGAATTTGTGCACAAACACAAGAACTGCCTGGTGAACCAGAGGGAAATCGGCAGCGATACGAGGAATTTCGGGAATGCTCTGAAGCATATTTTGAGGCAGGACCCGGATGTTGTATTCATCGGTGAAATGAGGGACCTTGAAACAATGCAGGCGGCCCTTACTATCTCCGAGACCGGACACCTGGTTTTCGCAACGCTGCATACGAATTCTTCAGTTCAAACCATCAACAGGATAGTGGATTCATTCCCGTCACACCAGCAACCTCAGGTGCGCGCCCAGCTTGCATTCGTACTCGAAGCGGTCATCGCCCAGCAGCTTCTTCCCAGGGCTGACGGTCTGGGCAGGGTTCTGTCCTGCGAGGTGATGATAGCGACTCCGGGAATAAGAAACCTTATCAGGGAAGACAAGATTCATCAGATATACTCTCAGATGCAGGTCGGCCAGTCAAAGCATAACATGCAGACCATGAACCAGTCCTTATACAACCTGTATCTTAAGAAGCTCATAACACTTGAAGACGCCCTGGGCTGGGCTGTGGATGTCGAGGAACTTAAGCAAATGATGACTTCCACAGGAGGGATAAAGATAAATCCTGGAGGGGAGAGGAGATAGCCAATGCCAGTATTCGTTTGGGAAGGCAAACTTGCTGACGGGACTTTAAAAAAAGGTGAAGTCGATGCCGAAAGCAAGGCATCGGTAAATACAATCCTCAGAAGGCAGAGGATTACTCCTACAAAGGTAAAATCGAAACCTAAAAATATTGTATTGTTCAAGCAAAAGGTAAAGACAAAGGAAATAGTCATCTTTGTCAGGCAGTTTGCAACCATGATAAATGCTGGCCTGCCTCTTGTTCAATGTCTTGAGATACTGGGAACCCAGCAGGGAAATGCAGAATTCAAGAGGATTATCACTACCATCAGACAGGATGTTGAAGGCGGCTCGACATTTGCCGATGCTCTTAAAAAACATCCGCAGGTATTCGATGAGCTTTTCGTAAACCTGGTTGCAGCAGGAGAACTTGGCGGTGTCCTTGATATTATCCTTAACAGGCTTGCATTGCATATGGAAAAGTCTGAAGCGATCAAGGGCAAGGTAAAAAGCGCAATGGTATACCCGATAATCGTCATTTGTGTGGCGGTTGTTGTTGTTGCTATACTGATGATATTTGTCATTCCGACATTCAGTGAGATGTTCCTCTCGTTCGGAGGGGTTCTTCCTGCCCCGACCCAGATGGTAATAAGCATGAGCAATTTTTTCAGGGGATACTGGTGGGTAATGATAATAATAATCTTTGCTGCAACTGCGGCCTTCAGATATGCATTGAAGGTGCCCAGGATAAGGTATCAGATTGACAAAACGTTTCTCAAACTCCCGCTGTTCGGGCCTCTTCTCAGAAAGGTTGCTGTTGCAAAGTTTTCCAGGACGCTTTCTACGATGATATCTTCAGGCGTACCTATCATGGACGGCCTCGAGATTACATCAAAGTCTTCAGGTAACATGGTAATAGAAGAGGGTATCAGAAATGTCAGGCAGGCTATCAGCGAAGGAAAACCTATGGCGGACCCGCTTGAAGCAACAGGGCTTTTTCCAGGCATGGTCGTTCAGATGGTTTCCGTTGGTGAGGCCACAGGCGCACTTGACAATATGCTTGCCAAAATAGCCGATTTCTACGACGAAGAAGTCGATGCCGCAGTCGCTGCCCTCACCGCTTCACTGGAACCAATGCTTATGGTCTTCCTGGGCGGCACGATCGGATTCCTTGTTGTTGCGATGTACCTGCCGATATTCAAGATGGGTGCGGTTGTCGGTTAATATCAGGTGAGCTTTTTCGAGGCCATGATGCTTTTATGCTTCGGGGCGGCATGGCCTTCCTCGATATATAAATCCTATATTTCGAGGACATCAAAAGGGAAAAGCATCGTTTTCCTTATCATCGTTCTCATCGGATATTTTGCCGGTATCCTGCACAAGATTTTTTATAATTTCGATATGGTCATATATCTGTATATAATCAATATGCTCATGGTCCTTGCTGATATTTTTCTTTATTTCAGGAACAGCAGGTTCGATCACGAAGTTGTATAACCTGAAAAAAACAGCTCTTCATTTATTAGCGTTCTCTTTATCCCGTTTGCCTCGATGACCAGAAAACCGTCCGGATCGATATCTTTGATGATTATTCCGGTCCCGTCGGGCAGCATGGGTTTGTAGTCGGATTTAATATGGTATTTGAGGAAGCATTCTTTTATCGGTTCGAATCCCATATCTGAAAATGCGTCATACCACTTTCCGAGTGAGTCGATTATTAGGCCTGCTATATCGCCGATCGCATAACTCCGGCCTGATAAAAGTTTAAGCGAACCAGCCTTGCTGGAAAGCTCTTCGGGCCATTCGGTTTGATTAACATTGACCCCGATCCCCACCGCTGTAATGGACGCCCTGGATTCGCACAGGATTCCAGCAATTTTTCTGCCTTTAACCAGAATGTCGTTCGGCCATTTTATGAGAGGGGTTTCCCCGTGAAGCAATCCGGCGATGGCCTCCCGCGCCGCAACACCTGCGAGCACTGTGTGTCTGGTATCTATGCCAGGGAGCGTTATTGTGAGGTATAGATTCCCTTCCGGCGAATACCACTGGTGCCCCCTCCGTCCCCTGCCTGCGCTCTGTCTTTTTGCCGTTACCGCTGCAAACGGTTTACCATAGTCGAGGGCGTACCTGTTGGTCGAATCAATTGCCTCAAGGCTGATAATCTCTTTTACAAAACCTTCATTATTATCCTTCAAGGAGTTTTCTCGCCTTTTCGATCTTTTCAAGCTTGAAGTTAAGCTCTTCCTTTAGCTTTTTCTGCTCCTCAACGACTTCGGGGTCGGCTTTTTCCATGAAATTCTTGTTGGACAGCTTTTTGTCCTTCGCCTCGAGATCGGACTTGACGTTCTTTAGCTGCTTACCAAGCCTGTCCATCTCCTTGGCGATATCGATTACGCCTTCAAGGGGTATGTAAATTTCCATGTCGGCCGTCACTGCAAAGGCGCTCTTTTTAGGGGCGTCCGCCTCGACAAAGGAAAGTCCTTTGACCCTGGCAAGCCTTTTGACCAGATTAATATGGCCTTCAAGTATTGTCCTTACATCAGGTGATTTAGGTTTCAGGACAGCGTCAAGCTCGACCGAAGGCGATATGTTCGATTCGCCTCTGATGCTTCTTATTCCGGAAATGAGCTCGATTATGACTTCCATAAAACGTGCTTCGTCAACAAAATCGAAGCTGGTATTGGCTGACGGGAAGCTTGTTATGGTTATTGAAGAGGACTTCTTTCCGGGAAGGAGCTGCCAAATCTCTTCGGTGACGAAAGGTATGATCGGGTGCAGCATTTCCAGGATTGTCCGGAACACATGAATCAGAACCCATTTTGTCGTATCCGCGTTTTCACTTTCGAGCATGGGCTTTGAGAGTTCGATATGCCAGTCGCAGAAGGTGTGCCATGTAAAGTGGTAAAGCGCCTCGGCAACATCGTTGAACCTGTATTCGTCTAATGCGGAGCGCGTCTCAATAATCGTCTTATTAAGTTCGGTCAACACCCACTTATCCGCAGTGGAAAACTTGAGCCCTGCCGCTTCGACCTCCTCGGGATTGAAGCTTTCGCCTGCGTTATTGAGCACGAACCGGCCCGCATTCCATATTTTATTGATGAAGAAGCGGTAGCCCTGTATGCGCTTTTCGCTCATGCGCACGTCGCGGCCCATTGCTGCGAATGCCGTCAGAGTGAACCTCAAGGCGTCCGCTCCGAAGCGGTCCATCTCGACGATGGGGTCGACGAAATTACCCTTGGTCTTGCTCATCTTCTGCCCGTGCTCGTCCCTTACAAGCGCATGCAGGTAGATATCCTTAAAGGGCACATCGCCCATGAACTTGAGCCCCATCATCATCATGCGGGCCACCCAGAAGAATAGGATATCAAAGCCGGTAACAAGGACGCTTCCCGGGTAGAATATCTTGAGCTCCGGTGTTTCGTCCGGCCAGCCCATTGTGGAAAAAGGCCAGAGGGCGGATGAGAACCATGTGTCGAGTACGTCGGTTTCCTGCCGGATGTTTGCGGAAGAGCACTTTGTGCATTTATCCGGTTCGGTCGTGCTGACCATGATCTCGCCGCAGTCGTCGCAGAACCACGCCGGGATCCTGTGGCCCCACCATATCTGCCTTGAGATGCACCACTCCCTTATGTTGTTCATCCATTCGTAATATGTCTTGTCCCACTGCTGCGGGATTATGCGCGTAGCGCCCGTCTTCACGGCGTCTATCGCCTTTTCAGCGAGCGGCTTTGTACGTACGAACCACTGCTTTGAAAGGTAAGGTTCGATCACGGTCTTGCAGCGGTAGCATTTTCCGACAGGTACCCTGTAAGGCGTCTTGTCCACAAGATATCCCTGCTCCTGCAAATCTGTCTCCAGTTGCTTCCTGCATTCGAATCGGTCCATACCCTTGTAGGGCCCGGTATTGGGCGACATGAGACCGGATTCGTCTATGATGACTATTGTCTCGAGGTTGTGCCTTATCCCCATTTCATAATCGTTCAGGTCATGGGCAGGCGTTACCTTGACCGCGCCGGTGCCGAATTCCAGGTCGACCACAGGGTCAGGTATGATCTTTATAGGTCTGTTGAGTATTGGCAGGATGGCGTTCTTGCCCACATAAGATTTATAGCGCTCATCCTCGGGATTGACCGCAATGGCCGTGTCTCCCAGCATGGTTTCCGGTCTTGTAGTTGCGACCACGACCTCACCGCCGCCCTCCATGGGATAGCGTATATGCCAAAGGAAACTGTCCTCTTCCTCGTGGTCGACTTCGAGGTCGGAGATTGCGCTGTGGCATCTCGGGCACCAGTTGACTATATAGTCGCTCCTGTAGATAAGCCCTTCATTGTATAAGCTTACAAAGACTTTCCTGACCGCTTTGGACAGTCCCTCGTCCATAGTAAACCTTATCCTGTCCCAGTCGCATGATGCTCCCAGTCGCTTGAGCTGATTTATAATGAGGCTGCCGTGCTTTTCCCTCCACTTCCAGACTTCCGAGATGAAGGCGTCCCTTCCTAGTTCGTGCCGGGAAGTCCCTTTTTCTGCGAGGTGTCTTTCAACGACCGTCTGCGTTGCGATGCCCGCATGATCAGTCCCCGGCATCCAGAGCGTGTTGTAGCCGTCCATGCGCTTGTATCGGCAGAGTATGTCCTGAAGAGTGTTGTTGAGCGCATGCCCCATGTGAAGGACGCCCGTTATATTGGGAGGCGGGATAACTATGCAGAAAGCTGGTTTATTGTCATCAATAGATGCATGGAAAAATTTCTTATTTAGCCAGAACTCATACCATTTCTGTTCGATTTCACCTGGACTGTAATCCTGATCAAGCATATCTTATCTCCTGGATATTATCTTAAGCCATCCACATATCATTTATTAACCGGTTTTAGTCAATTCTTTTTCGGTTTTTCCGGCGACTGATCTTTATTCTTGATAAAGTTGAACAAACAAACATCTGAAAAAAAAAGATTCCTCACCTACGTTCGGAATAACAATCCAAAATTAATGATTCCGGTTGATGTTTGCTGCGGCAAGAAGAGGGAGCGACAGGGTGTTAGAACAAGACAGGTCAAGGAGTGACGCGGGCGAGGCGCGAGACATACTTTTAGCGTATGCCGC
>CAYNVT010000021.1:0-19157 GCA_964400685.1 uncultured Bacteriovoracaceae bacterium | reverse complement strand
AAAGAGAGACGCAGAGATGTAAAGTTATAACGCCCTGTCCTAGACGATCTCGGCGAGGCGGTTTACAAAGGTCCAGGTATCTTTCCACCCCAGGCACGGGTCCGTAATCGACTTGCCGTACGTGTTTTCCCCCGGCTTCTGCGCCCCTTCAACGATATAGCTTTCAACCATAAGCCCTTTGACCATCTTGAGGAGCCTGTTCGAATGCCTTCTGCTCTGCATTATTTCCATGCCTATTCTGGGCTGTTCCTTATATTTCTTGTTGGAATTTGCGTGGTTGGTATCGACAATTATCGCCGGGTTTTTAAGCTGCCTGTCATTGAAGCTTTCTGCGACCATCATGAGGTTTTCGTAGTGATAATTGGGGATGCTCCTGCCGTAATGGTCTACCGCGCCCCTCAGGATTGCATGTGCCTGAGGATTTCCCGATGTGCGCACCTCCCAGCCGTTATGAAGAAACACATGGCTCTGCTGTGCTGCATAGATCGAATTGAGCATGACGGAGATGTCTCCGCTGGTTGGGTTCTTCATGCCGCAAGGCATATCGCAACCGCTTATCGTGAGCCTGTGCTGCTGGTTTTCAACCGAACGTGCACCTACTGCGATATAGCTAAGGAGGTCGTCAAGGTATGACAGATTCCCGGGATACAGCATCTCATCCGCGGCCGGGAGCCCCGATTCAGAAAGCGCCCTTATATGAAGCTTTCTCAGGGCCTTTATTCCTTCGGTTATGTTCGGCTTTTTATTCGGGTCGGGCTGGTGCATCATGCCCTTATAGCCTTCACCTGTTGACCTGGGCTTGTTCGTATAGATGCGCGGAACTAGGAGAAGCCTTTCCCTGACCTCCTCCTCGAGCCTGGCCAGTCGCGATACATAATCGCACACGCTGTCTTCATTATCCGCCGAACAGGGCCCTATTATAAGAAGAAATTTATCACTTGCCCCGGTGAAGATTTTTTCTATCTCCGAGTCCTTTTGTTTTTTTAAAAGGCCTAATTCTGGTTTCATCGGAATTTCATCTTTGATTTCTTCCGGGCTTGGTATCCTGTGTATATATTCAAAGCTCATTTTATTTCTCCTGTCTCCTGACAACTTTAACAACCCTATATCAAATCGTTCGTCTGCCATCAATTAACTTGACCGTAAATCTTTCAGACGATATAAGCCCGTTCCATGCCAAGCGAAATAATCAACTATAAAGACAGGGAAATCATGCTTGTAGGCACGGCCCATGTGTCAAAGGGAAGTGTGGATGAGGTGAAAGAGGCAATCAGCATATTCAAACCCGATATCGTGGCTGTCGAATTATGCAAGGGCAGATATGATGTAATGAAGAATCCTACCGCCTGGCAGCAGACCGATATCGTGAAGGTGATCAAGGAGAAAAAGGCATTGCTGCTCTTTATCAACCTCCTGATGGCGTCGTTTCAAAGAAGGGTCGGAGCAAAACTTGGCATCAAGCCGGGTGAAGAAATGCGCGTGGCCATAGAAGATGCGGAAGCCGCAGGAATAACTGTTTCCCTTATTGACAGAGGAGTCCAGACGACCTTGCAGCGGACTTGGTATAAACTATCATTCAGGGAAAAATTCAATCTGATGTTCCAGTCGCTTGTTTCGATTCTGGGTGCCGAGGAACTTACCGAAAACGATATTGAACAGCTGAAGGAAAAGGACATGCTTACCGCTGCGCTCGAAGAAGTGGCAAAAAAGGCGCCAGTGGTAAAAGAGGTGATCCTGGACGAGCGCGATTCCTATATGGCTGCAAAGCTTTCCGCGATAGAAGCAAAAAAGATACTCGCGGTAATAGGTGCAGGACATACGGAAGGTATAAAATTAAAAATCGGCACACCGATCGACATTGCTGCCCTTGAAGAAATCCCGCCCAAAAAGAAGAGCTTTTGGGGCTGGATATTAGCCATCCTTATTCTTTTTCTTGTCATGCTGGGTGTTCATAAGGGAGGCATAGGGCAGGGCATGCATATGATATGGATATGGGCGGCAAGCACCATGTTTTTCAGCGCAGTAGGGGCGCTCATTGCATTCGGTCATCCTCTTACAATACTTGTAGCAGCGGCCGTATCACCTTTGACGGCCATACACCCGGCGCTGGCGTCCGGCTGGTTTGCGGGGCTTACCGAGGCGTGGCTTAAAAAGCCCAAGGTGTCTGACTTCGAGACTATACATACCGATATTGAAACAGTGCGCGGTTTCTGGCGCAATCCCATTACAAGAATACTGCTGGTAGTAATACTGACGAACTTCGGTACGGTGTTCGGTTCTCTTATAGCCATGCCCATGCTGACAAAGGTTCTTCTGAAAAGTTAAGGTAGTTTCAAAAAGCGCTTACCCTTTTCATCGATCTCAAGCCAGGCCCTCTGGTCGGCAAAGGCTGGCAGGACGATCAGGTCTTTTCTCATTATTCCCCTGTGAAGATGGCCGCATATGATAGTATCAACGCCTTTTTTATGGCATATGCCGGGTTTGATTTCGGAACTCAGGGGTCTTATCGCAGAAGATGCCTTGATCATGGCGCCCGCGATCTTTTCCTTTGATGCTGTTTTCAGGCGTCTGTCGAGTAGCCTCAGAATCGGCCAGCCGATAGAGTGAAGAACGCCGAATCCCGTGTCGTGAGTTGTAAGGCTGTGGCCGTGGGCAAGGAGGTAATCTTTTCCGTAAAGACTGATTTTATGTTCCTCGTGCCTTATCAACCCGGGAACTCTTCCGGATGACATCATCAGAAAATCCCTGTTGCCTGCAAGAACGCTGGCATCTTTAAGCCTGATCGCCTCAAGCACGTTCGATACCCTGGGTTCGATTCCCGAGTACCAGTACTCAAAAAAATCGCCAAGTATATAAATTTTTGTATCGGCCGCATCGAATCTGTCAAGCCAGTCAATGAAAATGGCCTCATCTGTTTTATTGCCCGGCCTGAGATGGAGGTCTGCTACGAAAATATGCATAAAGGCATCAAACCAGAAATGCCTTGATATATCAACTCAATCCTTGTATTCACTATTAATCATTTATTTCGAACGCTTTCATATACCGCTGCAATGAATAACAATAAAAAACTTAACCTGAATAGGGAGGCAAATCATGGGTGGAATGTATGCAACCGTAACAATAGTAGTCGTAGTTCTTCTGTTTCTTTTCTCGGCGATCAAGATATTAAACGAATATGAACGCGCTGTCGTTTTCAGGCTTGGCCGTGTTATTGCCATGCCGAAGGGTCCCGGAATAGTAATAATCATCCCGGTAATTGACAAATTTGTCAGGATCTCACTCAGGACAATTGTTCATGACGTTCCACCCCAGGATGTAATTACCAGGGATAATGTCACGGTAAAGGTGAATGCTGTTGTTTATTTCCGCGTGGTTGATCCGCTTAAAAGCATTATCGAAGTGGAAAACTACATGTATGCCACAGGCCAGCTTAGCCAGACAACGCTTCGTTCGGTATGCGGACAGGCCGAGCTTGACGACCTTCTCTCCAAACGCGAGGAGATAAGTGCGCATATCCAGGATCTGCTTGATAAACAGACCGACCCGTGGGGGATCAAGGTCTCTGCCGTTGAATTGAAACATATCGACCTTCCTGAAGAGATGCAGCGCGCTATGGCTAAGCAGGCTGAAGCCGAACGTGAGAGAAGGGCAAAGATTATAAACTCCGAAGGTGAATACCAGGCCGCGCAGAAACTGCTTGAGGCTGCACAGATAATTGCCATGGAGCCTATTGCGCTTCAATTAAGATTCCTTCAGACAATCAGGGAAATTTCGACCGAAGGCACCACAAATACACTCATTCCATTGCCCATAGATTTACTTTCATCCTTCATGAAGAAGTAGCATTGTAAAATGCAGCCTATAAACAGCAGGCAGAACGAACGCTTCAAGGGGCTGCTTGAAGCAAAAAAGGATAAAGGACTTCTCATGCTGGAAGGCAGGCGGCTTGCTGAAGATGCCCTTTTGCGCGGATATAGACCAGAATATTCCGCCATTACGCCTCAATATATCGAATTGCATGGAACGCCTCAGTTTGATTTTGTTCTGCTCTCGGATGCCCTGTTCTTAAAGCTGACCGAGACCCGGACACCTCAGGGTATAATCATTTTCATAAGGCGTCCCTATAAAACAATTGATGAACTGAAAGCACATGACAGGCTTGTTATCCTCGACGGTCTGCAGGACCCGGGAAATGTCGGCACCATAGTGAGGACTGCGGAGGCATTCGGTTTTAAAGGCATCATAGTGACGCCGGGCACGGCATCGCCATTTTCCGAAAAAGCGGCAAGGGCCTCTATGGGTTCCCTGCTGGGTATTGATATTGCCCGGGCTGAGGCGGGTGAAATCGCTTCCCTCAATCATGAAATACTAAGCCTTGTGCTTGACGGGGGAGAACCTGTGAGGCATGAAATATTTAAGGGCCGTTATGCCGTGTGTCTTGGGCAGGAGGGATCAGGTCTGAGTGAGAGTATTCTAGCGCTGTCCGGCAGA
Source organism: uncultured Bacteriovoracaceae bacterium (assembly GCA_964400685.1). Taxonomy (GTDB): domain Bacteria; phylum Desulfobacterota; class Desulfomonilia; order UBA1062; family UBA1062; genus DATCTV01. The sequence continues at coordinate 14,663 of CAYNVT010000021.1, read as the reverse complement.
AAAGTATTTATCCCGATGAAGGGCAGAACGGAATCGCTCAACGTAGCGGTTGCTGCAGGGATTGTCATGGCTATTGCTGCAGGGGCAGTAAAATGAAGGCTGAGACGGTAAGTATACAGGGAGATGGTCATGGATTATTTTAATAAGAAAGTTGTCCTGATAACAGGGGCTGCAAGGGGTATAGGCTTTGCGACGGCTGAACTCCTGGCCGGCCAAGGGGCCTCGGTAGTTATAACCGACATACTGGAGGAGAGGCTGAAAGAATCAATTTCCCTGCTGAAATCAAAAGGTTTGGATGTCACGGGGTTTCCTTCCGATGTAACGGATTATGAAAGCTGCACTTTAGCGGTAAAAAAGACACATGAAAGCTACGGCAGGCTGGATATTCTTATAAACAACGCTGGCATAAGTATAGTGGCCAAGTTTGAAGAGTGCACTTCGAGCACATGCGCCAAACTCATGGATGTGAACTTCATGGGTTCCGTGAACATGACCCTTGCCGCGCTCGATGCACTCAAGGCCTCAAAAGGGCATGTTATTTTTGTTTCAAGCGTCAGCGGAATCAGGGCCATACCGACAGGCAGCCTTTATGGTGCAAGCAAGGCCGCAATCAGAAGTCTTGCAGAATCCATCAGGCTGGAACTCAAACCCTTTGGAATTCACGTCGGGGTGATAACTCCGGGCTTCACGACATCGGACCCGACGAAGACCGTCATGAAGGGCGACGGGACGCCCAGACCCATAGACAGGGCGCCCCATGACACACCGGCAGGTGTTGCTGCCGGGATTGCCTTGCTTATCGAAAGAAAACAGCGTGAACGTATCCTTACTCCGGTCGGGAAGATAACTAATCTGCTTCAGAGGATGAGTCCCTTTATCCTGGATTTTGTTCTGGCCCGTAAAGAGCTGAGGAACTAGCTGGCAGATTTGAATAATACTTTTTTATCAGGGGGTATAATATGGTGCAGCATTATCCGGTAATACTTGTGATAGCCGCTTTTCTGCTGGCGGGTCTGCTGTTTTTTGAAAAAAAGGAATCGACGAAAGGGCTTTTGAGCGTCAAGCCCGTTCTGTCTCTGTTGTTTATCATTGCCGCGCTCATTCAGACACATATGAACATGACATATTTCTACCTCGTATTTGCAGGGCTCATCCTGTGTCTGATCGGGGATGTCTGCCTGATATTCTTTTTCAATAAAAAGGTCTTTACCGCAGGACTGGGCGCTTTCCTCGCCGGGCATGTAATGTACACGATAGCATTTTTTTCCTGCGGAACAGCAGGCGCTGTCATGTGGATCACCACGGTTTCCTGCATAGCTTTGAGCATCGGCGTATTTTTCTGGCTTAAACCCAATCTGGGAACCATGCTGGGGCCTGTGATCGCATATATTGTTATCATTTCGGCAATGGCCATAGGCGCTTCGGCGTTAAAAAGTAACCAGATGCTCGATATGACAGGCAGAATACTGGTTTATGCAGGGGCAATACTCTTTTATGTATCAGACATATTCGTTGCCCGGCACAGATTCGTGAGAAAAGAATTCCTGAACCGGATCATAGGTCTGCCCATGTATTATACGGCACAGTTCATGATAGCGTTTTCGACAGGGCTCATCTGAAGGGGATATGCTTCTCGAGATACCATATGATAAAACCGCGATCGTTATCGATGTGCCTGAAAACACAATTGTTTACAGGTCAAGCTATCCCACACCTGCCGCTAATGCCCCAGTAATAGTATCTGACGCACTTGAAAACCCCATAGATGCTCCCGGGCTGAGACAGGCGCTTGCCTCAAGGCGCGACGGCAGAGTGGTGATCGTTGTTTCAGATATTACTAGACCTATTCCATACAGGGAATTTCTTCCTGAACTTACAAGAGTGATCGAATCAGCAGGGGTCAGGTCCGAAGAGATATTGATTCTGGTGGCGACAGGCATGCATAGGCCGAGCACGCCTGATGAGAGAGAATACATGTTCGGCGATGCGGCAAAAAAATATACGGTCATTGACCATGATGCAGAAGGCGAATTAAAAAGAATAGACGGCCTGAGTTTCTCAGGCAGGCCTGTATTTCTGAACAGGGATTTCGTTGATGCAGGTTTCAGGATAGTTACAGGACTGGTGGAACCCCATTTCATGGCCGGTTTTTCAGGAGGAAGGAAGGCTATATGTCCCGGCCTGGTATCGCTCGATACGATTCAGGCATTTCACAGCCATGATTTTCTGGCCAGCCCCAGAGCGGCTAACGCGATACTAAAAGGCAATCCATGCCATGAAGAAGCCCTTTCAGTTGCCAGGCTTGCGGGCGTCGATTATTCGCTTAACGTTGTCCTTGACTCAGGCAAAAGGCTTGTCGCCGCATTTGCAGGCGAACTTGAAGCCTCTCATGAAAAGGCCTGTTCATTTGTCCGCAGGCATGCATGTCCGGTTGTTGTAAACGAGGTAGACGCCGTTATAACAGGCTCAGGCGGCTATCCTCTGGATGCGACATTTTATCAGTGCGTCAAAGGGATAGTTGGGGCCATACCCGCCGTGAAGCCGGGCGGCAGAATCATTTCCGCAGGCTTTTGCAGAGAGCATCTGGGTTCAAAGGAATACCGCGATATCATGTTTGCTCACTCGCATGCCTGCCCCGGCTTTATTGAGCATATAAGAAAATCATGCCGGGTTGAAAAGGATCAGTGGGAATTTCAGATGCAGATAAGGGCCATTGACAGGGTCGGAACCGGCGGGCTGATTTTTTTAAGCAGCGGGCTTGATGAAGATGAGGCAAAACATATCTCTGCAGTATCGATCAACAGAGAGCCGAACCTTGTAAATAGAGCGCTCCAGGATTTAGTTGACACCCTGGCGTCGGGAGGCAGAAGTATTGCGGTAATACCCGAAGGGCCTTACTGTACCCCGTTATCTGGGAGCAACTGATGGGAGTTAATTTCGAACCGATCGGTATAGTCCATTCCCCCATAAAATCGGCAAAGGATGCACCCAGATTTTTTACAATATCCGATATTAAAGGGACAATAGAGATATATCAGCAATATGCAGAAGGCCTCAAGTTTCTGGAAAGGGAAGAAAGTATAATCGTGCTCTTCCATTTTCACCTCTCAAAAGGATATGAACTTATACAGCGAAAATTCAACACAGGGGAATTAAAAGGTGTATTCGCTCTCTGCGCGCCCAACAGGCCGAACCCGATAGGCATGTCCGTGCTCAGGCTTGATAAGATTGAAGACAACATCCTCTATGTTGCAAACCTTGACATGGTCGACGAAACGCCCGTTCTTGACATAAAGCCATACCGGCATTTCAAGGAGCAGGAAATCCTTTAAGCCAACAGCTGATTGAAAAAATCGCCATTTTGTGGTTTTATTATCTGTCCCAAAAAATAAAACCGCTAGGAGTATTAAAACCATGCAGTATGACATGCCATTATACAGGCCGCCATCCGAGGCGCGTGCCCTCATTTTTCAGGTAACGCTCGGCTGCTCGTGGAACAAATGCCTTTTCTGCGGCATGTACAAGACCAAGCGTTATCAGGTTAGACCCTGGGAAGACCTTGAAAAGGACATACTCGAGATGTCCATGACGTATCCTCACACAAAACGGATATTTCTTGCCGACGGCGACGTCATAGGAGTCGATACCGGGTATCTTATCAGGGTCCTCACGCTTTTGAACGAGAAGTTCCCGCGCCTCGAAAAGGTCAATGTATATGCCGGCCCTACGAACCTTCTGGTAAAGACCGAAGATGAATTGAGGGCGTTCAGGGATCTCAAACTCAGCACACTTTATCTGGGCATAGAAACCGGAAATGATGAGCTGCTAAAAAGAATAAAAAAGGGTGCGACTGCAGCTCAGATAATAGACGGCTGCACCAAGGCGCTGAGGGCGGGACTCAGGATGTCAACAATAATACTCCTGGGGCTTGGCGGTGTAGAGGGAAGCCTTGTCCATGCCAAGGATTCCGCCAAAGTGGTAAGCGCAATCGACCCCCAGTTTGTTGCATGCCTGACGCTTATGCTCGGGCCGTACAAAGAGCTTTATGAGAAAAAACTCATGGGCGGCGGCTTTTCGCTTCCGGACAAGCGCGGAACACTTCAGGAACTCAGGTGGTTTGTCGAAGACCTCAAGCTCACCAATTGCCGTTTCGGCACCGAACATGCGTCCAATTACCTGCCCATAAGCGGCGATATTCCGGCTGACAAGGAAAAGATACTGGGTCTCATTGACAAAGCCCTTAACGATGAGAAGATGCTCAGGCCCGAATGGGCCAGAGGCCTGTAGATTGACAAGCAAAGCTCAGGTGATATACACCTTGATTCTGGAGGGAATAAATTGATTACAGCAGTCAAGGGAATGAACGATATCCTGCCCGACGAAATTGCGAAATGGCGGTTTGTCGAAGAAACGGCAAGAAGGATTTTCAGCCTCTACGGATTTTCCGAGCTGAGAACCCCTGTTGTCGAAAAGACCGAACTCTTTTCCAGAGGCATGGGACAGGATACCGATGTTGTTGAAAAGCAGATGTACACCTTTATCGACAAGGGTGACTCATCGCTCACGCTGAGGCCTGAAGCTACTGCCTCGGTCATGAGGGCTGTTATCGAGCATGGACTTCTTGGCCAGGAGCCGGTGCAGAAGCTTTTCTCGATAGGTCCGATGTTCCGCTATGAAAGACCGCAGAAAGGCCGCTACCGTCAGTTTCACCAGATCAACTGCGAGAGACTGGGGGAAGCGGGACCTCTATCCGATGCGGAAACCCTTGCCCTTGCATATGACATTGCTGTGGCACTCGGTCTGTCGGGCGTCACTCTGGAAGTAAATTCACTCGGATGCCCGGTATGCAGACCCGCGTTTAAGAAGGCGCTCCAGGATTTTCTTGAGGCGAAAAAAGACAGCCTCTGCCCTGACTGCCTGAGAAGGATGTACACGAATCCGCTCAGGGTGCTCGACTGCAAGGTCGATGCATGCAAGGCCGCAGTGGAAGGTGCGCCTGAAAATTCCCGGTATCTGTGCGAAGAATGCACAACACATTATGATGCCATGCTTGCGGGGCTTGATGCCCTTAATATTCCTTATGAAAAGAATCCAAGGCTGGTAAGAGGCCTGGATTATTATATCCGTACCGCCTTTGAAATGACCGCAAGGGGACTGGGCTCTCAGAATGCAGTAGGGGGCGGCGGCAGGTATGACGGGCTTGTCGCAGCGCTTGGCGGTAACGACGTGCCCGGAGTGGGCTTTGCCTTCGGTATGGAACGTTTGTTGATGCTGCTCCCTGATATCGCTGAAGAAAAGAAGGGCTGCTTTATCGCGGCTCTTGGTGAGAATACTAAGAAAGAGGCCCTGAAACTTTCTTCACAGCTGAGGCATGAGGGAATAAGAACGGAACTGGCACCCGAGAAAAGCTTCAAGGTCCAGATGAAGCAGGCGGGTAAATCCGGCTATCCGATATGTCTCATAATAGGTGATGATGAGATGGCCAACGGGACCGTCGCCATGAAGGATATGAATACGGGTATCCAGGAGCAGGTGAAACAGGAAGATTTGTTAAAAAGACTGGCAGATACTGCCAGATAGCTGGTTTTAAAAAGCAAGAGGCGGGTATGAAATTTTGCTTTCTTACTCACCACTCATTACTCACCACTATATTTATTAAAGGAGAATAGCGTGAGCTCAGAAACAGCCGGTTTTAAGAGGACCCATTACTGCGGCGAAGTCAGCCTCTCTGATTGCGGAAAGACGATAACACTCATGGGCTGGGTGCAGAAAAGGCGCGATCTTGGAGGGCTTGTATTCGTCGACCTCAGGGACAGGAGCGGTATATGCCAGGTGGTATTCAATCCCGAGACCGAACCCGAGGCCCATTCAACCGGCGGCACGCTGAAGATGGAATACTGCATAGCGGTTCAGGGGGAGCTTAACCCAAGGCCTAAGGAAATGCAGAATGCAGGTATGAAAACAGGAGGGGTTGAACTGACGGCAAAAAGAATCGCAATACTTAACGAAGCAAAGACGCCGCCGTTTGTAATCGAGGACGCAACGGATGCAACCGAGCTGCTAAGGCTCAAGTACCGGTATCTGGACCTCAGAAGGCCAACGCTGCAGAAGAACATCCTCCTCAGGCATAAAGCGGCCTTCATAACAAGGCGCTTCCTTGATTCGAAAGGATTTGTCGAGGTCGAAACCCCGGTCCTGACGAAGAGCACGCCGGAAGGCGCACGTGACTACCTTGTCCCCAGCAGAGTTTTTCCGGGAAAATTTTTCGCCCTGCCGCAATCGCCACAGCTTTTCAAGCAGCTCCTCATGATCTCGGGATTCGACCGCTATTTCCAGATCGTAAAATGTTTCCGTGACGAGGACCTGAGGGCCGACCGTCAGCCTGAATTCACACAGATAGATATGGAGTTCTCTTTCATGACCAGGGACGACATCCTCGATCTCTGCGAAGGGCTTATACGAACCATGTTCAAAGAGACGATAGGAGTCGAGCTGCCCGATCCTCTTCCCAGGATGAGCTATGAGGAGGCGATGAACTCCTATGGCGTGGACAGGCCGGATACGCGTTTCGGAATGTTGCTCAGGGATGTATCGGACATACTGAAGGATAGTACGTTCAAGGTTTTCACATCCACAGTCGAGACAGGCGGGATAATAAAGGGATTCACCATCAAGGGCGGCTCGGGCATGTCGCGTAAGGAGCTTGATGGCCTTGGCGGATTCGTGGCGGATTTCGGCGCCAGGGGCCTCCTCTGGGCCAAACTGGGCGAGGACGGCTGGCAGTCTAGCATTGCGAAGTATCTGAATGACGAACAGAAAAAGGCCGTCGAAGAAAAGCTCGGCATGGAAAAAGGCGATGTGGCGGTCTTCATTGCGGGAGATGCAGCCATGGTAAATGCAAGCCTTGGTGCGCTCAGGCTTCATGTCGGCGTAAAATCGGGCCTTATACCTGAAGATAAATTCAGTGCATTGTGGGTAATCGACTTTCCACTGTTCGAATACAACAAGGAGGAGAAGAGGCTCGTAGCCGTCCACCATATGTTCACGGCGCCTCATGAATCCGATCTCGGACTCATGGACACCGACCCGCTCAAAGTCCGTGCACAGGCCTATGATATGGTCATAAACGGAAGCGAAGTCGGCGGCGGCAGCGTACGTATCCACAGAAGGGATGTCCAGCAGAAGGTGTTCAATTCGATCGGCTTCACCGAAGAGGAGGCAAAAACCAAGTTCGGCTTCCTGCTCGAGGCGCTGGAGTTCGGCGCACCACCCCACGGCGGTATAGCGTTCGGGCTGGACAGGCTTGTGATGCTTCTCGCCGGGGCCGCCTCGCTCAGGGATGTTATAGCCTTTCCAAAGACGCAGAAGGCGTACTGCCAGATGACGGACGCACCTTCGGAGGTTAATACGGCCCAGCTTACCGAACTGGGAATTAACCTGCTGGATGTCGAATCATGAAAAGATTGTCAGCCTTTTTACTGATTGTACTGCTGGTGGCAGGGTGCGCCATGACATCAAAGGATAAAAAACATGCCGGCTCTGTTCAAGGATTTGCCACGGAAGATGAAGCGTTATTGGCAAGTTTTGAATGCCTGAAGATTGCAACAGAAGCAAGAAAGAAGGGCAATACCAGTGAGGAGAAAGCGGCGCTCGATCTCGCGCTTAAATATCTCAGGGAAATTGATACTGAAAACCGTCAGGTTCTGAACGATTCGACTGAGACATTGCGCAGTTTAATCGCCATTTCGGGTTTCGAATATGCATCGAAGGAATCCAACGAACTGCTTGTGGTCTATATGGAAATTCAGAACGCATATGCCGATCATGACAGTGAGAAGATTAAAACCCTGAAGGCGACCCTTGACGCAAAGTTCGAAAAAGCCAGGTCCGCTACCGCAGAGGCTAAGCAGAAAAAAATTGAGGCCCTGGGGAAAGAAGTGGTCATAAAAAAAGATGATACAAGAAGGCAAGGGGAGCCGGATTCCGGTACGGCCCTTCCATCTATATATACTGTCAAGAAGGGAGATACCCTTCCCAGTGTTGCTGGAAGGCACGATATTTATAACGACTCGTTTATGTGGCCTCTGATATACAAGGCCAACAGAGACCAGATTAAAGACCCTAAAGTTCTCTATGGCGGACAGGAGCTTAAGATACCAAGAGATATGAGCTTAGAAGAAATAATTCAGGCGCGCAGGGAAGCAGGTGCGAGCGAACCTGAAAAGATACCCAGGGATGCATTGATTCCAAGGAGGGCAAAGTAAGATGGCAAAATGGGACGAAAAATTAAAGCTGTTCTACTACACACCGGGCAAAAACTTTCCATCAGGTATAGAGGACAGGAAAGAAGGGAATTATTACCGTTCTATTTTTAATTACGAGGAAGTTCCCAAGATAGATTTCGACATGAGGATCATCCCGGTTCAGCCTGCTGATGATATATTCATTACCGATACGACATTCAGAGACGGCCAGCAGTCCATGACGCCATTCTCAGTGAAACAGATAGAGACCATATTCGATTACCTGAGCAGGATCAGCGGTGACAACGGCCTCATAAGGATGAGCGAATTTTTCCTTTATACGAAAAAGGACAAGGCCGCAGTTGATGCATGCCGGGTAAAAGGTTACAAATATCCCAAGATAACGTCGTGGATAAGGGCTCATAAGGACGACCTGAAGCTTGTCAAGGAAATGGAGATGGATGAAACAGGCATCCTGACCTCGGTATCCGACTATCACATATATCTCAAGATGGGGCTCGACAGGAAGAAGGCGCTAGACGAGTATCTGGGGATCGTCAAGGAGACCCTTGCCCATGGTGTGATTCCCAGGTGCCATTTTGAAGATGTGACGCGCGCCGATATATTCGGATTCTGCGTACCCCTTGCCAGGGAGCTTATGAAGCTCAGTGAAGAGTCCGGGATAGATGTCAAGATAAGGCTGTGTGACACGATGGGATATGCCGTGAGCTTCCCGGGGGCTGCTCTGCCAAGGTCGGTTGACAAACTGGTAAGGGCATTTATTGATGATGCGGGAGTGCCGGGAAGGCTTCTAGAATGGCACGGGCACAACGACTTTCATAAGGGGCTTGTCAATGCAACCACAGCATGGCTTTACGGCTGCCACGGGGTCAACTGCGCCATACTGGGATTCGGTGAAAGAACGGGCAATACCCCCCTTGAGGCCATGGTGTTTGAATACCTGCAGCTAAGGGGAATGGATAAGAGCGTAAACACGGTCGCCGTGACCGAAATGGCCAATTATGTGAATTCGGAAATGAATTATAACATACCGCCCAATTTCCCTTATGTGGGAGAAAACTTTAACGTGACAAGGGCAGGCATACATGCCGACGGCCTGGTAAAGAACGAGGAAATCTACAACATCTTCGATACCGCCAAGATACTCGGTAAACCCATAGCAATAGCCATTACAGACAAATCTGGCAAGGCTAGCCTCGTGCACTGGATAAACAACCACTACAAACTCGACAGGGACAATCTCATAGATAAAAGGCATCCCGGCATCACAAAGATGTATCAGCAGATTATCAAGGAATACGAGGACGGCCGCATGACTACTATGAGCGACGAGGAGCTGGAAAAGCTTACCATGCGCTTTATCCCGCAGCTATTCCTGTCCGGCTTTGATCTTATCAAGGCGGAAGTCTCGGAATATGCCAGCAAGCTTATCGAGAAACTCCTTGAAAACAAGAATATGATGAGCATGAAGCGAGACAAGATGGAGGAGGCGCTTGCCGAATTCATTGAGGAGTATCCGTTCATACAGTTTGCCTATGTGACCGATATGAAGGGCATCAAGGTGACACGCAACATAACTCAGCCTGAATACCGCGGGCATTTCCTGCACAAGATAAAGGAGCATGAGGACTGCTCCGACCGCGACTGGTTCAGAAGCACTGTTGAGGACGGCAAGCTGCATGTAAGCGGTATCATGTCGTCAAGAATAACCGGGGCCCTCATTATGACGGTCTCGGCGCCGATAACTGATAAAGATGATGACATGATCGGTGTTCTCGGTCTTGATATTCGCTTTGAAGACGTGGTCAAGGTTATACAGAGCGTCTATGAATCCCAGGGCATGGCGATGAGCCCGAGGGATATTCATAAATACCATGCCCTGATGTGGGAGGAGATGAACAAGCAGATTTAAGAAAACAGTGGTGAGTGGTGAGTGGTTAGTTAATAAAAGTTCCATTCATTTTACTCATTAATAATGTTCCAAAACTCACAACGACAATTTGAGGGAGAAATATAAATGAATGGAATGAAGATCACTTTTGAGAATGGAAAATTGAATGTGCCCGATAACCCTGTAATATGTTTCATCGAGGGTGATGGTATTGGCCCGGATATATGGAAGGCTTCCCAAATGGTTATGGATGCTGCCGTGGCAAAGGCCTATGGAGGCAGGAAACAGATAGCATGGCACGAGGTCCTTGCAGGAGAAAAGGCTTTCAATAAAACAGGCAAATGGCTCCCCGAAGAAACGCTCAGAGACCTCGAGGAATATCTTGTGGGTATAAAGGGCCCCCTTACCACGCCGGTAGGCGGCGGCATCAGAAGCCTGAATGTAACGCTCAGGCAGGTGCTTGACCTTTATGCCTGTGTGCGTCCTGTAAAATATTATGATGGAACGCCCTCTCCGGTTAAAAGTCCCGAGCTTGTCGATATAACCGTCTTCAGGGAGAACACCGAAGACGTCTATGCCGGGTTCGAATGGCAGCAGGGGACAGACAAGGTCACCAGGCTTATCGATTTTCTGAACAGCGAAATGGGTACAAAGATCAGGCCCGACTCGGGCATAGGCATAAAGCCTATTTCCATAACCGGCACAAAGCGACTTGTCCGTATGGCGATGGAATATGCTGTCAGGATGAAGAAGCCTGTTCTGACTCTGGTGCACAAGGGCAATATCATGAAGTATACCGAGGGCTCTTTCAGAGACTGGGGCTATCAGACAATAATGGAAGAATTTTCAGACGTCGCCGTGATCGAAGACGAACTCAAGGGTGCAAAAGTTCCTGAAGGCAAGATCCTCGTAAACGACCGCATTGCGGACTCCATGTTCCAGCAGGTGCTTTTAAGGCCATCCGAATATAGTGTTCTCGCGGTGCCGAACCTGATAGGCGACTTCATATCCGACGCTCTGGCAGCACAAGTGGGAGGACTCGGCATGGCTCCGGGCGCCAATATAGGCATCCCGGTTGCTGTGTTCGAGGCGACGCACGGTACGGCCCCCAAATATGCGGGCCAGGACAAGGTCAATCCCGGATCGCTCATTCTCTCAGGCGCCATGATGCTGGATCATATCGGCTGGAATGAGGCCGCCGACCTGGTAAGGAAAGGCATAGCTCGTGCCATATCCGATAAAAAGGTTACCTATGACCTCGAACGGCAGATGGATGGAGCAACACTAGTAAGCTGTTCGGGATTTGCCAGTGCGATAATCGAAAGAATGCAATAAGGGGTAAGTTTCAGTAACAGCGCTGCACCGAAAGGTACGGCCCGGGCAGAGCCTGACCATAAGCCGTGACCGCCGCGTCTACAAGATGCTCGACAAGGGCGGTGTTGTGGCGGACGATTACGACCATACACCCCTCAGGATTGAGGATATGTTATTTCTTGACTTAAACCTTATCATTATTATTATCGTTATCATATTAAAGGAGCGTGCACAGATGAAACCGAATGCTTATGAAGGTCTTATTTTTTCCGTGTTTCTTATATTTTTATCCATTATTGGAACCGGGTGCGGTGGCGGTGGCGGCAGTGACAGTTCCGACAGTTTAATCCCGGAAGGTCCTATCACCTATAATATAGGCAATTACTGGTATACTGATGATCCTGAACAGGATCTGCAGATTGTCAGGGGCGGGTCTGCATTAATTAATTTATGGGCCGATCTTGAGGGTGTTTATGACACCAGGACAGAACAGGTCACAGTAAAACAGGACAGATACATAACCGTGCAAAGCACTTCACTCTGGGAAGAATATAATTCATATGTAAACACCTGTATAATTACCGTCCTTAATGAAATAGTGATGAATAATGGCGATTTTCCCACGCAAGGGGCCTGGAAAATCACCTTTGAAGGCCAGAATTTTGAATCGCTGGGCTTTGACAGCATAATTATGGAAATCACCGGTACTGGAGTAACAATCACTGCTTACTTGAGCGACACTCCGGTGGAGGGCATGTCTGAAAGCCTGACATGGGAAGAGCTCGATGACATTGCGGACCAGGATGCCCCCCCCGCATATCAGTTTTTCTGCTGGGTCGGATATTCGGTGTGGATGTACTATTATGAGATTATAGGTATTGAATATACCAGCATGAAGCAGATTTATGACAATGCAGCCGATATTGCCCTGAATAAGACGACTACTATCAACGGGCCAAAATTCCCTCCTGATACGGGCACCAGGGGAAAGCTTGTCCTGACCTGGATTGATTCATCAGGCGACCGTATCATGGGACAGCGCGACAGTTTTGACTGTTCATTTACGAACTGGTGGGAAGACGTCCCTGCGAGTGACAGGGATGGTTTATTCAATGGAGATATGTATCTGACGGAGTTCATCAAGAATGACAATGATCTCGGCTTCAACTGCTCATTCAACAACTTCATACTAATGGAAACGTTCAACGGATCAGCTGATGAGGATTCCCGGCTGACGATGAACGGCGGATTCCATCTGCATCTGTCCTGGTAATAGCAAGCAGCGTCAAGCCTGTACTAAAGCCAGATTTGACAGTCACCTTATCCCCTATAAATCAAGGGGGGATAAGGTTTTATTTCAGCTACGCATCAATCATCGGCATATGGAGGCGGAATATTTTTGCGGTGATTTGCACGGGTTCTGTATGCCCTCAGAATGAGCACAAGAGCAAACCATATGCTCAAAAATGCAAACGGCACGGCCAGAACGCGAGGCCATAATATTGCCAGGACTGCAAGTGTCAGCAGTATAATCCCCGCGCTGAACATGATCCGTGCATCTGCAGGACCCAGAAGCCTGCGGTTCGTTATGGCCGCTTCAACAACACGGCCGGCCCGGATTACTCCTACTCCTGCCCGGCTTATACTCCCTTTGCTACGGCCTTTAACCTGCCGCTCCTTTCGCGGCCGTTTCTGTACAGGTCTTGTTGCATGACGTCTGTCCAGAATGATCTCGGTTGAACGAGTAAGGTCCTCAAGATACATACGCTCCATAGCCATGGCGGTATCCTCGTCCTCAATCGCGACATCGAGTTCATAATTTCCGAGCCAGCTCGAAATGTTCAGATTACTCGAACCGATCCTGGCCCATCTGCTGTCCGCAACCGCTGTCTTCGCATGAAGCATGGGGCCGTTCCATTCGAATATTCTCACCCCGGCAGCAAGGAGCGGCTGGTATCCGGCCCTTGAAACAGCCCTCAACACGGGGATATCGGTTGTACCCGGAACAAGGAGCCTTACATCGACGCCGTCTTTTGCCGAGGCCATGAGCGCCTGAACATAAGGGGTAACCCCGAGGAAGTACGCATCAGTAAGCCACAGAGACCTTCGTGCCGTCGCAGCTATGAGCTGGTCCATCCGGAAGAGCCCCGCAATATTAGGGGCACTTGCCACAACACGCAGCATCACATCGCCCCTTGGATGAAGTGTGGTTATCTGAGGGATCTCTTCTTCCGGCAGGCCCGTACCCATAGTTGCCCATACGTCCGCAAATGCCTTTTCGATATCAGCAACCGCAGGCCCCGTAATCATGACCCCGGTATCGCGCCACGGCTCAACCCCCTTTTCCGGATACCCTGCCCACGGTCGTCCCACACAGAGGCCCGAGACAAAGCCTGTGCCGCCGTCTATCGCTATCATCTTGCGGTGGTCCCTGCTCAGCCAGTTCAGCGGACGGTCAATACGGGGCGGGTTGAAGCATCGCACCTCCACTCCTGCAGCTTTTAGTTTTTTAAGAAAACGCCCGGATGTCCTGTTGAGAGCGCCCATCCAGTCATAAATCATCCTGACCCTGACCCCTTCTCTCGCCTTTGCCGCCATGACTTCTGCAAACTCGTTTCCGATATCGTCGTCATAGATAATGTAGGTCTCGAAATGTATGCTCTTTCGGGCCCCGCGCATGGCCTCGAGCCAGGCCGGGTAGTTTTCGGCGGCGTCCTTCAGGATGCGGACGCTGTTTCCCTGTATGAGAGGGGCGCCCGCAGCCCTGGAAAACGCCTGTTCTGCAAGCAGTCTGAGATCGGGGTTCGTTTCTTGAGAATATCCTGGGAAATACCCTCTCTTCATGGGAACAATCTAACAAGGCACACCCGTGATGTCCATATATTTACTATCAGGAAGGATCAGCTGATAAGCTGCTGAGCTAATAAGATGTTAAGCAGAATCAAAAGGATTAAAAGGTTTTACTTAACAGCTCAACAGCTTTCATAAGCATTCCGATGCAAAAAACCGGCAAAGGAACAGCTGAAGGAACTAAGACTGCAGGGCGTCATAACAAATTTTCGCATCACGAAAATTGACATGACGTAGTCGTGCCCGAAGGGTGAGGGCCGTCAATAGCCCGAATCAAAGCAGACCGCGAAGCTGAATTAGCAGTTAAGCTAATAAGCTTTTAAGCAGAATCAAAGGGTTTATAA
>CAYNVT010000020.1:43433-45399 GCA_964400685.1 uncultured Bacteriovoracaceae bacterium | reverse complement strand
GGATGAGGCTCACGGGGCGCGTCGAGGAATCGGTGAACGACCATTTGTTGCCCATGGTCCGGCCCTCGAAGTCGCCCTTGTATTCGGCCGGATCGCCGTAGCTGCCGAGCATGTCACCGGCCAGCTTGCGGAAGAATTCCACGCTGGTGTCGCGGTAGCGCAGCTTGATGCGCACCACCCGTCCGGGCGAGGCGCAGGTCCCGACCAGCACGTAGCCGCCGGTGAAGTATTTGTCCCCGGTCACGGGCAAGCGGCGCAGCCAGGGCGCGGCATCCATGGTGCGCGGTTTGTTGAGGCGGATACGTTTGCTATGCTGCTTGGCTTCGTCGCCCAGGCTGATACCGGCGAGGCCTTCTATGCCCTGAGTCCTTCCAGTCATCTGCTTGCAAAAAAGGCGATACTGGAGCTTTGCGCCTGGCAGAAAACTGACGGCTCGATCTATTCCCCTGTCCCGTCAGGAAACTGGGATATCGAATTATCTCAGCAGAGTCTTGCTGGTGTAGGTTGGTTCGGCTTCTGGAACTATTACCTGAATACAGGTGATGAACAAACGATAATAGCTGTGTATCCTAATGCGAAAAGATACATCGAACTTTGGCTGGTAAATGCAGAAGGAAAGGTGAGCCATCGCAGGACCAGATGGGAATGGGGTGACTGGGGAGAAAATGTGGACGTGAGCCTTCTGGAAACCGAGTGGTATTACCTGGCCCTTAAAGGCCTCAGGGCAATGGCTGATGTCGCGGAAAGGCCCGGTGATGCCGGGGATTACGAAGATAAAATGCGGTTTATAAAAGAAAATTTCAGGAAAAACTACTGGAGCTCCCGGTATAATGCCTACCGGTCTCCGGGTTATAAAGGAGGAACCGATGATCGTGCCAATGCCCTTGCGGTTGTTGCAGGTCTGGCAGACAAAAAAGATTACCCCGATATCAGAAGAGTGCTTTCAACGGAGTTTCATGCAAGCCCCTATATGGAAAAGTATGTCCTTGAGGCACTTTTTTTAATGGGCTTCGAGGAGGATGCCTTTTCCCGGATAAAAAAACGATATGCTGAAATGGTTCAAAGCAAATATTCGACACTTTGGGAAGGCTGGGAAATTGGAAGCCTGGAATACGGCGGGGGGACATACAACCATGCCTGGAGCGGAGGCCCGCTCACGCTGCTGTCGATGTATGCAGCCGGAATCCGCCCGGTCAAACCTGGCTATGAGGAATTCGAGGTGATGCCGCAAATGGGAGGCCTGACAACAGTAAAGTGCAGTGTCCCGTCAGTTAAAGGCACGATTGAGCTCGATATGAAAAAAGACGAAAAAATATTCAGGCTCAATATAATTGCTCCGGCAGGCACTATAGGGATTGCAGGCCTTCCCGCAGAATTTTCAGGTGATATAAAAATCATTGATGGTTCAGGAAAATTACATGAAGGCTTGCAAACAACCCGGGACAGCAAGTTTAAGTTCATAGTAACACCCGGGGAATGGTCGTTATCGGCTGCTGTAAAATAATAATCCGCCCGGGGAATCAGTCTTTATGGAGTTCTTTATCAGGTGCTTTTGAGGAATATTTTTCCAGGAATTGTCTGGTAAAATAATGGCCGATGACTTCCGCGCCATAGTAACTGTGGATACCAAGAAGCAGCATGGACAGACCGAATACCGCCCATGACAGGCCGTATGTCAAAGGGCCGCCGATTACTATTATCAGTGGCTTACGGTAGTATGCGGCTAAAAAAGTAAGAAGGGCAATGACCGGCCAGCATATGATATAGCTGATAACAAGCAGCAGCAGTCCCATTATCAGCTTAAGCGATGGCCTCTGCCTGAAATAGCCGAGGTCAACAGGCTCATTCAGAGCATTCCGGCCGTATTTTGTCGCTGCAATCCGGTCAGCCAGCCTGTTTAAAATGGGCATAATGAACCTTATTGTTATATTTTTTTAAAAATAAGAGAGGTGTTTATGCCGCCGAA
>CAYNVT010000020.1:0-43423 GCA_964400685.1 uncultured Bacteriovoracaceae bacterium | reverse complement strand
TTAAAAGATTTATCAACGGTCTCGTTCATGATGTGATTGAGTTTCGGAAACGCGGGGTCCGGTGTTTCAAGGTTTTTCGTATGCGCCATAAAGCCTTCATTCATCATGCAAATAGTGATTATGGATTCGATAACGCCGCATGCGCCCAGGGTATGGCCGATATAGCCCTTGAAAGCGCTTACCGGGGTTTTATCGCCGAACACCTTGTACACGGCTTCTGCCTCGGCTGCATCACCCACATCGGTGGCGGTTGCGTGGGCGTTTACATGTCCGATCTCATCAGGAGAGAGTCCGGCATCTTTGAGGGCAAGCTGCATAACGCCTGCCATGCCGTCTGCGCTAGGATTGGTGAGATGGGCGCCGTCGCAGTTTGTTGCATACCCTGCTATCTCGGCATAAATCCTGGCGCCGCGTTCTTTTGCCTGCGTATACTCCTCCAGCACCAGACAGCCCGAGCCTTCTCCCACCACCAGTCCGTCACGTTTTTCATCAAACGGACGGGGCGTTTTATCAGGGCAGTCGTTGTATTTCACTGATGTCGCCCTTAGAAGCTCGAATATGGCCGCATTGTAAAAGTGCATTTCTTCGGCGCCTCCTGCGAGCATAACTGTTGCCTTTCCCGCCTTTATCGCCTCATATCCGAAGCCGATGCCCTGCGAACCCGAAACGCATGCCGTGCAGGAGGCAATCAAAGGCCCTTTCGTATGAAACATCATTGAGATGTTTGCTGCACAGGTATGGCTCATGAACTTGAGGTAAGTGGAAGACTCGAGTCCTAAAAGGCTGTTGTTTTTTGCATAATCTCTGGTGAAGTCTTCCATGGCCTGAGAGCTTCCTTCTGTCGAACCGTATGAGACGCCGCATTTCCCGGAACCGATGAAATCTTCCGTGAGCCCGGAATCCCTGACGGCGTCCATTGCCGAAAGGGCGGCCAGGACAGACAGCCGGCCCATGCTCCTTCTTACAGGCCTCGGGATTATCTTTTCATCGATGCCGTCGCATACCCCTGAAAGGCGGGTCCGCATATGGCCGACCTTTTCCCATTCAGTGATATATCTTATGCCGCTCCTGCCTTCCTGAAGAGAGGTCTTGAGCTCATTCATCGTATGGCCGATTGGTGAACGGAAGCCTATACCGGTAACAACCACGCGTATATCATTTGTCATAAGCGGCTCCTGATCATGATTTATTTACAGGGGTTTTATCATGCTCGAGACCGAGATGTCGCCTGAATACCATTTCCAGTTCTTTTGCAGCCTTCATTTCCCTGCCCGCCTCCGGGGCTGCTATCGGATCCAGGAATTCAGCTTCGAATAAGGATTTTTCATATGGCGGATAGTACCACTTGTCCTCTTTCGGCATGAATGGCGGATTGTTTCTTATAAGCACCGGCTGAACCGGAACATCCGCTGCCCTGGCGATCTTGAAGGCCCCTGATTTGAAATTAAGCAAGTCCCCCTTCGGTGACCGGGTGCCTTCAGGGAAAAGCATGAATCTGCGGCCCGATTTAAGCACATCGACGATGCTGTTTGTGAGTTGAACAGCCGTGGATAAATCGTCATTATTTGATGCAAAAATAAAACCTGCATGGGCGAATATTTTGCTTAAGCCGGGAAGTGCAGTAAGAGATTGTTTTGCCAGCAGAGACAATCCCGGGATATCACGCACCATCACAAGCACATCAAATAGTCCCGGGTGGTTTGCGACCACGACGCACGGCCCATCGACAATCGTACCTTTTGTTTTAACAGCCTTGAAAAGCCCTCCCGCATCGAGCAGGGAGAGCCACAAACCGAAGAGAAACCTGTTGATGCGCTGCATCAGGGACCTGTCTCTGCCGCCCAGGGCATTATAGATGGTTATAAGCGGGACGGCAAAGATGAAGACCGACAGTATGCCGATTTCAAAAACGGCAAACATGAAAAACATGTAAACGCCCTTAAAATATCTGACAGCGGGTTTGATCATGCTTAACCTTCCCGGTTTATCTTGAGGCCTGCTGTATCCGGCATAACGGCAACGGCCCAGGTGCCTGGCCCCATATGCGTGCCTGATGTAAGCGATAACGGCTGAAGGATGATTTCAGAGCCTTTGAATTCTTTTTGCAAAAGGGGCCTTATTTCTTCATCAAGGAATTTCCGGTTGTCGGAATACTCGAGCATTATTATCCCGTCTTTATCTTTTAAAAGCTCTCTAAGTCTTTTTAAGGCAAATGCCACCTGGTCTTTTCTGTTGCGCACCACGCCGAGCTTTTTGACCCCCTCGGGCTGCGGGCTTACAACAGGCTTCATGTTCAGCATATCTGCGAAAAAGCCGCTCGTTTTTGAAACCCGGCCGCCTGCGACAAGGTATTGAAGTTTGTCGATAAAGACATATTCCTCGGACAAGGTGACGGCCCTTCCGGCGAATTCCAGTACCTCTTCGGGTGAAGCGGCTTCGAGCGAAAATCGGGCCACAGATAGAATTATAAGCCCGAGCCTTCCTGATGCAGCGCCTGTATCTATGACAGTGAGCCTGTCGTCTGGGTCATGAGACGCCTTCCATTCGCTTGCCACCTTGAAATTACCTGTAAATGCGGAACCCACACAGAGGTAGAGCGCCCTGCCATGTAGCCCGAGCACTTTTTCGTAGTGCTGGTGCCTTTCAAAGACAGAGGCCTGGGCGGTTGTGGCCCTTATGCCTTTCCTCATGGCCGAGTACAGCTTTTCCGGTTCAAGGCATGTTTCAGGCATGTCCATCCTGCCCAGTGAAATATAGCTGTCCAGAAGCGTAAATCCCAGACGGGCGGCATCATTTCGTGTAACGCTGCCTGCCGCATCGGTAAGGATATGCAGAACGGGGTTTAACGATACTGCGAAATTCCTTGCCTGTTCTCCAAGATCGTCTTCCGACCACTGAACAACGGTGCCCAGCTTTGATATGGAACTGCGGAGCTCCTTTGAAGAATCTGCATGCAGGTGAATCTTTACATAATCGTCATGCCTTATTGATACAACGCTGTTGTCAAAACGTACGAGTTCATCGTTGAGCTGAGCGTTGTCGCCCGCAACCTTCAGCACAAAATCTATGCAACTCCCTGCCACACCTTCTTCTTTTTTCCATTCATCGCTGATGGCGAGGCGGTTATTGAAGAGCTCCGCGATATGGTTCATTTCTTCTCTGGTGTTGTTTAATGCATTGAAAAATGCATCAAAGAAAATGAACATTCCCAGCGCGCCAGAATCTACGACCATCGCCTTTTTAAGCTTCGGATTGATTTCCGCTGTGGCAATTACCGTGTCTCTGAGATTTTCAAGAATGATTTTTTTATCCGCAATTTTTTCGGGAAAGCTCGCCAGTTTTTCGAGTGTGTCGAATATATCAAGCATAGTTCCCTTTCTGGGATCGGGGACTGCGTCAAAGGCCTTTTTTCGGCCGACACTGACGGCATGCGCCATGTCCTCTTGCGGAGAAGATGACAGGAACCCGGAAAAAAAGCCTGCTGCAATATTTCCGGAATTTCCCCTTGCTGAAAGCAGAAGGTCTTCGAGTATCGAATCGCTGGGAAGGGCCCTCAGCGGCGCAAGGCTCATAACCAGATTTCTGCCGGTGTCCCCGTCTGCAACCGGAAACACGTTTATGCTGTCAAGCAGATCCGACCAGGCGGCAAGCCTTTCGGTGCCTGCTGAAAGGGCTGAGATGAATTCAGGCGTCATTTAAAGACCCCAGCGCCAACCGGATTTCCTTCGGTATCTCCAGGTCCATACCTGTTCCTGAGAAAAGGACTGCGGCCTGTTCACTTGTTCCCGTTGCGCATAGCGTGTTGTCAGGCATTCTGCGGATGGCGAAGTCCATGACGATTTTTCTCCTGGCCTCTTTCAGAAAAGCGGTACAGATGATTTCATCCCTGACTCGCAAAGGCGCAATGTACTTTACCGAAGCCCTGATGACGGGGAAAAGGTAGTGAAATTTAAGAAAGTAGCCGTAGAGGTCAATGCCTTTTTCCGCAAACAGGGAATCCCGGGCGATCTCGAAATATTTAAGATAATTGCCGTGCCACACGACCTGCATGGCATCAGTATCGTGAAAGGGAATGCTTATTTTTACCGAATGTTCAAACAGAATTCCTGATTTATTCATCCCACACCATTTCATACAGAGCCCGGGCCAGGACGCCTATATCTTCTCCCATTTCCCGGTCTGCCGCCGCATCGGCAACTATATTGCGAATTGATGAGACGATATTCTTTATTTCAGGTCTTGATTCAAGGCCCCCTCTGATTTCGCAGGACTGTGCCGATGCCATAAGATGGACAGCAACGAGGCTTGAGACCAGCTCACACTGTCTCAGGGCATCCCTTGCAGCTATTGTTCCGAGACTGACCTTGTCCTGGTTGTGTGCTTCGGTGGAACGCGAAAACGATGCCACAGGCATGGTGTTTTTAAGAGCTTCAGCTGCCAGGGCAGAGGCCGTTATCTGCATGCCTTTGAAACCATGGTGTTTGAAACGCCGTTCATCCGATATCCTGACAAGGTTTGCAGGCAGGCCTCTGTTAAAGCGAGTATCCACCAGTAGAGCCATCTGGCGGTCAAGCAGGTCCGCAACCTGGGCCAGGGCGCTTTTCAGACTGTCCATTGCAAAAGCGATATGGCCGCCATAGAAATTGCCGCCCATCAGAACTGCGCCTGTTTCTGAGTCGAAAAGAGGGTTGTCGTTCGAGCTGTTGACCTCAGTAATCACCCATTTTTCAACCCAGTCAATTGCATCGGCAACAACGCCAAGTATCTGAGGTACGCACCTTATCGAATAGGGATCTTGTAAATGATCGCTATAGGATGATTCACTATGCTCGCCTGTAGAAAAAAGCAGCCTTCTCAACTTTTTTCCGATTGCTATTTGACCGGGATGCTCTTTTGCATCAGTTATTACCTCATGGAAATGGTCGGCATGTCCCTTCAGCGCATGTACGGTAAGGGCAGTGGCGGCTGTTGCGGCTTCAAGAATTTTTCTTGAACGGAACAAAACAACTGAAGCAATCCCTGTCATTATCGAAGTCCCGTTCAGGATACCCAGCGGTTCCTTTGGCTCAAAAACGTATGGTTTAAGGCCCGCCTTTGCAATTGCCGCAGCAGCTTCCATGACCTTACCCTTGTATATAACCTCTCTTTTACCGGCTAGAGTTGCCGCCAGATATGAAAGAGGGGTGAGGTCGCCGGAGGCCCCTACCGAGCCCAGAGATGGTATGACAGGCGTGATACCGGCATTTAAAAAGGCTGCTATCTGCCTAAGCAGATCTATCGTGACGCCTGAAAGGCCGCGCGAAAGAGAGATAATCCTGCACATCATGGCAGCGCGGGTCTCTTTTATGCCCAGAGGTTCGCCGGTCCCGCATCCGTGATATGTAATCAGGTTATTGCCCAGCGCTTCAATATCGTCAGGCCTTATCCTGTTTCCGCAAGAGGCCCCGTACCCAGTGGTTACGCCGTATACCGGAACCCCTTCTTCGATGGCTTTGTGAAGGACCGATCTTGAGGCCTCCATTTTTGAAACAAACTCAACGGAATCGCTTATCATGACCTTTGCGCGCGCATCGGCAACATCAATAAGGCTGATAAGACTTATGCGTTCATTTCCGATAACTACATCCGGTTTCTTGTGAGAGCTCATTTGTTAACTGCTATTAGCATTCACCTTAATTGTCAAGAAACGGGTTTGAAGTGGCGGATCAGGCCTTTTTTGACGAATATATTTTTTATCGACTTTTTGCTGAGCGAGATAAAATCGGTAAAGGAATATTCCGGGAATTTTATAAGCCCTTCCGTCATAGAAATTGTTTTCCTGTCTTCTTTGTCCCAGAAGGTAATGCTTTTGGGTTTATAGACCTCGGGCGCCCTGAGAAGAAAATCCACATCGAGAAGTTCGCCCGGGTTACATATGTCGACCTTTAACCTTGAAGAAAATACATTGCACAGTTTTTCATAAGATTCCGTACTGTAATTTTTCCTGGTGTTGTGGGTTTCGACCCTGAGCACGATTTTGCCGCCGTCAACGATTAAATAGTAAACGGGGCTGTCGAACTGTTTTGAAAATTCCATGACCGCATCTTCGGCATTCAGGAAATAAACCTTTCCCTTGTCGGTTGCGATAGCCTCATCTGCTCTTCCTAAAACTTCAATAACAGGGCTTGGGTTTCCGCAGCCGCATTTTTTGTCTGTTATGCGTGCATAGTCACCGG
Organism: uncultured Bacteriovoracaceae bacterium; assembly: GCA_964400685.1. Classification (GTDB taxonomy): domain Bacteria; phylum Desulfobacterota; class Desulfomonilia; order UBA1062; family UBA1062; genus DATCTV01. Next base: position 37,208 of record CAYNVT010000020.1, on the reverse strand, counting down.
TATTATACCTGATCATTGGGGACGCCGTCCTGTAATATGAAGTAAGGACAACCAGCCCCGCCTCTCCTTTTCTGACCGGCAACAGGGTCTTTTCATCCAGTATCTCCACAATATGCGCATCCTTATGAATATGCAGGTTAGAGTTTTCGCAGGTCGATGCAATACCGCCGGATTCTGTGCAGCCGTAGACCATCGACATCTTGGCATCCCATTTCTGCTCGATATAGTTTCGCAGAGAGTCGGGGACAATCCGGCCTGAAGTAAGAATATACCGGAGGTTTCTAAAGTCCCTCCTGATATCGTAGTTCATGCTCTTGGCAACCATTTCAAGGATGATCATCTCGGTGGGTAGGCAGCCTATCACCTCGACTTCAAGTCTTTTCATGATATCCAGGACCCTGGCATAGGGCATGTTCCAGCTCAAATACCCTACAGGCAGCACGATTCCGCCGTCCTGACGGCATTTTTCCTCAAGAACGAAGGGGGGTATGGCGAAACTGTACGGAAACCTGTTGAGGACCTTCATCCCGGGTTTTATGCAGGATGTCCAGCTTTGAGTGATTTTAACCTCGTTAAGATAATCATCCCTGGAATACCAGGACGAAATCGGAGAGCCCGTGGTGCCAAACGATTCGTGATAATGCCAGACTTCATCTTTATCTGTAATAAGGTTGTCAGTGGGGTTGATTTTTCTGAGCAGTTCTTTTGAGGTCAAAGGGAGCTTTATAAAATCATCCCATGATGAAATTTCCAGATCCTGAAAAGAAGACCTATATAGAGGGGTCTGTTTAAGCCTGTTGAACAGGTTCCTGATTACATCAAAATCCGGAAGGCTGCTGTTTGAGTCGAGTAAAGCCTGATTCAAAGAATTCATGGGGTCTCCAATAATATGATTGAACAGTTTAAAATTGTTAACATAATAGGTTCATCGATTCAAGCCATTCATATTTTGAAAGGCAAGCTATTCAATTTGCCTGTATTGTTTTATATGATATATTGACACAAGTTACATATCAAAGGAGGAGATGATGAAAAAATTATTCAAGTTTAGCGTAATTGTTTCTTTAGTTTTTGTCTTAGCAGCACCCAGCATCATTCTGGCAGCACAGAAAAGCGCTCCGAGCACAGGAATTCCCAGTTCCGTTTTCCAGCAAATGCCCTCCAAGGACGGTAAGGCCCTTACTCCCGAGCAGTTGAAAGCCAAGCGGCAGGAACTCTTTAATTCCATAGACACCAACAAAGACGGCATACTCTCCAAAAACGAGATGCTGGTTCATGAGAGAACAGTCTTCTCCAAGATAGACGTAAACAAAGACGGAACCATTACCCCCAACGAAATTAAAAAGGAATGGACAGTCTACTATGACAAGCTGGACTCTGACAAGAACGGCAAAGTGTCACTGGACGATGTCAATGCCAAACTGGAAGGGGTGGTCATGGTCATGGATAAGAGTGCCGACGGCAATATCACAGTCGATGAATATTTCCTGTACTGGATAGACAACGATGCAAAAACGGCAAAGGATAAATCAAAAACCGAAAAGTAGTATCATATAGCATCTGATGGATGCTGCTGAATATACAGGTTGATCATTATAGTATTCAGCAGCATCACACCTGAAACTCAGCAGAAAATATTTTCGTTTTTTACCTCTAGATATTCCCTTTATATTGCTACCTGCTTTTGCTTCTTCCTTTCATCCAGGGCTTTCATGACCTCTTCAAAGCGAGTTTTCGTTATAGGCAGCCTGCTTACCGTAATGGCGGTCAGCAGGAAGAATATCGCTGGGCCTATGCCCATGAGAAGCCGTATAGCCGTGAGCGACGAGGCAGGCTGAGTGGTGCTGTTCTCCACATAGCCGAAATATGCGATCATAGAGCCGGCGACGGCTACTGCTGCTGCTGAGGCCGCCTTGTAGATAAGTGACGTAATACCGTAGAAGGCACCCTCACGACGCTCTCCGTTCTCGTACTCGTCGATCTCGATCACATCCGGCATTATCGACCAGATAAGGACCTGAGAGGCCGACATGCCGATGCCGATGAATATCGCGATGCCGATTATGAAATAGAGATTCCCAACAGGCGCGAGGAGGCAGAAGAGCAGGACAACAGCAAAGTAAATAGACGATATGGTAAGGGTCTTCGGTTTGCCCAGACGCGACCCCATCCAGACCCAGAACGGCGCCATGATGATCGCAGTGATAATGGGAATGCCCATTATTATAAAGGTGGTGTCTTCGGGAATCATGATAACATCTTTCAGGAAGAAAATGATGATGAACATGAAGACATCCGCCCCGATCTGATTGAAGAGGAACAGTGCAAGGACGAAGCGAAACTCTTTCAGTCTCCAGAAAGATTTCAGTGTCTCAAAAATCCCCTCGGTTTCCCTGGCTTCAGGCTTCACCCTCTCCTTTGTGAATGTGAAAGTGAAAAGGTACATGATCACGACCAGGGCGGCCACAATCCACCCCATGACAGGATAGCTTTCCCTGTACGCCTGCCGGCCCGGATAGATGTTGTCGACAATAACGGCCACACCTGCGGCGGCGATAATATTGGCGACAAAGGAGCATACTATCCTGAAACCGGACAGTGTCGTCCTTTCGTCATAGTTCTGGGTCAGTTCTGGATGAAGAGCGTTGTAAGGAATGGTCGTGAAGCTGAAGATGGTGTTGAACAGAATTACAACCACCAGATAATAGATAAACATGGATGTTGCAGATTGAAACGGAATGAGCCATAGAAGCACGAAAGATATTCCGAGCGGGATTGCGCCGAAGAGAAGAAAGGGGCGTCGCCGGCCGAACCTGCTCTCGGTGCGGTCGGAAAGCCTTCCTATGATGACATCCAAGATCGCGCCCCACACCCTGCCTATCGGGTAGACGAGAGCAGCCAGATGCGCAGGAACGCCTGAAATGTTGACAACATAGTAGACAAAATAAAATTGAAGTGCCGGGTAGGTCAGATTGCCTGGCATATCTCCGACACCGAATGCGATCTTTTCAAGCAATGGGACAACATAGCCTTTTTTCATCGCTCACTCTCCTCTTATTGTTTCGATTTCTATTCAAGCGCTGTCGTTGTCGTCTGCGTCGGAATGCTCCTCGACTCCTAGACATCATCCTGAATATAAATCGAAAATTTCTACTGCTATTAATTCCATTCAAAATGTTGCTTTGAAAAAAGTCAAAGGGGTAAAGAGAGATACTTTTTACCTTCTTTACCAAAGACCCTTATCAATAATTCTTGGAATTCCACTTGTTCCTGGAGTTGGATCAAGATCCATAAAAGCCTGCAACCCTATATTCCTATTAGCAGCTTGCCATAATTCATAAATGTGCTGATTAACACCGATTGCAGCCATAAATTGATGCCACTGCCAACCATTTCTTCCTGCTCCCCTAGGGCTTGGATTTGCTACCCCAATAATCGGCATACCAACCCATTTTTCCCAGCTACCCAGACTAAGTGGTGGAACATAAGTTGCCCGGTTTATTGAATAATAGGATATGCCAGTGTGAGTCCCGTCAATTATTGGAACTAGTTTGGGGAATAAGCAATGCATGGTCTTGCTTGCTGCAACGTAACCACCACTATCTGATATGGAACCTGGCGCTGAAAGCAGGTTGTATATGAGCCCCAACTCATCGGAAAGGGTTTGCTTTGTATAAGGATTAACTAAATTGGGAGGTGGAACATCAAGCGGTAATGCCATATTTGCAATCCAATTGACGATTATTGGATTTAGACTTGATAGAACATCCTTTAATATGGCATCGGGGACAAGCTGTGAATTTCTCGCATTCATTCCAAATGCAACAAGGAGTGACCTAATCTGCAAGGTACCATTCTTAGCAATCCAGTTGCTTAGATTGCCAGTCATTTCGATTCCGGCCTCCCGAGCAGCAATGAACTCAGCATATGGATTATTGTATTTTGAACCATGTATTTTATTGTAGGTTGCGATCTTCTCAGCAATCATTCCTGGTATAGCAGCCAATTTTGTTTCTGATGGAATTGGCATATGTTTATCTCACTTTTCTTTTTTATTTAATAAAATGTGAAAACCTACGGAACAAGGAGGAACCCTTCATTTACCGCAGCTTCGCCAAGCCGTTCGTCAAGACATACAAATGTATGATTATGAGGTTTTCCTCCCGACCAAGATAGAGCGGCTGCCAGCTGCAATGAATCGGCGGCCCGGAGTTGATGTCTTGAAATTAAAAGGCATGCATTTTTTCTAATTTCTTCACTCGGTAAAAGCTCTATCCAGGAATTGCTTAGAACTGATAATAATGAAGTTGCAGATGTCTCATCAGATATCTTCAACACACCTTCCCTTCGCCGTCTGGCGAATGCTGAGCAGCATTCAACCGGCGCCGCCCACCATACGACCATCATCGGATCATTGTTTGCAATCCTGTGCATTTTTGCTGATGATTGTTCTTTTATAAGCAGTGAAATTATCGCGGATGAATCCCAGAACATCATCTGGAATTTCTCCTCTCGTCCAGCAATGCCTTTAAAACAAGCCCTTCCTTATCAACAGGTCGTGCCGCTTTTAAAAAATCCTGTGTTATGCCTGTTCCGATTTTTACAAGCCCTTTTTTTTCAAGTTCTTTCAAATGGTGCGGTATTACCGAATCATCTCTTTTGATCGGGACTATCCTAGCCACAGGTTTGCCCCTGTCTGTCACGATCACTTCTTCACCGGATTTTACTATCGATATGTATTCGCTCAATCCTGACTTAAGTTTTGCAATGGCTGCTGTCTTCATAATGTCGTCTCCTTTTGCATCATCGTTCTAATGTGACCATTATAGTCATATAAATAGAGCTATCAACAAATTTCTTAGTTAAAACCCGAACGGGAAGGTCTTCCATTCGCCGGTGATTTCGCCTTCCCGAATTGTTATGCACGTGTTGAACTGAAACATCGCATCGCTCTGCTGGGGCCAGTAAAAAATATAATCCCCGACGGACAGGGGCGCGCTGTTCGATATGCTTAACAGACTCTGGTTTGGCAGCATGTTCTGGTTCGGAGGATCGTTTAGCATGTTGAGCGGATCGATTCCGGAAGGAGAAATGAACCGTCCCGCCCATCCCCCTCCGTATACGCAGATAGACTGCTTCATATTCGGGTTCCACCATGTCAAAAGAGGGGATAGAAATTCAACAAAAGGTATTCTGACCGGGCCCGGCTTTTTTATGACGGGCGCAGCTATGAAAAGGGCCGGAACAAAACCTTCCATGGACACTTCCGGATAGCACGCCGGCCTTAGAAAAGCGCCGCCGGTGGCGATCTCCTTTTCCGGGAAGCGTTCATTATAGAAGCGCAGCGTTCCGCTGCCACCGGTATTGAAGGTAGAGGCTTTCGAATAAATCTCACTGAAGTGTTCCGATGCGTAAAGACAGTATTTGTGATAACGGTCCATTGTTTTTTTCAGCTCTTTTTCTATGGCTGGTATTTTCCCGGAAAGGGCCGGCACATGGGGCACATGCCCTTCGTAGCCCATGAATCCCGTGAAATTAAGCGTGCCCGGGTTCGACTTAATAATCTCCATCATTTTATCAAGCGTTTCAAGGGAGTCAACGCCCCCGCGGTTAAGGCCGATGTTGAGTTCGATGTTAACACGCAGTATGAGGTTCATTTCTTTTGCCAGATCCCGGTATTCAAGGAGACGCTCAGGCGTATCTAAAAGCCACTGAACGGCACGGGATGCTCTTTCTCTTTCTCCTGTGTTCTGAAAAAAATTCGCAGCAGTCTTCACGGATACCGGTTTCCCCAGAAGAATGTCGATATCATAACCCAGTTCGTTAAGGATGGCCTGGATGAAGGGCGGGTGAATGCACATCAGCTTTTTCGTCCCGGTTTTCTCCATGATATATTTGATAAGACTCATGCATGGCAGCGACTTGACGACGATCCTGAGCCTTTCAGGACTGCCGATGTTTCTCATTACACTGGCGATGTTCCTGTCAAGTCTGTCAAGGTCACAGAAAATTTTGGGTGTTCCATCGCTCTTTTTCTTGAGGAGATCGTTGATGACTGCAAAGTAGCTGTCATAGGCCCTTCCTCTGTTTCGAGGCTTCAGCAGAATCAGAATAACGCAGAGGCAGGCGAAAACAATTCCGGCCAGTCGCCTCATAACCATCCTCCTTTATCCGGTAACCGGTCTTATCCGATTAATGAATTCCTCGGCCCTGCGGTCTATATCATTCTCATTCGAGAGTATTGTGATGCCAAAATCTGAGCCTATGCCGCCGTCGACTACGCCCACGCTAAGGTTCAGGCTTCTTGAAAGGATATCGTCCGTCTGCGGCAGCATGTTTTTCCTGATCGGCGCGTTCCCGTCGGCATCCCGCCAGGCAATCATCTGTTCCATGTTATTATACACGTGCCAGCCGCTCTTATTAAGCGTTTTCGTCCCCAGCGCTGATGCCGCCTTTTCTGCCAGCCCGGCATTTTCAAAGATAACCGTAAGCAAAGTGCTGCACTCTCCGGGATCGTTTATGGTCCTGAAATGCATTCCCCTGAGATTGGCATCTTCGATACCCTTTTTAAATCTCTCCTTCTTGTCCCTGAGGAGAGCGAGTATGTCTCCGAGCTTCCTGAGCTGCGCCAGGGCAAAGGCACCCGTAAGCTCGTTCATGCGCATGTTTATGCCGATGAGGCTCCTGTTCCCGATTTCGACACCCTTGCGGCAGGGAAGGTGGCCCTGATCGTGGAATCCGAAAGCGCGCTCATAAAGGGTTTTATCATCGGTTACAAGTATGCCGGCATCGCCAGCGCTGATTACCTTGTAAACGTTCAGCGAATAGGCCCCGATGTTTCCGAATGTCCCGAGCCTCCTGCCCTGGAAGGTGCCTCCCAGTGCCTGACAGCAGTCTTCGACTATGGATAAATTGTTCTTGCCCGCTATTTCACATATTGCCTTCATGTTGCAGGGATTGCCGAGCATGTGCACAGGCATTACAGCCTTTGTTTTTCCGGTTATTTTCTTTTCCATGTCCGCAGGGTCCATGGTGAGAGACTCGTCCACCTCGACAAGCACAGGCGTGCCGCCGACGGCTATTATGGACGACATGGAAGCGATGAAGGTATATCCGGGCACAAGGACTTCGTCGTCACGGCCTATGCCGAGAGCTACAAGCGAAGCCATGAGCGCGCTTGTCCCGGAATTGACAGCGACGCTGTATTGCGCGTTCATTATGGATGCGAATTCCCTTTCAAGTGTATGAACCTTATGCATGAAAGAAGGATCATCATCGCTCCCGTACCTGCTGATATGTTTCGCTTTCAGAACATCGACAACCTCATTTAATTCCTCTTGGCCTATTAAATATGCACCAGGTCCCGGCATAATTAGTTACCCCCTTCTATTGTTTCCAGAACTTCTGCAGTTCCTTGTATGTGATCACTTTGATTCCTTCCTCTTTGACAACCTCTTTGGCCCTTTCTGAATTGAAGAAACGGTAATCGGCGTCGCGCACGGGCCACTCATTGGTGATGCTGATAAGTTCGTCAGTCTCCCTGGCCGGGTGTATGCCCCACTCGGAAAGTCCTGGCGGCAGTTCCCGGAGCATTTTTTCGTAAAGCGCATCCTTTCCTTCGGTCGGCAGCCTGAAACTGTCAACGTCCGGATAATCGATAACGGCGTACCCTTCTTCTTTCAGCTTCTTCAAAAAGGCGGGTTCGTGAACCCTGAGTGCAAGGCCGTATTCCCTTGCCAGCCCCACAGTCATATCGAGGATATCCTCCCTGCTGTCGTGGATGTTGCAGTGGCTGTCCAGGTGATTGGGCTTGAGCCCTGCTTGCAGCACGATTTCGATCTGTTTCCTGAACTCTTTTTCAAGGTCTTTAACGTTTATCCTTGAGATAAATGCGTCTCTCTCGTCTTCGGCAGGAAAGAATCCGCGCTCTACAACAAGACTCGGAACCTCATCCGGAGGGCATACCGGTCCCCACCTGAAGATTTCATGTTCGCTCATGGCGGTTAAGTGAACGCCAAAGGGAATGTCAGGGTTCTCCCTGAGCAGCTTCAATCCATGGAGTCCCCACGGGCACGGGACCATAACTGTCACTGAGCTTGCCAGGCCGTGCTTCATCGTGTGAATTGCCGAGATATTTGCAGTATGACAAAAACCGAAGTCATCGATGTTTATTATAAGAAGCCTTGCATCCCGCCCGTACCCTAGTAATTCGCTTACTTGTTTCATCATGCCGTTCTCCGTTCAATCAGTTCAGTTTCAAGGATGATTTCTTTTTTTTCCGTGCCTGTTTTTTCATGTATCTGGTCCAAAAGAAGATCCGCAGCAATGCGTCCCATCTGATATTTGGGCTGGGCGATTGTTGTGAGCATAATTTCAGGGAAAGATGCGAACGGTATGTCGTCAAAGCCTATAACCGCGATGTCCCGGGGAATATTAAGCCCTGATTCCTGAATTCCCTGCATGACGCTGAGCGCGAACAAGTCGTTCACCGCGAACACCGCATCCGGATAGTCTTTTTTTCTTATCATTGCAGTGATGAGCCTGCTGCCCGTATTGGTACCATAGTCGCCGAATCTGACGAATTTTTTGCATTCCTTGCGGCCGGCTTCTTTTAATGCCTTCTTGTAGCCCTGATATCGCTCTTCGCTGGTCAGCTCGTCTTCCGCAGCACCGAAAAAGCCGATCCTTCTGTATCCTTTCTGAATAAGATGCCTGGTCGCAATATATCCCCCGTGTACATTGTCTATGGCGACATAGCTTTTGCCCATTCCGCGCCTTACTTCACTGACGAATACAAGGGGCAGGGCTCTATCGTCAAACCCCCAGTTTAACGGGGACTTGTCGGACACCGGGGCGAGGATAATGCCGTCAACTCGCTTTTCCCTGAGAAGGGAAAGGTACCGCGCCTCACGATCCTGCTCCCAGTTGGTGTTGCATAGGAATACGCTGTAGCCCTTTTCTTCCGCCCTGTCCTCGATTCCACGGGCTACTTCGGGGAAGAATGGATTGGTGATATCCGGAATGACGAGACCGATGGTTTCAGTGTGTTTTTTAACCAGCCCACGGGCGATAGCATTGGGGTGATAGTTCATTTCCTGCGCCATCTTGAGTATCTTTTCTTTCGTCTTCGGATGGACTCCGTACCGGCCGTTCAGCGCACGGGAAACCGTTGCATAGGATATGTCGAGTCTTTTGGCGATGTCTTTTAAGGTTGCATTCATCCCAAATCCTTCAGGTCGTTATAACTTTGCATACCTTTGTCGCTCCTCTGTCTGCTTTGATTCGGGCTATTGATGGCCCTCACCCTTTGGGCGCATCTACGATGCGTCAATTTTCGTGAAGCGAAAATTTGTTCTAACGTCCTTTATTCGTAACACTAATATACAGTTTGAAGAACAGGCTGCCATTTTCATCCACCATAAATGTTATTCCAATTCATCTATGAAAACCGGGCGGTTCTCTTTATGCGATATCAGCGCCGCGCGGGCAATCTTCACGGCTGCAAGCCCGTCTTCTCCTGACACCGGTGAGGGTCCCTTGTTTTCGAGAGTTTCAAAAAAGGCCTTCAGTTCATCGAGATATGACTGCATGTAACGGTTTATGAAAAAGTAAGGAATGGGATCATGCCTGATCCCTTCAGATGTATTGATGCATGCCGTGTTTGCAGGCTGGTTGCCGATGACGACAGAACCATTGGAGCCGAACACCTCAATGCGCTGGTCATAGCCGTAAACGGCCCGGCGTGAGTTGTCGATGACGGTAATGCCTCCTCCTGAAAAACGCAGAATCGCCGCAGCAGTATCTATGTCTCCGAGTTTCCCTATCTCAGGGTCAATGAGGTTCGAGCCGGTTGCATATACCGATTCCACATCGTCTCCCATGAGGAATCGGGCCATGTCCCAGTCATGGATGCTCATATCGAAAAAAAGACCGCCCGAAGTTTTGATGAAGTCCAACGAAGGCGGGTGCGGATCGCGCGAGGTTATCTTGACTATATGGGGTTTACCGGTTTCTCCATCTTTAACGGCTTTTGCCGCCCGTTTGAAATTCGAGTCGAAGCGGCGGTTGAAGCCTATCATCAGGGTAACGCCGGCCGATTTTACTGTTTTAAGAGTGTCCTCGATCTCTTTAATATCCTCTCCAACAGGTTTTTCGCAGAAAATATGTTTGCCGGCCCGTGCGCCTTTTCGAATGTACTCAAGATGGGTAGTGGTGGGTGAGCATATAATAACCGCATCAACACTAGCATCCTGCCAGATTTCATCAACAGCAGCATAACAAGGTAGAGAGTACTTTCGTATGATCTCGTTTTCGCAGGCATTCGGAGCCATGTCATACACTCCGCTGATCGCGACATTGTTCAGATGATCCATGATGTTGGTTATATGGATCTCACCCATGCGTCCGGATCCTATTACTGCTGCATTAAGCTTTTGCATATTTATTACCCGGCTGGAAATTATATTAAATTTTGTAAACGTTTACAAAAAAACTGCAAACTGTCAATTGAATTTTATAAAAGAGCTTATCTGAGGTTTTCCCTGATTTTATCCACAAACAGTTTTCCGGACTCCGAGCATGCGTTTGCAATCGCCCTGTCGACGGCCTCCCTGTCTTCGTTTGCCATTCCGACGGCAACGCCTTCCATGGAAGCTACGATCTCTTTTCTCAGCATGTCGTAGCAGGTAAACGATACGTCCGCCCTGTAAACCGTCCTGGCGCTTTTTGTTGACCTCATTGCGGTAGTATCAATTATTGCAACCAGTTCGGCCTTTCCGTTAATTCTGGAATAAATGGCGTCGATGTCTTTTATATCCAGGCATTCCTTCATGGTTGATACAATAAAGCCTGCTGAGCGCAGCTGGTCTTTAAGCACATCTATGGCAACCGTATCCTCATCGGGTCTGCCTTCTATTTCAAGACAGCTTGAGATGAGAATGGTCGTTGATGCCTCGCTCCTGGTCTCATAGCTGATCGTAGCACCTTCTGTGGAAAACCTGTCCTGCCAGGTATCTGCATTTTTGCCAAGCGCGTATTTTTCCATGACATCCCAGGCCGGGACCACCTGTATTGTATTATTTTTTTTGCCGGTCTTTTTGATAGCGCCGGTCTTTATTAAGGCAGTGCCGTCTGAAGATGTTAAAAACGTGTCTCCCCGGGTGGTCTTCTCATCGGGATACATGAGCTTGAGCGGAAGGTGAGGAATAATTGCCTGTTTTGAAGAGTAAACGGCCTTTACCAGAACAGTTTCGGGAAGGGAATCGCCTATCCTTGCCTTTTGATGGCAACCGCTTTCACACCTGATCTCTATCTTGCCGGCGACGTCAAGGAGCATCGCAAAGGGGTTTGTAAACGAAGATGTTTTTACTGCTTCAGTCCCGAGGACGCATGCGATTTTATCGTTTTCTCTCGCACTTTCAAATAGATCGGTTGCGGTAATGAGCTTTATTATGCCGTCGACATAATTACCGCTGTTTAACGATTTTTCCGCATCTTTGAGCGTTTTGTCCGACTCATGAAATCCGGCGGATGCATCAGCAGAAAGCCTAACTGCCGCCCTTTCCTTGTTCAGTACTGCAAGCGAATAATACAGATTTGCCTTTTGATCGTAGTATCTTTCCGCGATCTCGACACCTTCAACGGTCATATTTACCCACTGGCGGTTTTTAAGTGTTATCTTAAACTTCGAACGTTCTCCCGTTGACTTTTTTTCGTTATATCCTGTTTCGGTCACATTTTCTTCATGGGCGGAAAGGTCCTCTGAAAGGCTAACGCGTATCTGCTTTGCAACGTTAGCCCTTGCAGTATTATCCGCCTTCTGAATATCCGACCCGCTGTCACCGGTTACCGGGGCAATGCCGATGCCGACAAGATATTGCTTCGGGTTGTATGACGTATGCCTGCCATTTTGTACCCAGTCAGGCCTGTCTTCAGCTACGATCATGAGGGGCGTTAATGTAAGGCTCAATAATATGGCAGCTGCAAACTTTTTTACATTCATTAAATCCACTCCCGGAAAACTTGCTGTTTGTAATTATAATAACCGATCATCCTGATAATTCAACAATTCATAATATGTTGAAGATGCTTTTATAAATATTGCTTGCCCTTTGGGCTAAGCCTGTTTATTTATTTCCCCATGGATTTCAGAACCTACAGGTGTGCATGGTGCGCACATAAAACCGGACCTATTGAAAGGTGCGGAATATGCCCGAAATATATCAAGATAACCGGCAGGAAAAACAACCAGCTTCTGGCAGATGATTTCTGCAGTGTATGCATCAACAGGGATAATTCAGAGCTTGAAATCTACTGTGAAAGGAACCGGTATTTCCAGAGGGAACCTGTCCCCGGAGAAGACTTTGACTGCTATAAATACTCTCCGGAATAAAAGCAGGAAAGACAAGAGCCCATCCCCGGCCCTGCCGATTATATTTCGCCGGAAAATGCGGCGATTTTAAAACTATGTATTGATAAATTCTGTAGAAACAAGTGTATAATATAAGGGAAAATCCTTTTTGAGGTGTGTATGAACATATATGGTTATGTTGAAGAAAACGCCAGGATAAGACCAGGGAAGACCGCTATAAAAACAAAGGACAGGGACATTTCCTATGCCGAACTAGTCGAGGCTACAAGGACCTTAGGCACGAATTTGAGAAAGGCAGGCATTGGATTCGGAGATCATGTAACCCTGGTGCTTCCCAACATACCCGAGTTTATCATCTCCTACCTTGCGGTTGCGGGCATGGGCGCGGTGATAGTTCCGGTAAATCCGTCGTACACATCAAGGGAACTTCTGCACATCATATCGGATTCCGACTCAAAAGCACTCATCATAGAAGACTCGAACCTTAACACTTATACGGCCGTCAGGGATGAGTATCCTTTAAAGACTGTAATTACCACCGGCGACAACGGCAATTTCAATGAGTGGGTCACCGGCAGCGCCGATCCTATACTTGCCGATACAACGAAAGACGATGTGGCCTCCATGGTTTATTCATCGGGGCTTACAGGCTATCCCATGGGCGCTCAGCTCACGCACGGCGGTCTCGAACACAACTCGAGCCTCATGGAAATACACTATAACGGGACCGACAGGGAGATGTCCCTTACCGTCATTCCCTGCTTCCATTCGTTCAGCGCGAGCATAAACATGCTTACCCTTTTGCGGCTCGGCGGCACGGTTTATTTCATGAAAAGGCTGGACTTCAAGGAAATGGCGCAGGCTATAAACCACGCAGGCATTACTAATATCAGTGCGGTGCCCACCCTTTTCTTCGGGCTGGTAAACCATCCCGATGCCCAGAACATAACCTATCCCGATATCCGGTTCCTCATTGCCGGGGGTTCCGCGCTGTCAAAAGAGATATACGAATCGTTCAAGGCGAAGACAGGTATCGAGATAATGCACGGGTACGGCATAACCGAGGCCTCACCTGTATGTTCGGTCAACAGGATATACGGCCTCAACAAGCCGGAATCGATCGGCCCCCCCGTGCATAACGTAGAAGCCAGGATCATCGACGAGAACGGCAATATCCTTGCCCCGAGGCAGCAGGGAGAGATACTGTTCAAGGGCCCCAATATCATGAAGGGCTATTACAAAAGGCCTAAGGAGACCGCAGACATCATCAAGGACGGATGGCTCCACACCGGCGACCTGGGCTATCTGGACGAAGACGGCTATGTTTATATCACCGGTTTCAAGAAGGACATGATCATCACATCGGGGTTCAATGTCTACTGCAGGGAAGTCCTGAGCGTGCTTGACGAGATTCCCGGTGTGAAGGATTCCGCCATAAAGGGCGAGCCTGACCTGATGCGCGGGGCGGTTGTGAAGGCGTATATTGTCAAAGACGACCCGAAGCTTATCGAGGACGATATTAAGATGTATGCCAGAAAACGCCTTGCCCCGTACAAGACGCCGAGAATAGTTGTATTCGTCGATGAGATTCCCAGGGATGAAAAAGGAAAGGCAAGGTTCGACCTTTTAAAGTGATCTCATGAAATGCTCGCTCTGCCCAAAAAGGTGCGGGGCCGACAGGCATTCGGGAAAAGGCCTGTGCGGCGCGGGCATCGGCATGCGCGTCTCAGCTATCGTCGTCCACAAGGGAGAAGAACCCCCGCTGGTAACAGGCACTGGCTCAGGGGCAATATTTTTTCCGGGCTGCCCACTCAAATGCCCATACTGCCAGAACTCTCAGATAAGCCACAAAGGCATCGGCTGCGATATTACTCCTGACATGCTTGCGTCATACATGCTTGAGCTTCAGGATATGGGCTGTTCAAACATCAATCTCGTAACCCCCACTCACTATGCCGATCAACTGGTCCTCTCACTCGAAGCTGCCAGAAAGTGCGGTCTCGTTCTCCCTGTCGTGCTTAACTCAAGCGGATATGAAGATATTAAGACTCTGAAAATGCTCAGTCCATATATTGATATTTATCTCATGGACATGAGGTACGGAAGCAACGAAGCAGGACTTTTTACAGGCGGCATTCCGGACTACTGGGATGCTGCGATGAATGCGGTTGAATTCGCCTGGCGCGAAAAGGGCCCCATCAAGACGGATGAAGCTGGCAGAGCCTCATCAGGCCTTATCGTAAGACACCTTCTTCTTCCAGGCATGCTGTCAAAACCATTCAGCGTACTCGATTTTCTCGCCTGCCTTTCGCTGAAAGTCCCGCTCAGCCTCCTTGCCCAGTATAATCCTCGCTTCTATACGGGAGAAATCCCGGAAATGAAGCGACCAGTCACTCACGATGAATATCAGGCTGTTTTATTGAGGGCGATAGATCTCGGTTTTGAAACGATTTATGCGCAGGATATCGATTCACAAGAAAGCTATGCACCTGATTTTAAAAATCTTTACCCCTTTAATGACGGCATCAACCTGCTGATGAGGGATAATATGAAAGTGTATGAACCTTAGCGTATATCTGTGAAGAAAACGTTTAATTAATTTGCATACCAATTATATTGACTGCATAATAAATTGTATGTGGCACAAGAAGCAGGAAATATACATCTTCAATATTACCCTTTTCATTCTTGTCATTTTTCAATTTATGACGATAGGTACCTTTTATGTAAATGTTGCTGCAGGTATAATACTAACAGTTATTAACTTATTACTTTTTATTCTCATGATTCCTTATGCAAAATGGGTTTGGAAAACCTCTTACAACGACCAAGCATTGAAGCAAGTATTGAAACAAGAAGCCATTATTTTAAGTTATTTTGCTGTGAGCATAGGAATTATGTTCTTAATTGTAATAATTAAAAAATTTATCAGTTCCTGAAAATTAGCATCTAAAATATCGTGATATAATGCAAACTCTCGATTTCCTTATTTTGACGATAACTCTATTCTTGTAATACTAGCACAAAGGTCACCAAGAGCAGGATTTATCGGCAATTCAGTGAAACCAATTGTTATGAAAACTATTTACTGAGAAAGGGCTCCAAAAAACTGAATGCCACAAGTGTGAGCAATACAAACCCACCAACAATCAAGATTCCAAAAATAATTCTTACAGCTGGACTTAGACTGGTGAGAAATCTCGAAGAAGTGAAACGTTTCCCAATAAATTCAAAGAAAAACCAGAGGGGGAGAGCCAGGATAAACAAAATGCACCAGCCAATTGTTGATCGGGGTCGATAGGGATAGATGTTTAGAAGTGCAGCCCCACACGCAATCAGCACTAAGACTGTAATAGTTAGACCTTTGAACCAAAATGATTTCATATTGTCTTTATTCCTCTCAATACAAAGCTCCAGGTTGGTATCGCAGTATAATCAAAGCTCCAGCTTTTTCAATGTTGAGATTTTTGAGTAAGCAGGAGCTTTGGAACGAGACGGTAAAATTAATCATGAATTCAGATGTCATTCCGAACGCATTAGCGGAGGAATCTTGTTTTATATCTTTTAGAAGCTTAGGAGCAAGATTTCTCTCCCCACAAGGGGGTTCGAAATGACAATCTAAAACTATATATCGCTCAGTAAAACCTTTACGAATAAACATTCACAGTAAAGTTTCTATAGCTGTAACAAATTGCTGTAACTGACAGACTGAACTTATTTGCTATAAAACTTTATTTCCAGCCTTCGGGTTTGCAAAACAATACACAGCCTTGAAAAAACAGAATCTTCCATCCGGCATTATTTCCGAATGGAAGATTTCTCAGCTTTATTTCCAACCAACCTTATTTTGAAAAACACCATTTTTATATATTCAG
Source organism: uncultured Bacteriovoracaceae bacterium (assembly GCA_964400685.1). Lineage (GTDB taxonomy): Bacteria > Desulfobacterota > Desulfomonilia > UBA1062 > UBA1062 > DATCTV01. The sequence continues at coordinate 20,963 of CAYNVT010000020.1, read as the reverse complement.
GGCTGATGACATGAAGCACATGCCGGAGCCTCCGCTATCATCAGATCCGGCGGAAGAATCTTCTCCAAAGACAGGCTTTCCGTTGTGGCCTATCCCGCCTGTCAGGAACAGTTGTGATGAATTTCCGGCCTCATCGGTCGCAACAACTGCATAGCATTCGTGCTCATCAGGTAATTTTATGTAAACTGTTTTGCCGCCGGTAATTGGCGTTATCTGTTTTATCAGGCTGGCCTTTGCAAAATTACCTTGATTGATAGGTTCCGAATATCCGTAAATACTGACCTTGGCGGCCTTGCCATTGAAGCCGTCATCGCCCGGGCAGTTGAATACGAAGTCCCCATCCTCCCATGTATAAGATAAAACCGTTCCGGGGGCGATTGCGTCATATCCCAGGTTCGACGTATTGCAGTTGTCATGCCCGAAGGTGGGCCAGGTCCTGGGTTTGCCCCTCATATCAGCAGTGTACTCGCCATCCGTGTCCCATATGAATACGCCACCTTCCCTTGTTATGACCGCAACCTCGTTTTTACCGTCTCCGTCAATGTCGGCCACCGCAGGCGTCGCCATTATCCATCCTGCTGAAAGCTTCGGGAATATCCCCCTGTCCAGGCCGTCGGTTCCTATTGCATGGACAAGGTAAAGCCCGTTTCCGCCGATGACTTCATTGACCCCATCGCCGTCTACATCAGCAATGGCAGGCTCTGAATAAAGGATGAAGTCGTCAACCGGCCTCGGGAAAGCGTCTTCAAAGCTTCCTGTTCTGGAATCCCATACCTGCATGACATGATCGAACGGAAAGTTCTGTCCCGATATGAAAAGGTTCAGCGCGCCGAAGAGAGTCAACCCTCCCTGGGCGATCTCGATGCTGTCGTCACTGTCGAGATTTCCAAGGGCGACGCTGTCATAAAGGTTCAAAGACATGGATGTATCGCTTAAATAGGACTTTGCCGTTTTCCCCATTGGAGATTGCTTCATCTTCTTGAGCAATGTCCCGTCCCCGTCAATAACTGCTGTTTGCGCAGAAGTAGCGCTGGCGACTATTTCATCGGCGCCGTCATTATCAAAATCAAAGGCGGCGGGTTTGGTAGAAGGTCCGAGATGAGGCAGGATATCGGGAAGCAGAGCCTTTAAAGCAACAGGCCAGCCTTCTACAAACGAACGCCGGCTGAAAGCATAGTCCATTCCCCCGTCGCTTACGTAACCGTTTCCTTCTCCTTTTATCGCATAAATCAGACAGTCTTTTCCGGCCAGGTTGGTCACGGTATCAAGAACGGAAGCGATAAGCCCGCCCGGCAGTTTTGACTGGGAGCCCGTTTCTTCTTTTGCGGCAAGGAACTTTCTGCCGAGTTTGATTTTCAGCTGCCTGTTCTCTTCTTTTATCTCAACAGGGGTTTTCCCATCGGCTGAAACGCTCTCGTTTGTCGCTGCCACGACCTCATATTTTCCGTCGCCGTCAAGGTCTGCTATGCATGGAGAATGGATGATCTTCTGGCCCATCTTTTCATATTTTCTTGCATATACCGGCCAGCCGCGGCATATGCGACCGTCCTTGTCCCAGGCATATATTCTCTGATCCTGCCCTGCGACGATGATTTCCTTGAATCCGTCATTGTTGATATCGAAAAGCACCGGCGGGGCCAGAATTCCCCTGCCGATAGAGTTCTGTATGCTGTTGCTGTTGTCGAAGTTGTTTTTGTCATGATCTGCGTTATGGATTTTCCCCTGCGCCAGATCGTTCCTGATATTGGCGCTGATGTCCATTCTGAGAGGTTCTTTTTTTATATCCAGATAAAAGCAGTAAACCATATCGCCTGCTGCGCCGACAATCTCCTTGACACCGTCGCCATCTATATCGGCTACAGCAGGTGTAACAAATGACGGCCTAAGGCTTACAGCACGGCCAAGCGCGGTTCTCATTCTGTCCTGTGCCGTTTTCAGATTCAGGCCGTCAAATTTGAGCTCATCCGCCGCAAACTCGACTGTTTCCCCAAGATATTTAAACGGCCGTCCGTCATGAGTGTAAACAAAAATCATGCCGTCTGACGTTGCAATGATAACCTCTTTTTTATTGTCGCAATCCAGGTCTTCAAACCTTGGCGAGGCCTCACCGCCAACACCAAAGAATTTAGGCCACCCTTCATGAAGGTTCTTGTCTTCACACAGAAAAAATGTCCTGCGGTCTTCTGCGATTCTTCTGCCTTTTGAATCAAGCACTTTAAGCCTTACTGTAAACATATGCCTGTTGGCCTGAATTTTTGCATCGCCTCTGTATGCAATGTCTGGCTCTTTGGAATACCAGCCGGGGTCAAGGCCAATGGGTCTCATCGATTTGATCTTTTCAATATCGATTGGTCCGCCAAAGTTGATGTTCTCACCCTGCTGCGAGCCGTTTTTTAAAACATTTTCCCCGAATTCGCTCTCTTCGGGCTCAATGCCCCATGCGCCTTCGACAACCCATGATCCGGCGTCGGTTCCTGCAAAGAGCACATCGCCTCTGAGCTCAAGCCCTGTTTCACTCGATGTTATATAGTGATTCCACAGCGGCGAGGTTATTCGCGCCACGGCCGGAAGTTTGCCGTTATTGAGCATCCTGAGAGCCCAGTACACGTTCATCCTTCCATAGCCGAAATGCTGGTCCCACCCGACCTTGGAGGGGTCAGGGGTTCCCAGTCCCTGAGTGTCTTCGGGAACAACGTCTTCTGCGGATAATGTCAGTATCTGCTTTATCTGGTCCGGATGAAGAGGCATGCCGTTAGGATAGGCGAAATTTCTGTTCATCTTTTTTTCATTTTCTATAAGGTGCAGGGCGTGTGAAATAAGCAGGCCAGCATAGCCGGAGGTCAGACCGGTTGAATGCGAGCCAGTCGAAACCTCATTACAGACCTGGGCCTTAGAGCCGAACTGGCACAGGCCTGAATTCCTGAACCATGTGCCAACATTTTTCGGATCAGAACCTTCGATAAAATTATCAGGCACTACGCCGGAACAATACATGGGTTCGTTCAGATAGGTCGGCCAGTTGTGGTTTGCGCTGTTTATGTCAGACGACGCCATCATAACCACAAGGCCCTTTTTATAGGCGAACTCGATTGCGTCTTTGCATATGCCGGAATTATTCAGGCCGCCCAGGGCTCCTTCAATGATATGCGCCCCGCTTATCGCTGCATACATGGATGCAAGGCCATAGTAATTCGTATCATGCACAAAAGAATCTGATGCCTTGAGAGGCATTATCATACATTTGGGGCAGCTCCCGAGTTCTTCAATCAGGCCGGTGTCATCAAAAAATTCGCCGCCCGCGCTGAAATTCTGACCGGTGCCGTGATACATGGCGGTATCCGTATAACTCGAAGTATCGTCGGCATCATTGTCATTTTCAAAGAAATCCCATCCGCAGATATCATCGGGGAAACCATTCAGATCATCGTCAACCCCGTCGGAAAATGCCATGATCAGATGCTGAGGGGTAAGCGGAGCCGGAGGGACGTCTCCCTTGAATGAGCCCTTTCCATTCTTAAGCTCGTAATCCCTTATATAATTGTTCTTCCAGTGATTGAAATTCTCACTGACCCAGCCGTTATAACTGGATTCAAGCTTGCCCAGTACAATATCATTTTCCCCGCCCGGATAGTTTTCCATAAGGGCGTCGGCATAATCCTTGATATTGAAAACACCGTCTCTGTTATAATCAAAAACCGGGGCGTCGTTTGCATAGTACGGTGCATGTTTTATCAGTTCGGCCCTGTTCAGGTAATATTTGTTTATCAGTCCGGGTTTCAGCCACTGCGTTCCCGTATCGACAATGGCAATCACAACACGGGAATCGCCTGTTTCAAGTGTCCATGCCAGGTCAACAGACGCACCCGCCGGAACTGGTTTGTTTTTCATGGACTTGCCGTCAGGGTCTTTTACATGGTCGGTTTTGAAAACCTGCTTACTGCCATAAGAATCGCTTCTGAGCCAATATTGCCCTCCGATGATTTCGTCCAGTTTGTTTGCATCGATCAAATCCCGGATGATGTCAGTTTCTGGAAAAGATGCGAATGCTATCCCTGAAGCTGCAGCAATAAAGGTAATTATTACAAGAAATCTTCGCATTTAAATAACCTCCTTTAAAAACATTAAAAATTATAGATAAGTTAAGACTGAACTCAGCAAAGTCAATCCTTGAGCCATTGCTTCCTTAAAAGACCCATGCATGACTTAATGATTATTGTTTAATGTGTTAAGGGGACTTGAGAGCATCAATTTTAAGATTTTAAAGCGTCATATTTGTGTATAAATACAGCCGATTATCTTTTATAAATCTCCTTTTTCCGTATTTATTTAACCATTATCAGCGTCTGTTGCTATGCGACGAAGGGGTCTAAAGAGAACCACCCAGGTTCTTTTTGGGGCCCTCAATTTCGATGTATTCGTGGTATCTTCGCCATATCCATTTTCCTGTTAAAGATTTATTATAGCGCCTGCATGTGAAATTGAATTCAAGTAATACAAACACTATTTTAAATTATGCACACAAACACATAATACTTGTTTACTAAAACTATCGTCAATCTGATTTTCTTTGTAACACATGGTAATTACGGGAAATATGTTATTGATAACATAATAAAAAGTTCTGAGTTTTTCCTTATATGATAAGTTGGCATATTTGATTAAAAACTATTCCATGGATGAATTTGACGCATACCTGAACTCATGACCTTATAAAACCAAATCGTAGATTATCAAATGACTTAAACAGGAGGACAATATGAGTGAAGACTATCGTGGTATGTGGAAGAGTCTGGGGTTAAATTTGGATAATCACGACGCGCTCCTGGGCGTGCTCGGAAAGGCATATCAGGACATCTTCCTGGCACAGAAAAATCGACCGTCAGGGATGCAGTACTTCGATTTTGTAATGAGCGAAGTACATGGCCTGAGAATCAAGGAATTGCTCGACGAAAAAAAGGCCGGGCGTAAGATCATAGGTTCATACTGCGTTTTTGTGCCCGAAGAAATCGTTCTGGCAGGAAATGCAACCCTTGTCGGATTATGTTCAGGTGCCGATTTTGCCATGGAAGAAGTGGACAAGATGCTGCCCCGCAATACCTGCGCCCTGATCAAATCCTCATTCGGCTTTAAACTGGGTAAAGTCTGTCCATATCTTGAGACCTCTGACATGATCGTGGGCGAGAATACCTGCGACGGAAAGAAAAAGGCCTATGAGTCCTTGGGCTCACTGGTTAAAGACCTCTACGTTATGGATCTTCCCCAGGTAAAGTCAGCCCAGGGTAGAACCCTGCTCAAGACAGAATATTTACGCTTCAAGGATGCAGTGGAAGAGCTGACCGGCGTTAAAATAGACGCCTCAAGGCTCAAAGAAGCTATCGGGATTGTAAACGCAAAGCGCAAGGCCATACATCGCCTTTCCAGGCTGCGCCAAGCAGATCCCTCACCTATATCTGGTCTGGATGCCCTGCTGGCGAATCAGGTTTTTTTCTACGACAACCCTCAGCGTTTCACTGATTCCGTCAATAAAATCTGTGACGAACTGGAAAAACGCATAGCTGAAAAGCAGGGCGTATCTGCAGCTGGTGTGCCGCGTATCCTTATATCCGGGTGCCCTATGGCCGTGCCCAACTGGAAACTGCCCTGGATCATAGAAACATCGGGGGCTGTCATCGTAGGCGAGGAATCCTGCGTGGGCGAACGTGGGTCTCGCAATCTGGTAGAGGCCACCGGCAACACGGTGGATGATATGATGGATGCTATCGTTGAGCGATATTTTAAGGTCGACTGCGCCATCTTCACTCCGAATCCGGACCGCCTCGAACACATCGAAGAAATGATAAAAGCATATAAAGCCGATGGTGTCATTCACTATGGCCTTCAGTTCTGCCAGCCATATCTCATGGAGGCTATTCCGGTGGCCGAGGCACTTAAGAAAAAAGGCATCTCAGTTTTACAGATCGAGACAGACTATAGCATGGAGGATGTAGGCCAGCTCAAGACCCGTATCGAGGCCTTTATCGAGATGTTGAAATAAAACAACTTTTATCGCGTAGAGTTTTTACAAGATTACTACATAGACAAGGAGAAGAAGATCATAGTTTATTGCAAATAAGTCATCAATTAAGGTTCAGGACAATTATATAAAAAAGAGAGAGGGATGCGAGAAGCATCCCTCTACTGCTATCTGATCTTATTTGATCTTTTCCTGCACGATCTCGATTTTGTGCTTTTTCTTGGCGCTCTTTATGAAATCTTCAAATACGGCTTCTTTCTCCTTTCTCAACAGATCGTCCTTTATTGATTTTGCCTTCTCGGGAGTGAGTCCGGAGGGGTCGGCCTTGAAAAAGTGATTGAGCCATACCACGCAGGATTTGCCGCTAATAGTGTATTCCTTTGGTATATTAAGGATGTCCAGATCGTCCTTGATTTTTGTGTCACTGCCAAGTCTTGGGATCATGCCATCTGAGCGCTTGAATGTGCCTGTTGTTTCGTGAGGCATTGCATTAAGGGCTGCCGCTCCTTTTGCTGCAATCTGGGATGCATAATTTTTCGCGGCCTCAACAGTTTTGTTGCTTGTGGCATCAGAAACAACCCTTTCCCTTACCTCGCTAATCTCCGGGATTCTGGCATTGATCCTGCCTGTTACCTTGTACACCATATACCCTGTGCCAATATCAATGACATCGCCGAGGTCTCCTTCCTGTCTTGTTGCTGCATCTTTTGCAACCTTGGCACCCATTGGTATTGCCAGCTGTTCGTTTTCAGCAAACGGGCCGAATTCCTTGAGCTCAAGCCCTTTCTTTTTCGCATAGGCGGCGATGTCGGTTTTCGGATCTTCGAAAATGGCAGAAAATGCATTCTGTGCCTCATCATATGATTTGTTTCTGGCTTCTCTGGATGTGAGTTTGTCCATTATCAGCGGTTCAACTTCTTCAAAAGGCCTTGCCTTCTCATCGATTTTAGCTTCGAGCTTAACAATCCTGAAACCAGTGCTTGTGCGAAGCGGGCCTTTTACATCCCCGGGTTTCATCGAAACAAGCGTGTCTCCAAGTCCTTCGGGAAGCCTGTCCTTTTCCACCATTCCGAGGTCGCCGCCGTTCTTGGCAGTAATTGAGTCCTGAGAAAATTTCCTGGCAAGTTCGGCAAAGTCGGCACCTTTTTTTGCTTCACCGGCGATCTTCTGTGCGTCCTTCTCCCTTTCCTTCAGCATCTTTTCATCAGCAGTCATGGGCACGTTAATAAGTATCTGCCTTCCGTGAACCTTTGCAGGAATGGTATATTCAGAAATATGATCATTATAATAATCCTTCTTTTCCTTGTCCGGAATGACCACCGACTGGGCATACTTCGCGGTATCGAAAATTATATAAGAGATATTCGTTTTAGGCGGAATCTTGTATGATTCCTTGTGTGACTCATACCAGGCTTTAATTACCGCTTCGTCCACTTTAACGCTCGATTTAAACTGGTCAGGGGTAAAACATATCAAATTAAGATCAAATATATCTTCCTTCTGATGATAAGCCGCCTCCACCTCCTGTTTCGATATATGGACATTGTCTGTCACCATGCCCATAAGCCGCTGTCTTATCATATCGTTTCTCTGCTGGTCTTCGAACTCTGAAGGGGTAAGGTTGAGATACCCCAGAATCTGATTGTATTTGTCCATATCAAACCCGCCGTTTGATGTAAAAACAGGCAGTTTTTGTATAGATTCCTGAAGGTCTTCCTTTGTAATTCTTATCCCCATTTTCTTGGCTTCAAGCTCCATGACATAATTGTTGATGAGCTGCTCAAGCACCCTGTTTTTCAGGTCCAGCATTTTTATCATCTCTTCACTGAAGAAATCACCGTACTGCTGCCTGTATGCCTCAATGGTATTGTTGTACGCCTTCCGGTATGCCTCATCGGATATGATGTGCTTGTCTATTTTGGCTACCTTGCTGGCCTCCCTGTTCATGTACGAACTTCCTCCCCACATGACAAATGTCAAAATAATCGCACCGAAAATGATTTTTATCATCCAGCCTTTGGAATGCTTCCTCATGTAACTGAGCATCAGATTCTCCCTTTATATTTATTGCAATTCTGGCAAAAGATAGATGAATGAGGCATTTATTTCAAGTAAAGATTGTTCCGACTCATTCTTCAGGCTATGACGGGCCATAAATCATCTGATAGCAGCCTTTTCCACCCAGACAAGCTCGCAAGCGCCCCTGCCGGTATCTGTCCTTGAAAGGGAACTTTGCCATGTCATGCCGTCCTTGCCCGTAACGCCCACCAGATAACCTTCTATTTCTATAATCTGCCCGGGCCTGACCTTTAACAGCATTCTACGGACATATTTGCTGGCAGGAATCATGTGCATGTTAGAAGCATTGGCGCTGATTTGTTCAAACGGTATCGGCAGCTGCCCGACAGCCTTCCAGTAAAAAAATCTGCCCATCTGGCTGATTTTCAGTTTATCAAGAACCGCTTCGTCAGACATTGGTCCCCATCCGAGCGCAAGGTCTATCGGGCACAGTTCAGCGCCGCGGTCGAAGCGGTACCTCTGTCTGTGAAGAACCCTGGCCTTGAGTTTGAATGTTGCAAGCGGTTTGATTGAAAATTCTTTGTATTTAAAAGAATCTGCGTCCTCAAGCATCTCCTGGACAGGAATATCAGGCGCAATGACACCGGGTGCATGATGCTGAGTCCGGTGAGAGCACCATGAAAAAAAACCAAGCAGAGCAACAAGAGCAATTGCAATATATTTCCACATACCATTTTCCTGATGGGGTATTTTTTATCGCTGAAAATCCAAACCCTGTAATTTATGATGCCTTCCTCTTTTTATACTTCCACATTCCGGCACCTTTTGACCGGGCCTCTTTTTCATAGCTTATGAAAAGGTCCCGTTCGGGAAACCTGAAGCGACGGTATGCCTTTGCATAGCCATCCCTTATAATACGGCTGTTGACCATTGTAGGCCCGAGATAAACATATGCGAGCGTCCTGCCGTATTTGTCATAAGGCTCGGTCCCCGTTTTTATAGTGACGAGTCTTCTTTCAACAAGCCTTTTCATGTAATCCCTGCTCTCTTCTCCGAACGGCTCAGCCTTTTGATAGGGAGAATCCACTTCAGGGGCATCGACTCCGATAAGCCTGATGTGCCTGCCGTCATCAAGGACAATCGTATCGCCGTCTATGACCTTTTTTACGATATGAACATCTGAACCAACGACATGGTTGTAAACAATAAGGCTCAATATCCCGGCGATGACGGCAATCGCAGCCCACGGTAATCGTTTAGTCGATGTCAATTCTTGTCCCTGATTTCATTTGCCGGAAACAGCGCGGCGTTTTCTCTGTCAATCTGATCAAGCCCATCGAGCACCGCCTCCGCATAGACATCGCTATTAGTTACAGGGCCAACATGCATGCCGGGAAGTATCATGAATGTCAGTTTCGAGCCGCCCGCAACATTTGCCGGGTAGTATGTCTTCCAGAAAGCTTCCACATCCTGCACGGACGGATTGTCGAGGTCTTTTATGCCGTATTCTCTGGCATTCATGCAGGTATCATGCCTTCCGAATATCACTGTTATTTTTTTAACATCCGGAATACCGGCATTGGTGTCGTCAAGATACCTTGTGCAATCCTTTATATCCCTGCATGACCTGCCCAGCTTTGAAAACTGGCACGATGAGAAACTGTCGGGCACCGACCTTGCCGCGTCACCGGTTACTCCGCATGTAAGACCCCAGCCGGCTCCAAGAGCTTCGGATGCATGTCTGCTGAAGGTAAGCGTTCCGATATGCAGGCCTTCCCAGGAAAACCTTGCAAGTAAATGGCAGGTACAGCACCACTTTTTATATCCGGCCGCACAGATGCCCGCCATTCCTGTTACTGCGCCTGGATAGTTATGTGCAACTTCCCTGGCAAGAATGCCTCCGTGCGACCAGCCGACCGAACAAATTTTTGCATTAATATTCTGAGCGTCTGATATAACAGGCTTGCCGTTTATTTTTATCTCCATATCGGTAATAGGCTTGTAACCGTCGATGGAAACGCCCGACTCATTGAGAAGGTGCCTGACTATGGCCATCAGCACAACCATCTTTCCCTTGTCGCCGCGCCACTCAGGGTCTTTGCCATAGGGGGTGTCACAAACGGGAACGATAACAAGGCCTGATTTGCTCTGGACTCCGAGAAGCTCGGTGAATTTGTAACAGTCATTCGGCCTCTGTCCGTGCCCCTGGAAAAAGACAATTACTGCACCACCCAGTTCGCCCCCTGCCTTGTTCGCCCCTTTCTCATCTTCCGTCCGGGCATCAATCATCAGGTAATACGCGTTTATAGTCTCAGAGTTGAAGGTAACCTCCAATTTTTTAACATCGGCTTTCGGCGGCAACGCCCTATTGTATGCGAAACCCGTATCCGGCAACAAGGCCAGTGCCATAATCACCCCCAGGATAAATTTTCTCATGAAAGCCCCTATGGTTTGGTTTTATTATTTATGATGTAATCGATATAACCTTAAAGACATTATATTGCCAACAGACAAAAAACGATGATCGGGAATATATTCCAGGCAGGGCAGAATGTCCCTGCCGGCCATGAACATTTCCGGCAGGGAGCGTTTATATTAATTATTAAAAATTAAAAACTGAATCCAAGCGGGAGCCTGTTCTTCTTTGTCCCTTCAGGAACCCAGGCAAGATCAAGTATTGTATAGGTAGGGTCCTGTGTTTTGAAGATAGGCACAACCCTCATACCCATTTCAGGCGTACCGACAGCAAGATAGCTCATAAGAATTGTGGATACGCCGTCAAACTCGATGTTTATGAACTTTATTGGCTTGTCCAGGACATTGAATGCACCCGAGCGCTCACAGACCATGAACGTATGAATGCGGGCGGTCTTCTTTGCGATTTCAGTCATATCGATGACCGTGTTCTTCCCGAGGCAATCCATGCAGTGAATCCTGAAAGGCTGATAGATGGTGCCTTTGGCTTCGCACTTTTTGTTGTCACAGCGGGTAGCCATGAGTTTTCCCTGGCTCAGCGACTCAAAGAATATCGCCTCTCCACCGTATGAGTGTATATAGGTCATATCCCTGGGGTTTGTTACCCCAAGCAGCTTTCCCTTGTTGTCCATGTCCCTGATAGGAGTGTTGGGGGTCAGATGATGGAAATCTCCCTTTACCTTGTACTTGTTATCTTTAACCGAAACGGTTGCAAAATTACCCATAGTCGTTCTCCTTTAAGCGTCTTTCTTTAAAAGATTATCCGGATTCATCAGGATAGTCGCCGTTACATGCGAACCCACGCCTGCATGGCTGATTGCCAGGGCTCTCTTTGCGCCTTTAACCTGGAGATCCGTCCAGTCGGCCGGCTTCTTTCTGTCAAAAGCCTTCCATCTCTTCTCGTCTCCGTGGATTTCCGCCCAGCGGCCCCAGAGCTGCGTGGCGATTTCAAATACCTGCATTATGCCGGTTGCTCCGACTGCGTGCATGCAGCCAATCAGTCCGCCAGAGAGGTTTGAAGGAAGCTTGCCTGGTTTTTTCGTCTTCGGATTTGTATGGTAGCAGTCTCCGGATTCTACATAATCCCTTCCCTCTCCGTAAGGCCTGATACCGATGTCTTCATATGTCTGCACGTCACTGATGGTGAAGGCGTCATGAAGCTCAATGACATCGAGGTCCTTGGTCGGATCGTTTATGCCGGTCATACGGTATGCATAGTAGGCAGCCATGCGTGCCGCCAGGAATCCCGTGAATCCGGGATACCTTTCGCCGCCGGGGAATCTTTCGCCAAGGTCTTTGTACTGTTTGGCGGTTTCATTCGGGAGAAGCGGTATCGCCATGTCGCGTCTGTCTGCAGGCCTCAAGGTATGCGAGCCGGCTGTAACCCATATGCGTAATGGTTTGTTCTTTGTGCCTTTTGTCAGTTTGATGGCGGTCTTTTCATCGCAGATTATTGCGCATGCAGCGCCGACACTCATCAGGCATGCGTCGAGAGCGCGAAGGGGTTCGGCAATAATAGGGGACTTGAGAACGTCTTCGACAGTGATCTTCATCGGCCCTTGTGCGTACGGGTTCATACGAGCATAGCCGTGATGTTTTACTGAGATTTCTGCCAATGTCCTTCTGAACGAATCTTCCTTTTTCCCGAATACCTGCCAGTACTTCTGTGCCATGACAGCGTAATATCCGGTGTAGATGTGTCCGAGAGGGCCTTCCCAGTCCTTATCGGCGGCACAGGAAATAAGGAAATTTCCTTCATCTGTGGGGACTTCATCCATACGCTCCCATCCCATTGCAAGCACGCAGTCTGAATAGCCGGATGCAACCGCTTTAGTTGCTTCCCATAGCGTCGAACCGCCGGTCGCCCCACCGGTTTTTACTCCAATGTTGCCCAGAGGATCCAATCCCAGCCTGTCATGGATTACCGATTCGCCCAGAAGCTGATCGCCGAAGTGGTCCGCAAAATGTCCGTAATAGCATGTGTGGATGTACTTCTTCAGCTCCGATGGTTGCATATTGATGAGCTCGGCTGCCTGGTTGAATGCATCAATGCATAATTCCTCAGTGCGCTTATCCGGAAATGCACGGTCAAATTTTGACTGACCAGAGGTAACCAGATAAACCGGCCTCATCAACTTGGGGATCTTTAACTGCTGTTCACTGAACTTGATCATAAAAAACTCCTTCCCAGTCTTTATTCTGTTTGCTGCAGTATTTTTAAAGACTGCTGCAAAACATTGGTATTTTTATAAAGCAAAGTTTAAAGCTGAATAACTATAAAGTGCCAACCCAAAGCACAACAGAAAGGTCTTTCGATTTGTTCTCGATCACCTGTTTTTCAGGTGCCGACCAATAATAATGAACGGCATCTCCTTCATGCAAAAGAGCCATTTCATTTCCGCATGAGACTTCAACCGAACCCTTCAGCACGCATAATATTTCCTGGCTGTTCTTAATCCCTTTTCTTCCCGGAATGGATGCGCCCGATTCAAGCACCATTACAGAGCTGTCGATTATATGCCGCGATTCAGGCGTGTAAAAGCGGCGGGTAACAAATCCGGATTTGGGTAATTCAATATCTTCTTCCCATTCCGCCCTGCGTATCACCACAAGCCGCTCTTTTTTCTCGGCTTCACGGATGATCTCGCCTGCATTTATGCCCATAGCGTTGCATATCCGGATAAGGGTTTCAACCGAAGGCGAACTGACATCGTTTTCCACCTGAGACAAGAAACCCTCAGATATTCCCGCTTTTTCAGCCACAGCCTTAAGTATGAGCCCTTTTTCTTTTCTTCTTTTTTTAAGTACAGCCCCAAGATTCATGTTGTCTCCATAACGGTTCTCTTATGTATTATTCAATATATACCATTACTTAATATTTACTGTCAATTAAGTATTGACAATAACAGAGTATTTTTGTCATATTTTGAGGTGCCTGCTCCGGTTTTAGTAGTTGCTGCCCCTTATGGCGGGTAAAGGAAAAAGGGGGAAGATCTTGAAACATGCAGCATTCATAGGTGGTAATCCGGTTAGTTTCTTGTCTGAACCGTCCGTTGTTTTTTATCGCGAGGGCGAAGGATGGCCCTGACTGATCCGCATAAGGCAATTTTACTTAATTTAATTTTAAAATAAACGGTTCGGCTAATCCAAACATGCCTTACCGGAAAAAAAGGAGAAAGAATATGTTATCACTAACGGCAGAAGAGTTAATGTTGTGCGACACGGTTTACAAATGGGCTGAAAATTATCTGGGCCCGAAACAGGAGGCGATTGACGAAGAAGACAAGCTTCCCGAAGATTTCTTCAGACAACTCGCCGGCCTGGGCATTCTTGGGATAACGCTGGGCGAGGCATACGGCGGTGCAGGCCAGGGCATATTGATGCAGACGTTGGCGGTAGAGCAGATCGCCAGAATATCGCCTGCGCTCAGCATGAGCTATGCCGCCCACTCGAATCTTTGCGCAAACAACATCTACAAGAACGGCAACGAAACCCAGAGACAGAAGTACATTCCCCCCATGTGCACGGGAGATGCAATCGGCGCACTTTGCCTGACCGAACCGGGTGCCGGCTCGGACGCTCTTGGCGGAATGAGGACCACGGCGAAAAAATCTGGCGACAAATATATCATCAACGGAACAAAGATGTTCATAACCAACGGAACCGTGGCGAAGACGCACCTTGTATACGCAAAAACAGCACCTGAAAGGGGTGCTCACGGCATAAGCGCATTTGTTGTCGATGCTGAATCAAAAGGGGTTACGGTTTCAAAGAAGCTCCGCAAGTGCGGAATGAGGGGCTCTCCGACCGTCGAACTCAGCTATGAGGATGTCGAAGTACCGGCCGAGAACCTGCTTCTTGAAGAGAATATGGGGGTGCATATAGTCACATCAGGTCTTGCATACGAGCGGATAACTCTCTCGGGAAATTCTCTCGGAACCGCCGAGCAGGGTCTGCAGTATTCCATCAAGTATGCGAAGGAGCGCGAGCAGTTCGGAAAACAGCTCAGGGAATTCGAGATGATTCAGGCCAAACTTGCAGATATGTATTGCCTGGTCGAGGCATCGCGTGGTCTCGTTTACAATGCGGCCCGATTCGCCGACGGTCCCGGCGGAAAGAAGGGCGGAAAAGGCACGGTGCTTGATAAACTTGCAGCGGCTGCGATCCTTTTTGCAGCGGAATCGGCCACGAAGGTCTGCTGCGACGGCGTACAGATTCACGGCGGCTACGGATATTGCCTTGAGTATCCTATACAGAAGCTCTGGCGTGATGCCAAACTTCTTGAAATAGGTGCTGGCACTTCAGAAATCAGAAGAATAATAATTGCAAGGGAGTTGTGCAGAGACAGGTAAATAATGTAATATATTAAACGCATGAAGGTTGGACTTAAGGGAAGGGAAGCCCGACCGGAAGTGAATGAGCAGTAAAGGGGCGCATCATTCATGTGCCCCTTTTTATATCTTCAAAGTAAATGCTGACAGCTTTTTAATTTTCTTGCCTGATTGGGCGTCAGTCTGAAATGCACCTCAGGAATTTTGAATAATTTATAAAATGTGACAATGCCTTAAAGCCAATGTCCGGCTGCTCCATGACATGTATATTCAGGCCGTTGAAAAAATCCCGCGCATAAGCGTTCACTTCCCTGAAAGCAATCGGCACGACAGTTTTGGCAGCCGAACCGGAATATCTTAAGAATGCGCTGTTTATTCGAGGTGAGAAGATATCGTCAGGACCCGGGGGCGATATGCACAAAGGTGCGATTATCGAAATCCGCTCTTCTTCAAGAAGGATGTCGAAAACCTGATCCAGGCCGGACTGAAAGCCTGACCCGGTCACATCAAGAGGGTTGTCAGGCTGCGCAAATTCAGGAAGGATTTTCTTGAGCCTTTCTATTGTATTTCCGCTAAGCTCAGGCAGGCTTATGCCGTATTTTTCACACAGGTCCGCATACATTCCACAAAGTCCACCGGACAGCGTGTATAGGCATAGCCCATCGCCATCTGGAAGCACGCATCTTGAAAAAAGGGAAGCCGTTTCAACCATTTCTTCTATCGAATCAACCCTTATAATGCCGAATTGTCTCAAGGCGCTGTCGATAATCGCATCATCGCCGGCAAGCGCCCCGGTATGCGAACTGGCCATGTTCACTCCGCGAGATGACCTGCCCACTTTCACCATGATTATCGGGATAGCTTTTGTTGCGGCGTTTTTTGCAACCGCTTTCAATTTTGCAATATCCCTGAAGCCCTCAAAGAATCCAGTGATTATTTTTGTGTTTGCATCGTTCACAAGATATTTCAGTATATCTTCGGCTGTAAGCACAGCCTCATTTCCTGTCGTCGAATAGATGGATATCCCCAGGCCTTTCCCGATAAGCTTGCTCACAAGTATCTCGCTGGTCGCCCCGCTCTGGGCGATAACGCCAATGCCTCCCGGGGCAGGAACGCCTTCTACCGAGCCACCGACAAAGACGCTTGAGCGCGAGTGAGGGTTGATAAAACCAAGGCAATTGGGGCCCATAAGCAGGATGTCGTTTTCTTTACAGAATTGCGTGAGCTCAAGCTGCAGCGCTTTGCCCTGTGCCCCTGTTTCTGCGTAGCCTGATGTAAGGAGCAGTATATTTTTTATGCCTAGAGAATGAAGTCTGCGGAGCGTTTCTTTCACGAGTGAAGCCTTGACCATGACGACCGCGAAATCTAACGGAGCATCGGGAAGCGCCTCGATGCTCTTGTATGCCTTTATTCCCGCCACCTCCTGTGCTGACGGGTTCACCGGGTAGAATGACCCTTTGAATCCCAGAGTGGCGGCATTCATCACTGCATTGGAAAACCAGAAATTTTTAGTGCTCGCACCGACCACTACAATATGCCGGGGTGAGAAAAACTGCTCTAATCTTTGATATGAACTGTTCATGAGATCTCCAGTAACCGGATTTATTTTATTGGGGTCCCGGCAAAATTTCCGTACTCGGAAAAACCTGTGCCTGTGAAAATTATGGAAGCCCCTGCTTTCGGTTTCATTTCTCCTTCGAAAATGAATCCCTGCATGCCTCCGCCGGGGATTATCTTTGCCAGAGGGGTGCTGCTTTTTGCAATGTAGTTGAATACCCCTTCTTCTGATTCCATCTTTCCCTGCCATTTCAGAGGTATGCTGATTTTCTGACCTTTTCCGTCATCCTCATCAGCAACTTCAAGGTATTTTACATGAAGGCCTTTCATTGCCGTTACGGATTTGTCCGGAAACTTTGCAGCCGCGCGCAGGCCGATAAAGGCTTTCGATTTATATCCGAGAAAAAGACCTGCCGCCGAATCGAATGATACATCGGGCGTATGAAATGCAAGCACGTCCCAGTGATAATGAATGGGAAGCAGCCTGGTTATGTCAAAGGGAAGAGAGAAGCCGCAGACATGCTCAACCACGCCGAAGCCCTTCAGTCCGGTGTTTATATCTTTGCCCTGAATCGATGCGCTGACTTGAGAATGCTGTCCGATATAATGAAGGAGACTTCCCCATTTCGACCACCATAGCGGCCATCCAGATATGAAATCGAAGCGGGCAACTGTGCCGGTACCGGGCATTTTGAAATGCATCTGGTAATTCCCTTCTGTCCCCTCAAATTTAAAGATGTCATCAAGTTCGACAGTCAAAGGATTTTCGCTTGAAGTAAGTCTCCTTGTATCGATTTTCGCTGTTTCCACATGCAGGTCATGAGCTCCTGCGTAAGAGATCATCAGTTCGGAGTGCCGGTCCATTCCCTCAAAAGAGGCAACAGGGTGCATCTTTTCCCCGCATGAGCGCATAAACATATGTGCCTTGAGCCAGAGAAGCTCGCACCCTTGGGGGAAGATCGCAATAGCGAACCACCCGTCCCATGATGAACGGGGTTTGAAAGAAGCCATATCACAGGGTTTTGGCTTCACATTAACGAACTTCTGATTAACTGGGAAATAGAATCCTGTCATAAAGACCTTAACCGTTTTTAAAGTTTAACCTGACACATTGGAGAAGAAAAATCTGCTAAAAAAACTGAAAAGTTCTGATAAAAATAGGCTGCCCGGCTTCTGCGCGGCAGCCCTGGTAAATTGGGAGGTAAATGAACAGAGTTGTTTTTTATAAGAACATACCCGCCAGTTTCGGCCAGTATGTAGAACCCCAGATGTTTACGATAGGATCGGCATGACATTTGGCGCAGAAATTTTTCTGTGAGATCTTTTTTGTCTCGATTCCCGTTATTTCCGTCTTCATGCACTCACCGCACAAAGGCTCACCGCATTCTTCGCAATATGCCACTGGATAATTTCCGCATTTGCATATCTCTTTGGTCTTTCTGGCTGCCAGCATATGTCTCCTCCTGGGTTTAATACAATATATACTGCCAGATTTGTGCCAAAGGAGAGGATAAGGCAACCTGCTGTAATTACATAGCGTAACTTATATTGAAGTGTTAGGCTGTTACCGTTTGACCATTAACATCTATGGTATAGAAACCATAGAACAGGCGATTTTTCATGAAGAAGGGATACGATTAAAGTATGGTCTTTATCCTGTTAACCATGCCTAATATTTTGACGATGGGCATCATTTTAAAAGGAGCTGAATACCGGACTGGCCTTTTTTCAATGCACCTTATCAGGTGGCCAACCGCCTTTTTCGTGCTCATCATGAAAGGGAAAAAAGTCCCCTTTGCCATCTTTGTATCGACAAAACCGAATCGTACATTCGTTATATGAACACCCTTGGGTCGCACTGCAAGCGAGAGACCTTCGAGGTAGTTTGAAAATCCTGCTTTTGAGGCGCTGTAGCTCGGAGAATCAGGGGCAAGTATCTCATCCGCCAGGCTTGAAAGGCCGATGAAATGACCCTTTCCCATTTTTACCATTGCTGGAATCACACAGGAGACCGCTTTGACCATACCAAGAAGATTGACTTCAAAGATTTTTTCTTCGTCATTCATATTGGAAAGGTCGAGCATCTCTCCTATTCCGGCGCAATAAACGCACAGGTCGGCAGCCTCTATTTCAATGGCGGATTTCAGAACTGAAGAGAATTCTTCATCTTCTACCCTGATAACAGTATGCGAATAAGCGTCATGTTTTACAGGCGATGAGCTTCGGGAAAAGCCGCTTATTCGCCAGCCCCTGTTCAGGAGTTCAAGGGTGAGAGCCAGTCCGATCCCATCGGAATTGCCGATAATAAACGCTTTGCCCGGGATCATTCTCAATACCCGTATTTTTTAAGTATACCGGCAGGATCGGTTTTTATATCTCGGCCATAATGCCTTAAAAGCATGTCACACCTGTCCGTAAAGATTCCGTCCGCACCGAAAAGATTTATCAATCTTGCCTGCCACCGGGCGTTGATTGTGTAGACATGGACAATAAGCCCTCTTTTATGTGCGTTCCTGATGTTCCACGGCCAGGCTATATACCCTGAAGGTCCGATGCCGTTTGCATTATCCGCTGCATCTTTTGTTATTTTACCCCATCCTGCATCTTTTTCCATTTTTTCATCTACGAGGTAAACCCTGGATATTTCAGGGGCAAGCTCTTTAAATCGCATGAGGCTTTCCAGGCTGAAGGACTGAAAGACCACCTTTGTTTTATCGAGCCAGCCGGCATTTTTCAATTGAGAAACTATCTTTTCCTCGATGCCCGGAGTCGCTTCAGGGTTCTTGCTTTCTATATAAAGCCTCTGCCCGGGCCTGCCTGACGATGCGATTTTGATTACCTCTTCAAGGGTGAGGATCCGAAGATTTTTATAAGAAGCCCTCGCCCTGTCTGTGTATTTGATATTGAACCAGGAACCCGCATCGAGGCTTTTCAGCTCGGCCAGCGTAAATGCGAAAACCGCTGCGTTTTCTTTCTGAGGAAAAACTTCCGCCACGTTTGTGGTACTCACGAGTGTATCATCATGAAAAAGTACAGGTACCCCGTCCGATGTGAGCTGGATGTCAAATTCAAGATAATCAGCCCCGAGTTCACGGGCCAGAATATAAGCCGGTTCCGTTTCTTCAGGGGCAAAAAATGAAGCGCCTCTGTGTGCGATGACAGCCTTTTCAGGAATCCCGGCTTTATTTAAAATGCTGGTGTTCGTCCCGGCAAATGCTGCGCAGTCAAACATCAGCATGGAGCAAAAAGAAGAAATTAATATGATCTCCTGCACAATAAAATTTTTCTTTGAAATGCGGGCTGAAGTATAGGTCATGTTTCCTCCTCATGCGGAGTCATATTTGAATGGTATTATCAGAAAGGCTGGCGGAGAGAGAGGGATTCGAACCCTCGGTAAAGCTTTTGGCCCTACATTCGCTTAGCAGGCGAACGCCTTCGTCCACTCGGCCATCTCTCCGTATTTAATCAGAAAAAGCAGGATATCTTATAATAATTTCCATCTCACGCTTGCTCTGACTATTTAATCTGGCGGAGGAAGTAGGATTCGAACCCACGGTATCTTGCGATACAACGGTTTTCAAGACCGCCGCCTTCAGCCGCTCGGCCATTCCTCCGCTTCAAAACTTTCTAACGTATTGGCTCTATCAGGTCAAGCCCCATGTAGGGCTTCAATGCGTCGGGAACTCTGACGGTTCCGTTTTCGTTCTGATAGTTTTCGAGTATGGCCGCGAGCGTTCTTCCGACAGCAAGGCCGCTGCCGTTAAGCGTGTGGCAGAATTCGCTCTTTTTCATCTGGGGAGACTTGTATCGCATGCCGCCTCGCCTTGCCTGGAAGTCAGTGAAGCAGCTGCAGGAAGAGATCTCTTTGAAAACGCCCTGACCAGGCATCCAGACCTCGAGGTCATATGTCTTGGCGGATGAAAAACCGAGATCACCGGTGCACAACGAGATGACACGGTAATGAAGCCCGAGCTTTTTGAGTATGTCCTCAGCCTCACTGGTCAGCTCTTCGAGGTCAATGAACGAATGGTCCGGATGGGCGAAGCGTACGAGCTCAACCTTGTCGAACTGGTGCTGACGGATAAGCCCGCGCGTGTCCTTGCCATATGAGCCCGCCTCGCGCCTGAAGCACGGGGTATACGCCACAAGTTTTATCGGAAGTTTATCCTCGGGCAGGGTCTCATCACGGTATATGTTGGTCACAGGCACTTCTGCTGTCGGCACCAGGAAATAATCGTCTGTCCTGAAAAGGTCTTCCTCGAATTTGGGAAGCTGTCCGGTTGCGGTGAAGCTGTCGCGGTTGGCCATGAAAGGCGTCCACACCTCGGTGCAGCCGTGCTCTTTTGTGTGAACATCGAGCATGAAGTTGATAAGGGCCCTTTCCATTTTGGCGCCGGCACCCCAGTTCAGACAGAAACGCGCCCCGGTGATCTTTGCGGCGCGTTTGAAATCGAGGATTCCAAGACTTTCGCCGATATCCCAGTGCTCTTTCGGGGCAAATGAAAATTCAGGCTTTGATCCCACTGTCCTTATGACCGGGTTGTCTTCTTCGGAAGAGCCTATGGCAA